>JBIOED010000020.1:0-32042 GCA_044445675.1 Caulobacterales bacterium | reverse complement strand
CCGATCATGTTTTCCGGCCGCACCAGCCGGTCGAAATCCTCGTTGGTCACATAGCCGCCGCCGACGGCTTCCTCGCGCAGGGTCGTGCCGTTCTTGTGGGCGGTCTTGGCGATCTTGGCGGCGTTGTCGTAGCCGATGGTGGGGGCGAGCGCGGTCACCAGCATCAGCGAGCGCTCGAGGTTGTGGCGGATGTTGTCTTCACGGGCCTTGATTCCGACCACCATGTTGTCGGTGAACGAGACCGTCGCGTCGGCCAGCAGGCGGCAGGATTGCAGGAAGTTGTAGGCCATCACCGGGTTGAACACATTGAGCTCGAAGTGCCCTTGCGAGCCCGCGAAGCCCATCGCCGTCTGGTTGCCCATGACCTGCACGCAGACCATGGTCAGGGCCTCGGCCTGGGTCGGGTTGACCTTGCCCGGCATGATCGAGGACCCCGGCTCGTTCTCCGGCAGAGCCAGTTCGCCGAAGCCCGCGCGCGGCCCCGAGCCCAGGAACCGCAGGTCGTTGGCGATCTTGAACAGCGCCGCCGCCGCCGCCGTCAGTGCGCCATGGCTGAACACCATGGCGTCGTGGGCGGCCAGGGCCTCGAACTTGTTGGGCGCGGTCACGAATGGCAGCCGGGTGATCGCCGCGATCCGTTCGGCGACCTTTTCCGCAAAGCCGATGGGAGCATTCAGGCCGGTCCCGACCGCCGTGCCGCCCTGCGCCAGTTCATAGAGGCCGTAGAGCGTCTCCTTCAGCCGCCGGGTCGACATCGCCGTCTGGTGGGCATAGCCGCCGAACTCCTGGCCCAACGTCAGCGGAGTGGCGTCCTGGGTATGGGTGCGGCCGATCTTGATGATGTGGGCGAATTCGTCGGACTTGGCGTTCAGCGCCGCGTGCAGGTGCTCCAGCGCCGGCATCACGCTGCGCGCCACCTGCTCGGCGCAGGCGATGTGCATGGCCGTCGGATAGGTGTCGTTGGACGACTGGCTCATGTTGACGTGGTCGTTGGGGTGGACGGGCGCCTTCGAGCCCATCTGGCCGCCCAGCATCTCGATGGCGCGGTTCGAGATCACCTCGTTGGCGTTCATGTTGGACTGGGTGCCGGAGCCCGTCTGCCAGACCACTAACGGGAAGTGGTCGTCGAGCTTGCCGTCGATCACCTCCTGGGCGGCCGCGACGATCGCCTCGGCGATCCGGGGTTCGATCCGGCCCAACGCGAGGTTTGCCTCCGCAGCGGCGCGCTTGATGACGCCCAGGGCGCGGACGATCGGGATGGGCTGCTTCTCCCAGCCGATCTTGAAGTTCTGCACGGACCTCTGGGTCTGGGCCCCCCAATAGCGGTCGGCGACGACCTCGATGGGGCCGAAGGTGTCGGTCTCGGTGCGGGTGGCGGTCATCGCGGGCGTCCTGTGGGCAATGGCGCGGGTCTAGCCGCCACGCCGGCCCTCCGCAACGGGCGTGGCGCGCGGCCAAGCTGGGCGATATACAAGGGGTCAAGCCGGAGCCAAACCCATGCTCGTCGCCACCACCAACGACCTCGCCGGATACCGGATCAGCGCCCACGTCGGCATGGTGCGGGGCGTCACCGTCCGCTCGCGCAGCGTGGTCGGCAACCTGGGCGGGGCCATCCAGTCGATCTTCGGCGGCAACCTGTCGATCTACACCGACCTCGCCGAGCACGCCCGGCAGGAGGCTTACGACCTGATGGTCGAGCACGCCCCGCGCGCCGGAGCCGATGCGGTGATCGCCATGCGCTATGACGCCAACGAGATCATGGACGGCATCACCGAGGTGCTCTGCTACGGCACGGCGGTGAAGGTCGAGCGGCTTTAGCGATCCAGGTGGAGGGCGCCTGGACCCAGCACGGCAAGGTCCGCGCCCGCGAGGCCGAAGGCGTCATGGAGATCGTGGTCGACGGCCTCACCAGCCAGGCCAAATACTACAAGCCCCTGATCTACGAGTTCTTCCGCAAGGCCTGGCGCGGGTCGCTGCCTGGCCCCGGGTCGATCGCGCCCCGGAACGCTCTTCATCAGCCGCCCCCATGGGGGGCGGATGGCGGGGAATTCGCCGTGGAGATCCAAATGGAATATGTCGGCGATCCACCATGGCTGGACCTCGACAACCTGGCCAAGGCGATCCTCGACGCGATCAAGGGCTACGCCTTCCAGGACGACGTCCAGGTCGCGCGGCTGCTGGTGGAGCGCCACGCGGGCGAGCGCGAGCGGATCACCGTGACGGTGCGGCGGCTGTCCGGCGTGGCGCACGCGATGCCGTTCCACCGGGCGGGCGAGGTGCGCTGATGATCGCCATCCTCGAAACCCGCGATCCGGTGCGGCTCAGCTTCCTGAAGGCTATCCTGGAGGAAGCGGACCTGCATCCCTTCATCTTCGGCGGCGTCTCGCCCTATCCGGGGGCGCTTCCCAGTCGGCTGATGCTACCGGAGAGCGAGGTCGAACTCGCCAGGCGCCTGATCGACGAGGTCGAAGGCGCGGCGCCCGAGGAATAGAAACGGCCGCGCCCCAAGAGGGCGCGGCTGCGGCTTCTGGAAGTCTTTTTCGGGGAAAGCCGAGCGGCTCAGCGATATTGCTGGAGACGCGTGGTGCGCAGGCCTGCGAGGCCGTGGCGGTCGATGGACCTTTGCCAGGCGAGGAACTCTTCCGAGGTCAAGCGATAGCGCTCAAGGGCGTCTTCGAGCGAGAGCAAGCCGCCGCGAACCGCGGCGACGACCTCGGCCTTGCGGCGGATCACCCACCGGCCGGTATCCGGCGGAGGAAGGTCCCTCAGCGTCAACGGCGCGCCCGTGGGGCCGATCACGTAGGACTCCCCGCGGCTGTTCGTGCGCGTCTGCTGTTGCTGCAACATGGCTTTACGCCCTTCCCACCATCATTGTCGATGAGAACAATACGACACGGCTCCTAACAGCCGCTGAATCGTATTAGTGAATGAGCCCATAATCATTTCACCCTTATGTATTAATTCGAGACATTGTGGATTTTACACTTGGTTAAACTGGGTTAAGACCTCAGTTATCGGATAATATTGATTAACTCATCCAGCATCGTGTCCGCGGTGGTGATGATCTTTGATGAAGCTGAATAGGCCTTCTGGGTGGTGATCAGGCCGGTGAACTCAGTAGACAGGTCGACGGTCGACGCTTCGAGGCTGGAGGGGGAGATCTTCCCCGCCCCGCCGGTCCCCGCCATCTTGAGGGTCATCTGACCGGCCGCCAGCGCGCCGCCGTAGGCATTGCCGCTGATCGCCTGGAGGCCGTCGCTGTTGGGGAAGGTGGCGACGGCGACCTGGGCTATCTTGCGGACCTGGCTGTTGTCGAACTGCGCCGAGACCACGCCGTCCGAACTGACCTGGACGCCCACGATGTTGCCGGCGCTCGCGCCGTTCGAGCTCACGGAATTGACCGTCGACGCGGAAGCCAGCTGGGTCAGTTTCGACAAATCCAGTTTGATCGACTGCGGGGCGATGCCCAGGCCGGCCGCCCAAGCCGGGGAGATCGTCATCGGCAGCGTCGAGCTCGGCAGGATGGCGCCGCTGGTGTCGAACACCACCGTGCCAGAGGCTATCTGGCCGTTGGGCGTGGTAGTGACGTCGGTGGCCGGGACGGCATAGATTTCCGCGTTCCACTGGTTGGGCGTGCTGGTCTTCTCGAAAGCCACCGCGATCTTGTGGACGCCGCCCACCGAGTCGATGACGCTCAGCTCCATCGGCGGCGCATCCGGCGCGGTGCCCACCCCCGTGGCGGCGAAGGCGGCCATGCTCTTGGTTGCGGCGTTGTAGGTGGGGGCGCCCGCGCCAACCGCCGTTCTCTGGTCTAGGTTGGCGGTGACGCCGGCATTGGTGGTCGCCTCGACCGCCGCGCCGAGGTTCTTGACGTTGATCGGCTGGAGCTTGCTGATGTCCGAAGGATCGGCGTTGAACGTGCCGTCGGCCTGCACGGGCCAGCCCTGCAGGTAGAGCCCCGCGTCATTGACCAGGAAGCCGCTGGCGTCGGGCTGAAAGGCGCCGGCGCGGGTGAATTCCCGCGGATCGGCCGCGGTCAGCCCCGCGCCCTTTGTGGCCACTACGAAGAAGCCGTCGCCGTTGATCGCAAGGTCGGTCGTCGAAGCGGCGGCCTGGATCAGGCCTTGTTGGCTGACGAAGCTCCTGGTCACGCCCGCGACGCCGCCGGCGGAGTATTCGCCCTTGACCGCCTGGGAGGTCACCATGGTGGAGAAATCCACCTGGTTGCGCTTGTAAGCGGTGGTGTTGACGTTGGCGATGTTGTCGGAGACCGCGGCCAACGCCGAGGAGTTGGCCACCAAGCCGGAGACCCCGGCGAGCAGTGCTGAATTGATGCTCATGGTTCGTTCCGTTCTTTCCAAGGTTGCCGCGGGCTGCGGGCGCTGATCGGCCTTCGCGAAGCGGTCGCGGAAGACGGCGTTTTGCCGTCCGGGTTCATGGGGCGGCGGCTCATGACGCCGCCGGCGTGGTGGGGTTGGCCGCGGTTGTGGTCGGGGCGGTCAGATCGACGGAGACGACCTTCGACCAGTCCACCGGGCCGCCGTTGACGGTTATGGAGGTCGCACCGTTGGCCTGGGTGACGCCGGTGACGACGCCCTCCACGTAGTTGGTCGAGGCGAGCGTCGCGCCCGTCGCGTCCGTGGCCGTCACGCGCAGCGTGTAGGTCCCGCCGTTCGGCAGTTGCTTCCCGCTGAGGTCTTTGCCGTTCCAGCTGAAGGCGTGGTCGCCGGCCGCTAGATTCGTGGGCGCCTCTGCGTGCAGGACGTTGCCGGCAGAATCGAGCACCTGGACCTTCAGGTCCGAGGCGCTGCTGGGCAGGTTGTAGGTCCACTGCGCCTGGCCGTTGGTCAGGTTCGCAGTATCGCTGACTGCCTTGACGCTCTTGCCGATCAGGGTGACCGCAGTGGAGATGCCGTTGGAGGTGTTGGCCACCACCTGCTTCAGCAGGTTGTTGGCGTTGAGCTGCTGCTCCACGCCGGTCATCTGCACCAGCTGCTGGGTGAACTGGTTCGAATCCAGCGGCGAGGTCGGGTCCTGGTTCTTCAGCTGCGTAGTGAGCAGGCTGAGGAAGGTGTTGAAATTGTCGGTCAGGCTCGCGATGCCCTGCTGGGTGGCGTCGGGCTTGGCGGCGGGCGCGGTGGCGGGGGGCGTCGTGGCCGGGGACGTGGATGTGACGCTCATGATGTCCTCATATCCGGATGTCGACGCCGGCAAGCGCAGAGCGCCGGTGGGTGAATTGCGGGCCCGCTACGGCGTCGGCGGTGGTGTCGAGCGCGGCCTGGAAGGCGCGGCCCCGAAAGGCGGCGCCGGCGTCCGGCTGTTGGTTTTGCCCCTGTCCGCCCTGGCCGCGGTCGCTGGCCACATCGAAGGACATGCCACCTGAGAGGTCGAAGCCGGCCTGCGCCATCGCCTGATGCAGCTCGCCGGCGCGGGATTTCAACTCCGCGGCGGCCTGCGGGGTATCGAAGGACATGGCCGCGCTCATCCGGCCGTCGGCGCCGATGGCGATACGCACGTCCACCTTGCCCAGGCCGGCGGGATCGAGTTGCACGTCGAACTGGCTGGAGCGACCGTCCAGTTTCCTGACGATCTGGGCGGCGAGGTTGGCGACCGTCTGCGGCGCGCCTCGCACCGCGACCGCGGCGGCCTGGACCAGGGTGGCGGGCGTGGTCGTGGCGGCGGTGGCCGGGTCCGCCGGGGTCGGCGTGGCCGCGGCGGCATCGGCCTTGGCGTCGAGCGCGGGCGCGTGAGGCGCATTGTCATCCGGGCCGCCCTTGGGCGTTCCGCCGGAGACAGGCTGCACGGCGTCGGCCGCCTTTGCGGTCAAGGCGGCGGTGGCGCCCGGCGTGGCGGGACCGTTCGTGACATCAAGGCGGGCGACGGCCTTCGGCCCCGGCGCCTTGTCCTTGGCGCCCGCGGGAGCGGCGGCTTTCGCTTCCGCAACGGGGGGCGGCGCAAGAGCGACGGCGGCGGTGTTGGCGGCGGTGTTTGCGGCGATGCTCGGCGCAGTCGGCGCGGCCGGCGCCAGCGGCGCGGGAGACGCCGGGAGTGCAGGAGCCGCGGCCGCCGCCGGCGGGGTCGGCTGCGGCGTCTGGACGCCCTCGGCGTTGGCGGCGACGGCAGAATCGACCTTGGCGGTCGCTGACGCATCGGTCGCGGCGTTCCCAGCGGCCTTGGCCGTGGCGGCAACAGCAGCTGCGTCGGCCTGGGTTTTCCCGGCTTCGGCGCCGGGGCCCAAGCCGCCGGCCAGCTGGGCGAGCGTCTTGGCGGCGGTCTGGGCCATCGACTTGTCGACGACGCCAGCTGCAGCCGGCTGGGCCGCGGCGGCGCCCTTGGCCGTTTGCGCTGCGGCGGGCTGGATCGCGACGGCCGGCAAGGCGACCGCGGGGACCAGGATCAGGCTGAGGCCTGTATCAGGGGCGGCCGGGCTGGCGGCTGCGTCGGCCGCCGCGGCCTTGTCGTCGCCTGCCGTCTTGTCTTTGGCCTTACCGTCATCGGCGGCGGCCTTCGCGCCGGCCTTGCCGTTAGGCTTGGCGGGCGCGCCGGCGGGCGCATTTGTCGCCACGTCGGCGCCCTGGAGCGTCGTCAAAATGGCGTCGAAGCCCGTAGGCGACCCGTGCGTCTGGCCGGTTTGCGCGCCGCCCGTCGCACCGCCGCCTGGGGCAGGGGTTGGCGAGGGGGCAGGACTGATCGCGGGGGCGGACATACGCTTGGGACGCCTTGGGATGAGGTGAAGGGCGGACGCGTGCTGCGTCAGGATCATTCGGGCCACTTGACGCAACCTTTGCGCCAACCGGGCAAGCGGCTGTTTTTATGAAGAGAACAGCCATTCCAGGGAGAGGGCCGCGCCCTCGCCGAGAGCGGAAATTGCCGAGCCGATCAGGTCGCGATGGGCGTTTCCTGCCGCCCCGGCGGCTCTCTGGCGATCCCCGCCCCGCAAACCCTCCCAAGCTGGCGCCGGTCTTGCGCGTGAGTTTGCGACCTCATTGGGTCCAGAGAGGGACCATGTTGAAAACAAATGAGATTTTCGGACCCGCCGCGCGGACGTTAAGCTTGGCCCCGGCAGAATCCGCCGGGCCATGCGTCAGCCTTTGCCGGGCGGGGACCTAAAGACGATGTCCCTCAGCGTCGCCTTGCTGACCGCAACGTCGGGGCTGCAGGCCGCCCAGGCGGGCCTGAACGCGGTGTCCGACAACATCGCCAACGTCAACACGCCCGGTTACACCCGCAAGACCATCGTCCAGCAGCAGCAGGTGGTGGGGGGCCAGAGCGCCGGGGTCGACGTCACCGGCGTCACGCGCGTCACCAATCAATACCTGCAGACGGCCAGCCTGACGGCCGGCGCCGATTCCAGCCGGTACAGCGTCTATTCGCAGTACCTTGATAGCGCCCAGAGCCTGTTCGGCGACCCGACGGGCGCCGGCTACTTCTTCAATCTGCCGGACGGCATCTCGGCCAACTTCGCGAGCCTGGCCAACGACCCCTCGTCGACGCTGCTGCGCAGCCAGGCGGTCAACTCCGTCGGAAATTTCCTGGGCGACGCCGCCCGGATCAACACCCAGCTCTCCGCGCTCGGCAAGACGCTGGACGCCCAGGTGAGCGACGGCGTGGACCAGGTCAACACCCTGCTGACGCAGATCGACGGCCTGAACACCGACATCGCGCGCGCCAAGGTAACGGGCGGCGATTCTACTGGTTCGGAGAACATTCAGAGCCAACTCCTCAACCAGCTCTCCGGCCTGATGAACGTGAACGTCAGCGCCCGCGACCAAGGCGGCGTCAATATTCGCTCGACGGAGGGCGTGCTGCTGGCCGGCGGCGGGGCGGCGAAGCTGGCCTACAGCGCCGGTGGCGCGACCCCGGGCTACATCACGGCCACGACGCCCGGCGCGTCGCCGACGCCCGTCCCGATCACCGTGAGCAGCGGCGAACTCCGCGGGCTGCTGGACCTGCGCAACGTCAAGCTGCCTGGCCTTTCCGACCAGTTGGGCGAGTTTGTCTCGCGCACGGCCCAGCAGCTGAACGCCGCGCACAACGCTTCGACCGCCTCTCCGCCGCCCACGACGCTCACCGGCCGCAACACCGGCCTCGACCTGCCGACCGCGGTCAGCGGCTTTTCCGGTCAGACCACGGTGGCGATCACCAACGCCTCGGGCGTGGTGCAGAGGAGCGTCGCCATCGATTTCACCGCGGGGACGATGAGCGTGAACGGCGGCGCGGGCGCGGCCTTCACCCCAGCCACCTTCCTGGCGCAGCTCAATGCCAGCCTGGGCCCGTCGGGGACGGCGAGCTTCGCCAACGGCGCGCTGTCGGTCTCGGCCACCGGCTCCAACGGCGTGGCGGTGAGCGAGGGCACGTCGCAGAAGATCGGCCAGGGTTTCTCGCAATTCTTCGGCCTCAACGACCTGGTCACCTCGACGGGGGCGTCGACCTACGACACCGGGCTGACCTCCGCCGACGCCAACGGCTTCACGCCCGGCGGCCAGATCACGCTTCGGCTCTCCACGCCCAACGGCAATCCGATCCGCGACGTGACGGTCTCCGTGCCGCCCGCCGGCAGCCCGGCGATGAGCGACCTCATCAATTCGCTCAACAACAACGCCACCGGAGTCGGGCTCTATGGGGCCTTCGCCCTGGATGCCCAGGGCGCGCTGACCTTCACGGGCGCGTCGCCGCAAAACGCCCAGATTTCCGTGGTGGCGGACGCCACCCAGCGCGGCGCCGGCGGGCCTTCGATCAGCCAGCTGTTCGGCCTCGGGGCCGGCGCGCGTTCGACGCGGGCGGGAAGCTACCAGGTCGATCCGGCCGTGGCGGCTGACCCGACGAAGCTCGCCCTCGGGACTCTCGACCTCGGGGTGGCCGCCGGCCAGTCGGCGATCACCCCGGGCGACGGGTCGGGCGCGCTGGCGCTCTCTCAGGCCGGTCAGGCCTCGACGCTGTTCAAGGCGGCGGGCGACCTGGGCGCCGTGAACATGTCGCTGACTGAGTACGCCGCACAGTTCGGCGGTTCCATCGGCCGGGACGCCGCCACGGCCAGCAGCCAATCCGCCAGCGCCACCGCCGTCCAGACCGAGGCCGACGCCCGCCGCCAGTCGGTGGAGGGCGTCAACATCGACGAAGAGCTGATCCACCTCACCACCTATCAGCAGGCCTACACCGCCAACGCCAGGATGATTCAGGCCACGAAGGACCTCTTCGATGTCCTCGCCGCCCTGATCACCTGATCTGCCGTCTAGAAGGACCCGACCATGGTCGACCGCGTCTCCACCGCCGGAAACTACTCCGCCATCCTGGCCAACCTGATGGCCGCCGAAAATCGCCAGGTGGACGCCGAAAACCGCGTCTCCTCGACCAAAAACGGCAACGACCTGAAGGCCTTCGCCACGCAGGCCGAAACGCTGACGGCCATGAAGTCCGTGGACGCCCGGATCACCGGCTACCAAGCCCAGACCGGCCAGATCGCCGCCAAGCTGAGCACCCAGGACCAGGCGCTCAGCAGCGTTGCCGGCTCCGCGACCGCTGTGCGCCAGGCGATCGCCGACGCGCTGGCCAGCGGCAGCGCCGATACCTTGATGCAGGTGGTGCAGGGCCAGTTTCACACGGCGGTGAGCAACCTCAACGTCCAGTACGACGGCAAGTACCTGTTCGCCGGCAGCCAGATCACCACCCAGCCCGTCACCGCCACCCAGCTCAGCGACCTGACCGCCGGTCCGCCGATCGCCAGCTTCTTCCAGAACGACAACAACAAGGTGCAGGCCAAGCTCGACGATTCCACCACCGTCACCACCGGCCAGCTGGCCAGCGACCTCGGAACGCCGATGATGGCCGCGTTCCAGGCGCTGCAGGCCTTCGACCAGAGCGGCTCGGGTCCGCTGAACGGCCAGCTCACCGCCGCCCAGACTGCGTTCCTGACCACCCAGATGACCAACTGGGCTGGGATCGCCACCAACCTGACCACCGCCACCGCCCAGAACGGCCTCGTTCAAAAGCAGGTGGACGACGTGAAAACCAACCTGGTGACCCAGCAGAACACCTTGACCGGGATGATCGGCAATATCACCGACGCGGACATGGGTAAGGCCGCCACCGACCTGGCCAACGCTCAGCTCTCGGTACAGGCCTCGGCCAAGGTGCTGCAGGCGATGCAGAGCTCCTCCCTGCTGTCGCTTCTCCGATAGCCCGCCCCTCGTAAAGGGGGGGGCGAACCGCTAGATAGGCGGCCATGAACGCGCCCGTTCTCCCACCGGCCACCTTGAGCGAAGGCCTGATCGCCGCCGCGCGGGACGCCGGGCGGCTGCCCGCCGGCGCCCGCATCGTGGCCGCCATGTCGGGTGGAGTCGACTCGACGGTGACCGCGGCGCTGCTGGCCAAGGCGGGCTATGACGTGGTGGGCGTCACCTTGCAGCTCTACGACCATGGCGCGGCGATCCAGAAGAAGGGCGCCTGCTGCGCCGGCCAGGACATCCACGACGCGCGCACCGCCGCCGAGAGCTTGTCCATCCCGCACTACGTCCTGGACTACGAGAGCCGGTTCAAGGAACAGGTCATAGAGGAGTTCGCCGACGCCTACCTGCGCGGGGAGACGCCGATCCCCTGCATCCGGTGCAATCAGACGGTGAAGTTCCGCGACCTGCTGGACGTCGCCCGCGACCTGGGCGCCGACGCGATGGCGACGGGGCACTATGTCCGCCGCAGGGTCGGCCCCGCCGGCGCGGAACTGCATCGCGCCGCCGATCCCGCCCGGGACCAGAGCTATTTCCTGTTCGCCACTACGGCCGAGCAGCTCGCCTACCTGCGCTTTCCGCTCGGCGGCCTGCCGAAGTCCGCGGTGCGCGCCGCCGCCGCCGAGCTGGGCATGGCCGTCGCCGACAAGCCGGACAGCCAGGACATCTGCTTCGTCCCCGAAGGCCGCTACACCACGGTCATCGACCGCCTGCGTCCGCACGGCGCCGAGCCTGGCGACATCGTCCACATGGACGGGCGCGTGCTCGGCCGTCACGAAGGCGTCACCCGCTACACCATCGGCCAGCGTCGCGGCCTGAACGTCGCGGTCGGCGACCCGCTGTTCGTCGTCCGTATCGATGCCCGGGCCCGCCAGGTGGTCGTCGGGCCGCGCGAGGCGCTGCTGACCTCGGCCCTGGTGCTGGGGGAAATCAACTGGATCGGCGATGGCCCGTCCATGGCGGCAGCCTGCGCCGCCGCGCGCCCGATCCTGGCCCGCGTCCGCTCCACTCGCGAGCCGGTCGCCGGCCGCCTGACGCTCGTCGAAGGCCAGCCCGGCGTCTTGTTCAATGCGTCGGAAGAGGGTGTCGCCCCCGGCCAGGCCTGCGCCCTCTACGCCCCGGAGGACACGTCCCGCGTGCTGGGCGGCGGCTTCATCGCCAGCGCGGTGCGCGCGAACCTCTGAGCGGCTTTGCGTGTTCTCCCCCGGAAGGAGATAACCCATGGCCGAGACGAAGAAGTGGATCGCCGGCGCGACCAAGAAGAAAGGCGGCCTGCACGAAGCCCTGCATGTGCCCAAAGACGAGAATATCCCCGCCGCCAAGCTGCACGCGGCGGCCAAAAAGGGCGGCAAGATTGGCAAGGAAGCGCGCCTGGCCGAGACCCTGAAGGGCCTCAACCACAAGCACTCGTGACGCGCCTGGGATGACAAGGCCGGGTTTGGACGCCTATATCGCGGCCATGAACAACACCACCTCCGACCCCGTCGTCATTGCCAGCTATGCCCGCACGCCCATGGGCGGTTTCCAGGGCGTGTTCGCGCCCGTGAGGGCCACCGAGCTCGGCTCGGCCGCCGTCCGCGCCGCCGTCGAACGCTCGGGCGCCTCGCCTGACGCCATCGAGCAGATCGTCATGGGCTGCGTCCTGCCCGCGGGCCTCGGCCAGGCGCCGGCCCGCCAAGCGGCGATAGGGGCTGGGCTGCCGAAGTCCGTCGAGGCCACCACGGTCAACAAGATGTGCGGCTCAGGGATGCAGGCTGCGATCATGGCGCACGATGCGCTCGCCGCCGGCTCCGTCGACGTGATCGTGGCGGGGGGCATGGAGAGCATGACCAACGCGCCGTACCTCCTGAAGAACCACCGCGCCGGGGCCCGTATCGGCCACGACACCGCCTACGACAGCATGTACCTGGACGGCCTCGAGGACGCCTATGAGCCCGGCCGCCTGATGGGCTCCTTCGCCGAGGAGACGGCCAAGTCGTACCAGTTCACCCGCGAAGCCATGGACGAGTTCGCCATCGGTTCGCTGACGCGCGCCAAGGCCGCCACCGAGAGCGGCGCCTTCGCCCGTGAGATCGTCCCCTTTGAGGTGGTGACTCGAAAAGGCGCGGTGCTGATCGAGCAGGATGAGCAGCCCATGAAGGCCGACCCGGCGAAGATCCCGACGCTGAAGCCCGCCTTCGCCAAGGATGGCGCGATCACCGCGGCGAACGCCTCCTCCATCAGCGACGGCGCCGCGGCGCTGGTGATGACGCGTGAAAGCGTGGCGCGAAAGCTCGGCATGACCATCGTCGCCCGCGTCGCGGCCCACGCCGCCCATGCCCACGAGCCCAGCCAGTTCACCACTGCGCCGGCGCCGGCCATCCAGAAGGTGCTCAAGCGCGCCGGCTGGTCTGTGAACGACGTCGACCTGTTCGAGGTCAACGAGGCCTTCGCCGTGGTGGCGATGATCGCCGAGCGCGATCTCGGCCTTGACCGCGCCAAGCTCAACGTCAACGGCGGCGCCTGTGCGCTCGGCCACCCGATCGGCGCGAGCGGCGCTCGAATCCTCGCCACCCTCTTGAACGCGCTCGAGACCCGCGGGGGAAAGAAGGGCGTCGCCAGCCTCTGCATCGGCGGCGGCGAAGCCACAGCCATGGCGGTGGAACTGGCCTGACCCGGCGAGCCGGGCCGTCCTCGGGCGCTGTTACGGCGCCCGGTCGCGCAGAGCCTTGGCCGGCGCGCGCCTGCCCGACATCAGGTCGTTCATATTGATCCGTAGGCCGCCGGGCATCTGCATGTCGCCTGGCCGCATGCCGGTGGGGCAGGGGCCCTGCCAGGTCGCCTCGATGCCGATCTTGTGCGTCCCGTTGGCCTGGGGCATCGGCCCGCCGACCGTCGTCGAGGTCACCTCCACCTTATAGTGCGAGGCGAAGTCGCCCGTCGCCGTCCCATCGGAGGTGGTCGTGCCGACGCCTGGCGATCTGCAGACGGAATGGAAGTTCCAGCCGCCGCCCGCGTGCGGGGTGATCTTCTGCTCGGCGCAGCTCGCCCCCGGAGCCTGGGAGCCCCACCAGGCCATCTGCCGGTCGGTCGCCGGATCCAGGCAGATCTTCGTCGATTGCTGCATCTGGCCCGTGGAGAGCTTCTGGTCCCAGAGGCCGGGCCTGCGTGGCGGCGGCGCCAGGGGCGCGACCGGCCTGGCCGGCGCCATGGCCGCAGCCGGCGCGGCGGCGCCGGTAGCCGCAGCGGTTTGCGTCTTCCGCTGGCACGCCGCCAGCGCCAGCAGCGCCACGGCCAAAATCCCTATCGCGCGTTTCATCTTGAACCTCTCGCCCCGATGCCCAGTTTGGCGGAGGCTAGCCGTGAACCGGCCCTTGGAGAACCACGATGCCCGACCTGCGCGACACCGGCGCCCGCTACGAGATGGACGAGCAGGGTCTGACGTCCTGGGCCGACTACCGCCGTTCGGGCGAGCGGCTCTACATCGACCATGTGGAGAGCCCGCCGGCGCTGCGCGGCACGGGCGCGGCGGGCCGCCTGATGGCGGCGCTCGGCGCTGAGGCGCGGGCCAAAGGCCTGCGCCTGACCCCCATCTGCGGTTACGCGGCGGCTTGGCTCCGCCGCAGCAAGGAATTCGGGAATCTGGTGATGTAGTTCCACTGTGGGATCGAGGTTAACGCCGCATCCCGCGCCAAAGACCTGCGCGACGGAGCGGCGGCGCGCGTGCGCCCCGCGTGGAAGGTCGCCGGCCGGCCGTCGTCCCGCGACGGGACGCCGCCGGCCGCGACGGGCACCCAGACCTCAGTAGGCGCGGGCGGTGATGGCTTCCAGCGTCTGGACACGGGCTTCGCAGTCGTCGACGAAGCGGCGGGCGAGGTCGCGCACGCCGGCCGGATAGGCGTCGCCGCCTTCAGCGATCTCGGCCGCCATCCGCTCGACGTCGGACATGGCCGCAGTCAGGGCGTGGATGTGATCCTTGGCCAGCTGGCGGGCCTCGGCCTGCAGCTTGCGCACCCGTTCGGCGACGGTTTCTGTTTTCGTGGCGTTCAGGTCGTTGTTGGCGACCACGCTGAGAGAAGGGCTCATTCGGTTATACCTCAAAAGTTCGCCCCAGGTCTTGGGACTGCCCGGCGTTCACTATGAACGCGCGCCAGGACGTCCGGCCTGATGTCTCGAATACGGACGAGACCACCACAGGTTCCATGACTGATGCATGAACGGCGCCGCTTGTCAGCGAGGTGGGGATTCGGCGCCACGACGACGGCGGCGGACTGAAACGGGTCGGCCGTGCGACCGCCTGATCCGCTCAGCATCGACAGCGCCGACCGCCGGCATGGCTACCGGCGGATTGACCACGTCCCTTAAGCGGGCATGAAGGCCTAAGCCGCAGACTCCGCGCCGAAATTGCGGAGCAGGGCCCAGCGATGAGCATCCAGGCTTACGACGCGGACATGGTGGAGAAACCGGGGGCGGAGGCGCTGGCCTCAGGCGCCTTGGCCAACCTGTGGGCTGCCATGGGCCGTATCTGGCCGTTGTGGTCGTGCCTCACGCTGGTCTGCGTGTTGCGCGCCGGGACGGCGGCGGTGCAGACCAGCGCGACGGCCACGGCGCTGCAGACCGGCGTCGGTCAGCTGGCGGCGGCGGCGGTCCAGAATCTGGCCGCGGGCCTGGTGACCGGGATCGCCATCCGGGTCATGCTCGGCCGCGGCCGGGAGGCGTGGCGTCCCGACGGCGGCCTCCTGGCCTATGCCGGCATTGTCGCCGCTCTCGCTTCGATTCCGGACATCGTGGCATCGATGATCCAGATCCCGGCGCCCGGCGCGGCTCCTGCGCTGCTCACGAGCCATGCCGGCGTCACTGCGCTGGTCCTGGCCGCCACCGTGGCGGCGGCGTTGGCGGGCCTGCGGCTGACGCTGTGGCCGATCGGCCGCCTGATCGGCGACGCGGAGATGACTCCGGCGCGGTCCTGGCGGCTGATGCGCGGCCTGGTGCTGCGCTACGCCATGGCGGCGATCCTGCTCGGCGCGCCGGTCCTCATCCTCAACTTCATCGTGATCATGCTGACGCGCGCGCAGAACCCGCTGTTGAGCAATGTCGCCGCCGCCCCCCTGGGCAGCCTGATGGCCCTGCTGGCCGCGGCCGTGGCGACCGAGGTCTATCGGATGCGGGTCGTCGTCGTCGGGCCGGAGGCAGCACACTAGAAACATAGACTTGCCAGCGTCCTCCTCGATTCCGAAGTTCGCCAGAGCGTGCCGCGGTGCTTGCGAACTTCGGAATCGGGACGCTAGCGGCGAGCTACCGCTTCCCTTTGCGGAACCGCTCGGCGGCCTCGGCCCGGGCTTCGGCCTTCACGCGCTTCACCGCCCCGTGGTCGACCGCCTCGCCCGGCGTGGTCATCACGTCGTTGGCGAACTCCAGGTCGAGCATCTTCAGCCGCTTGATCTCGTCGCGTAGCCGGGCGGCCTCCTCGAACTCCAGGTTCGACGCCGCGGCGCGCATACGGCCCTCCAGGTCGCGCAGGGTGGCCTTGAAGTTGTCGCCCAGGAAGGGCTTGGCGCCATCCTCCGCCACGCCCACCGGCACGGTGACCCGGTCCCGCTCGTAGGGGCTCGCCAGGATGTCCTTGATGCGGCTCTTGATGCTGGCCGGCGTGATGCCGTGCTCGGTATTATACTGCTCCTGCTTTTCCCGCCGGCGCTGGGTCTCGGCCATAGCGCGTTCCATTGAGCCGGTGATGTGGTCGGCATAGAGAATGACCCGGCCGTCGACGTTGCGCGCCGCGCGGCCGATGGTCTGGATCAGTGAGGTCTCCGAGCGCAGGAAGCCTTCCTTGTCGGCGTCGAGGATGGCCACCAGCCCGCACTCTGGGATGTCGAGGCCCTCCCGCAGCAGGTTGATGCCGACCAGCGCATCGAAGGCGCCCAGGCGCAGGTCGCGGATGATCTCGATCCGCTCCAGGGTGTCGACGTCGGAGTGCATGTAGCGGACCCGCAGGCCCTGCTCGTGCATGTATTCGGTGAGGTCCTCGGCCATCTTCTTGGTGAGGACGGTGATGAGCGCGCGATAGCCCTGGGCGGCCACCTGGCGCACTTGGTCGATCACGTCGTCGACCTGGGAAAAGCCGTCCTTGGAAACCGGCTTTATCTCCACCGGCGGGTCGATCAGGCCGGTGGGGCGGATCACCTGCTCGGTGAAGACGCCCTTGGTGCGGTCCATCTCCCAGGGTCCGGGCGTGGCCGAGACGTGCACCGTGTCCGGCCGCATCGCCTCCCACTCCTCGAACTTGAGCGGGCGGTTGTCCATGGCCGAGGGCAGGCGGAAGCCATACTCCGCCAGGGTGAATTTGCGCCGGTAGTCGCCGCGGTACATGCCGCCGATCTGCGGCACGGTCTGGTGGCTCTCGTCGACGAACAGCAGGGCGTTTTCCGGGATGTACTCGAAGAAGGTCGGCGGCGGCTCGCCCTGCCGGCGGCCGGTCAGGTAGCGGCTGTAGTTCTCGATGCCGGCGCAGGAGCCGGTGGCCTGGATCATCTCCAGGTCGAAGGTGGTGCGCTGCTCCAGCCGTTGCGCCTCTAGCAGCTTTCCGTTCGCGATCATCCAGTCGAGCCGGTCCTTCAGCTCGTCCTTGATCTGGCTGATCGCCTGGTTGAGCGTCGGGCGCGGCGTCACATAGTGCGAGTTGGCGTAGATCTTGACGCCCTTCAGGTCGGCGGTCTTGCGGCCGGTCAGGGGATCGAATTCGGTGATCGCTTCGATCTCGTCGCCGAACAGGCTGATCCGCCAGGCGCGGTCCTCATAGTGGGCGGGGAAGATCTCCAGGGTGTCGCCGCGCCGCCGGAAGGTCCCGCGCTCGAAGGCGGCGTCGTTGCGCTTGTACTGCTGGGCCACCAGGTCGCCCATCAGCTTGCGCTCGTCGATCTTCTGCCCGGGCTCCAGGGTGAAGGTCATGGCGGTGTAGGTCTCGACCGAGCCGATGCCGTAGATGCAGCTCACCGAGGCGACGACGATCACATCGTCTCTTTCCAGGATGGCGCGGGTGGCCGAGTGGCGCATCCGGTCGATCTGCTCGTTTATCGACGAGTCCTTCTCGATGTAGGTGTCGGTCCGCGGCACATAGGCCTCGGGCTGGTAGTAATCGTAGTAGGAGACGAAGAACTCGACCGCGTTCTCCGGGAAGAAGCTCTTGAATTCGCTGTAGAGTTGGGCCGCCAGCGTCTTGTTGGGCGCCAGGATCAGCGCCGGCCGCTGGGTCTGCTCGATGATCTTCGCCATGGTGAAGGTCTTGCCGGAGCCGGTGACCCCCAGCAGCACCTGGTCGTGCTCGCGCTGGTTGACGCCGGCCACGAGCTCAGGAATTGCGGTGAGCTGGTCGCCCGCCGGCTCATAGTCGCTGACCAGCTTGAAGGTCTGGCCGCCCTCGGACTTGGCGGGCCGCGCCGGCCGGTGCGGCTTCCACAGCAGCGGCATGGTGTTCTCGTCGTAGTCGAACGTGGCCGACATATCGGCGACGCCGCCAACGACCTGCGGGGTGGAAACGGGAGAACGGGCCATGAACCGCAAGGTAGGTTTTCGGCGGGCCGGGCGCCACCCCGCGGGAAGCGGTTGCTGACAGGGGACTGGCAGCATGATCTCCCTCTCCATTTGGGGAGGGTGGCGACGCCGCAGGCGGAGACGGGTGGGGAGGCGTGGGCCGGAGTTGCGACTCGGGCGCTTGAACGCGACTTACTCACCCCGGCGGGCTGGCGCCCGCTCGACCCTCCCCATAAAGGGGAGGGAAAGGAGGGGCCATGGCCAAAGACCACCTCGACGCCGAAGCGATCCGCGCCGCGCAAGCCGTGCTCGACGCCTTCATGAATGCCTTCAACGCCCGCGACATCCCGGCGTTCGAAGCGACCTTCAACTTCCCGAGCGTGCGGTTGGCCAGCCAGGGCCTGTTGATCCTCAACGCCGGCGATATGAAGGCCGAGCGCTTCACCACCGGGGCCCTTGCCGAGTGGGACCACTCCGCCTGGGACCGCCGCGAGGTGATCCACGCCGGTCCCGACAAGGTGCACATCGACACGAGGTTCACCCGCTACCGCAAGGACGGCTCGGTGATCGGCGGCTTCGACTCGATCTACGTCGTCACCCGCCAGGAGGGCCACTGGGGCGTGAAAATCCGGTCGAGCTTCGCGCCATAGCTACCGCCGTGCGTTCAGCCAGTCCTTGATCGTCCGATCGACCAGGTCCTGGGCGTCGTGCTGCACGAAATGCCCGGCGGCGGGAATCATCAGGAGGGTGGTGTCGGCGGCGACGTGGTCCCAGACGCCGTCGTGGCCGGCGGCGTTCAGGGCCGTGTCTTTCAGCCCGTGGATCACCAGGACGGGGACCTTGATCGGCGGATAGGTCTGCGCCGGGGCGGCCGATTCGCCGACGCCCTTCGGGTAGTTGGCGCGGTAGTAGTTCATCATCGCGCCGAAATCGGAGCGCTTGAACGCCTCCACGTAGCCGGGCTTCTCGGCGGGGTCCTTCACCCAGCCCGCCAGGCCCTCGGCGGTGAGGTTTTTCTCCGAACCCGGCTTCTGGAAGTTGCGGGCGTAGTTCGACCCCTCCTGCTGGGCCTTGTTGGTGGCCAGTTCGCGGGCCATGCCGGATGGGTGCGGCACCGACAGGATGACCAGTCTGTTGACCAGTTCCGGACGCTGCATCGCCACCTGCCACGAGATCGCCGCGCCCCAGTCGTGGCCGATCAGGATGGTCGATTTTTGGCCCTCGGCGGCGATCACCGCGGCGACGTCGCCGATCAGGTTGGGCATGGCGTAGGCCGCCTCGCCCTGCGGCTTGTCGGAAAGGTTGTAGCCGCGGTTGTCCATGGCGGCGGTCCGGTAGCCGGCGGCCGACAGGGTGGCCATCAGCGGCTTCCAGGTCGCCCAGTAGTCGGGGAAGCCGTGGACCAGCACCACCAGCGGCCCCCTGCCTTCGACCACATAGTGGATTTTCACCGCGCCGTTCTGGGCGTAGCGGTCCTGCGGCTGGGCGGCGGGCGTAGCCCCTTGCGCCGCAAAGGCCAGGGTCGCCACGACCGCGACCGCTCCGGCAAAGGCCAGGCGGGCGAAGGTCGGTTTGCGCATCTTGGAAGCCTCCCGTTTGGGAGACCATAGCACCGCTTACGGCGTAAGCGAGCCGTCGCAAGCGAGCGGCTGTCCGCAGGGATCCCGGGGACGGCTAGCGGTGAGGCTTCTCGCTGCTGTCCTGCACGTGACCAGCCACAGCGCCGGCCGCGCCACCGACCGCCGCGCCCACCGGCCCCGCGACGACGGCCCCGGCGACCGCGCCGGAGGCGGCCTTTTCTTCGGTGGTGGTGTTGCAGGCTCCGAGCGCCACCAGGGCGCCGGCGGCGACGATCAGGCTAAGCGTCTTGCGCATGGGTCTCTCCAATCGGAATACCGGCGAGACAAACGAGACGCCGTCGCCCGCGGTTCCGCGCGGCCCCAGGAACGGCCAAGGCTGGCCCGTGATTTGCGCACGCAACGGGGGTCGGCTCAGAAGGAAACAACTGTCCGGATTCCACGCGTTTCATGCTGCACTGCAATACAAGCTTGCCAAGCGCGCTGAATTTGTTCATACGTCCTTCATCATTTGCCGTCGCCCGCCCCAACGAGTCCCGGGCGGGCCAGCCAGCGGTCACTGCCAGCAAGAGCAGGGGCGATCGCGGCGACAATGTCGGGGGGCAATTCGCCCTCGCCGTGTAGGACACGTCTATTTTGAAATCAGCAACGCAGGCGCGCGCCGATGGGCGCGGGCCGATAAGCGCCGCTTTGATCGGGGCCGGCGTCGGGCTGGCCCTTGGCGCAAGCTATATGGCGGCCGGAATGGCCCAGGCCGTGGCCGACCACGGCAGGGACGTGCGGATCGCCGAGGTCGCCCAGGGCGGCTTTTCGGAAACCATGTTGCAGCGCGAAATGGATCGCATGGATCCCGCCGCCCTGCGCATGGCCCGCGCCCATGACGGGCTCGCCGCCGAGGGCGCGCGGGACCCGGCCCAGACGTGGCCCGCGCAGATCGCGGATTCCCAGGCCGCCGGCCGCAACTCGGCGCTTGACGCCACCCGCCAACTCGAGTGCCTGACCCAGGCGGTCTATTTCGAAGCCCGCGGCGAGACCCCCCGCGGCCAGGCCGCCGTCGCCCAGGTGGTCATGAACCGGGTAAAAAACCCGTCGTTCCCGAAGACCGTCTGCGGTGTGGTCTTCCAGGGCGCGGCGACCCACGGCTGCCAGTTCAGCTTCGCCTGCGACGGCTCCATGCGCCGCCGCATCGAGACCGGCGCCTGGGACCGCGCGCGCCGCATCGCCGAGCGCACCTTGTCCGGGTTCGTGCTGGCCGACATCGGCAAGGCCACCTACTTCCACACCACGGCCGTCCAGCCCGACTGGGGTCCGCAGATGCTGCGCGTCACCCAGGTCGGCCTGCACATCTTCTACCGCTTCAATCCTCACGCCCCGGCCGTTCGCCCGGCTGTCGAGCAACGCGCGGTCTTCGTCAGCCTGCCGATGGCTCCCGGCGGCAACATCCGGCTGGCGACCGCCATGCTGGAGAAGGCCGCCGACGCCACGGTGACCGCCGCCGGCCTCACGCCGGCCGAGGCCAAGGCGCCGGCCGTCGCCAAGCCGGCCGCGCCGCCGGTCGCCGTGGCCTCGGAGCCCGCCGGCCCGTCACGGGCGACCGACACCGCCGACACCGCCGCCTCCTGACGGCGGCTCAAGCCCGCGCGGCCCGCCGCAGCGCCTGGGGCGGCTGGCCGAAGGCGCGCAGGAAGGCTCGCCGCATCCGCTCCGGATCGCGAAAACCCGCGGCCTCGGCGACCCGGTCGATGGGCTCGTGGCCGGTCTCGACCCGCACGCGGGCGGCCTCCAGGCGCAAGCGCTCCACCGCCTTGGCCGGCGTGACCCCGGTCTCGGCGCTGAAAGCTCGGGCGAAGTGGCGCGGGCTCATGGCCGCCTGGTCGGCCAGGCGCTCGACGCCAAGCGGCTCGGCGAGCCGCGCGCGCATCCAGTCCATCAGTTCGGCGAACCGTCCGCTGGGGCCGCCCATCTCCAGCAGGGCGGAGAACTGCGACTGGCCGCCCGGCCGGCGCTGGTGGACCACCAGTTGCTGGGCGGTGCGCCGCGCCACCTCGCCGCCCAGGTCGTCCTCGACCAGCGCCAGCGCCAAGTCGATCCCGGCAGTGATTCCGGCCGAGGTCCAGATCTCGCCCTCGCGCACGAAGATGCGGTCCGCCTCCAGCCGCACCTTCGGATAGCGCCGAGCGAAGTGGTCCGACCGGCCCCAATGGGTGGTGGCCCGCTTGCCGTCCAAGAGGCCCGCCTCAGCCAGCAGATAGGCGCCGGAGCAGACGCTGGCCGTCCGCCGGACCTCGCGGGCGCGGCGTCGCAGCCAGTCGATGGTGGGCGCCAGGTCGTCAAATCGGCGGCTACCGGGGCCGCCGGCGATCAGCAGGGTATCGTAGGCGATCTCGTTCAAGGGCTCGGCGAGCAGGCGCACGCCGGACGAACTCGCCACCGGCCCGCCGACGGCGGCCAGCAGGTCCATCGTGTAGGCGTCGGGCGCGAGACGTCCCGCGATCTCGAAGGCCGCGACCGGTCCGGTGGCGTCGAGGATCTGGAAGTCGGGGAAGATGACGACGGCGATCCGGCGGGTCATGGCGAATTCCGAGGGAAAGACCTGATTCAAGACGCAAACTAGGCTTGCCGCAATGCGCGGGTCAATTCTTCCAAGGCCGGGGCGCGCCCGGGCAGGGTCGTCGAAGCGGGGCCTCCCGGCCGCGCGTTACGGCTTGAGCTGGGCGGCCAGGAACTTCTTCACGCCCTCGCCGTAGGGCGGCCGCAGCGCCTTCATCGGCCCGAGGTCCTTCTTCAGCTGACGGTAGACCGACTTGCGGTGGCTGAACTCGCGGAACCCATCGACGCCATGATAGCTGCCCATGCCGGAGGGCCCGACGCCGCCGAACGGCAGGTCCTCCATGGCCACGTGGAAGATCACGTCGTTGACCGTCACCCCGCCGGAGGTGGTGTGGGCCAGGATCCTGGCTTCCTCGGCCGCATCGGCGCCGAAGTAGTAGAGCCCCAGCGGCCGGTCGTGGGCGTTCACATAGGCGATGGCCTCGTCGATGGACCGGTAGGTCAGGACCGGCAGAACCGGGCCGAAGATCTCCTCCTGCATGACCTTCATGTCCTCGGTGGGGTTGAGGATCAGGGTCGGCGGGATCTTGCGGTGCTCCTGCTGGCTGAAGTCTTCGCCGGCCGGGTTGATCTCGACGATCTCGGCGCCCTTGGCGCGGGCGTCGTCCACATAGGCCTTGATCCGCTCGAAGTGCCGTTCGGCGATCACCGCGGTGTAGTCGGGGTTGTCCTTGATCGTCGGGAACATGGCGGTGACCGCGGCCGTGGCCTCCGTCACGAAGGCCCCGAGCCGGTCGGCCGGCGCCATCACGTAGTCGGGCGCCAGGCAGATCTGTCCGGCGTTCAGGGTCTTGCCGGCCATGATCCGCGCGGCGCTGGTGGCATAGTCCGCCGAGCGCCCGAGGATCACCGGGCTCTTGCCGCCCAGTTCCAGGGTGACCGGCACCAGGTTCGCGGCCGCGGCCTTCATCACGTGCCTGGCGATGGACGTGGCGCCGGTGAACACCAGGTGGTCGAAGGCCAGCTCGGAAAAAGCCTGCCCTACTTCGGGGCCGCCGGGGAAGACCGCGATCTCGTCGGCGTCGAAGGCCTCGGCGAACATCCTTGCCATCAGGTCGGAGGTCGCCGGGGTGAATTCCGAAGGCTTGATCATCGCCCGGTTGCCAGCCGCCAGCACTCCGGCCAGGGGCGCGAAGGTCAGGTTCACCGGGAAATTCCAGGGACTGATGACGCCGATCACCCCCTTGGGTTGGAACCGCACCTCGGCCCTGGCGCCCAGCAGGCCGAGCAGCGCCGGGGTGGTCTTGCGCTTCTCGGGCTTCATCCAGGCCTTCAGGTGCGCCTTGGCATGCTTCAGCGGGCCTAGGGAGGCGCCGATGTCGGTGATGCCGCTGACTGCGGGGGCGCGCGCGCCGAAGTCCTGGGTCAGCGCGCTGACGATCGCGCGTTCATGCTTGATGAGGATGCCGATGGCCCGGTCGAGGCGGCCGATCCGCACGTCCAGACTGGGCGCCCCGTCGCGGATGTTCGCCGCCTTCTGGCGACCGAGCACCTCGGCCATCCGCTGCATTTCACCAACGGCTTCGATCTTCGGCGCCACGCTCATGGTCGGTCTCCCTTGGCGCGACCGTGGACCGGCGAGCGGCGTTCGACAAGCGCGGCGCGACGTCAGGCGGCGTCCAGGCCGATGTCCAGCACGCCGGCCGAATGGGTGAGGGCGCCGACGCTGATCACGTCCACACCGGTTTCGGCGATGGCGCGGACGGTCGCCAGGGTCACGCCGCCCGAGGCCTCCAGAATGGTCCGGCCGGCCGCGCGGCGCACCGCCTCGGCGAGATCGGCCAGGCCGAAGTTGTCCAGCATCACCACGTCGGGGCCATGCTCCAGAGCCTCGTCCAGCTGATCGAGGCGATCGATCTCCACCTCGACCTTCATCAGGTGGCCCGCCGCGCCCCGGGCGCAGCGCACCGCCTCGCTCACCGAACCGCAGGCGGCGATGTGGTTGTCCTTGATCAGGATCGCGTCATCCAGGCCGAAGCGGTGGTTCATGCCGCCGCCGCAGCGCACGGCGTACTTCTCCAGCGCGCGCAGGCCGGGCGTGGTCTTTCGGGTGTCGACGATCGTGGCGCCGGTCCCTTCCACCGCCGCCACATAGGCCCGCGTCAGGGTAGCGACGCCCGAGAGGCGGCCGAGCAAGTTCAGCCCGACCCGCTCGGCGGCCAGCAGCGCGCGGGCGTTGGCGTCGACCCAGGCGAGCCTCTCGCCGGCGTGGATGCGCGCGCCGTCCCCGATCAAGCCCCGGAAGTCGACGTCGGCGTCGAGTTCGGCGATCGCCAGACGCGCGCAGGCCAGGCCCGCCATGACGCCAGCCTGGCGGGCGGTGAACACCGCGCGCAGCCGCGCGTCGGCGGGAATGCAGGCCAGGGAGGTGACGTCGCCGGCGCGCCCCAGGTCCTCCGCGAGCGCGGCGCGGACGACCGGGGCGATCATCACATCGGGCAGAGGCTCAGTCATTCGGCGGCGTGCTTCCAGGCGTTTGCGGACGGCAGGTCGGCCCAGCGGACGAAGGTTCGTCGCGGCCGGGCGTCGGCTTCGTGGGCGTCGCCGCGGAAATGCGCGCCGCGGCTCTCGGTGCGGGCCACCGCCGAAACAGCCACCAGCCGGGCGGCGACCAGCGGCGCAGCGCCGCCGTGTCGGGCCTCCAGAGCGTCGATCACCCCCAGCAGACGCGCCAGGCCCGCGGCGGAGCGCACGACGCCGGCGTCTTGGCTCATGGCTCGGCGCAATGCCTGGGTTGCGGGCTCGGGCAGTGACGGCGCGACGCGGCGCCGGAGGCGCGCCGGCGCAGGGCTGGCGTCCGCCGCGGCCGCGCGCCCGGCGCGGGCGCCGAAGACGGCGGCTTCCAGCAGGGAGTTCGACGCCAGCCGGTTCGCGCCATGCACGCCCGTCGAGGCGCATTCTCCGGCGGCGTAGAGCCCGGGGAGGGACGTCCGCCCGTCGGCGTCCGTGGCGATCCCGCCCATGTGGTAGTGGCAGGCTGGGGCCACCGGAATCGGCTGGACGCGCGGGTCGATGCCGCCGGCCATGCAGGCCGCAAACACCGCCGGGAACTCCTGAGGGAAATGGGCGCCGACCGCCTCGCGCGCGTCCAGGAAGGCGCCGCGTCCGGCTTCGCGCTCGGCATGGATGGCGCGGGCCACCACGTCGCGCGGCGCGAGTTCGGCGTCGGGGTGATAGCCGGCCATGAACCGTCGGCCCTCAGCATCGACCAGCACAGCGCCTTCACCCCTCAGCGCCTCAGTGGCGAGCGGCGCGGGATCGCGGCCCACGTTGATGGCGGTAGGGTGGAATTGCACGAACTCGGGATCGGCGATGACCGCGCCGGCCAGGGCCGCCAACCCCAGGCCCTCGCCCCGCAGTTCGGCCGGGGTGGTGGTCACCGCGTACAGCCCGCCGATGCCGCCGGTGGCCAGGATCGTCGCGGCGGCGGTGATCTCGACCAGCGCGCCGTCATGCTCGGCCACCACGCCACGGACGCGGCCGGACGGGTCTTGCAGCAAGCCCCTCAGCCGATGGCCGGTCCTCACCTCGATATGCGGCGCGGCCAGCACGGCGACGACCACCGCCTGCATGATCGCCGCGCCCGCCTGGTCGCCCTTCACGCGGGCCACGCGGGGCCGCGAGTGCGCCGCCTCCAGGCTCTGCGCGAAGGCGCCGTCCCGCGTGCGGTCGAACGGCGCGCCAAGGGCGGCCAGGGCGCGCACCGCCGCCGGGCCTTCGTCGGTCAACAGCCGGGCCATGGCCGGGTCGACCAGGCCGGCCCCGGCCGCGATGGTGTCCGCCGCGTGCCGTTCGGCGCTGTCGCCGTCGGACAGGGCCGCGGCCATGCCGCCCTGCGCCCATGCCGATGAACAGCCGTGGCTGAGCGGGGCGTCGGTCAGCACCAGCGCCTTGCGCGGCGCGGCGGCCAGGGCGGCGCTCAGCCCCGCAAGGCCCGCGCCCACGACCAGCGTGCCGTCGTGGGCGCCGCGGCGCATCAGATCAACTCCACATCGACATGGTGGCGCGCCTTGACCAGATCGTAGCGGGCCGGGACGGCCGGCGGCGGCAGATCGATCATTCGCTGCACCGCCAGGCGCGCGCGGTCGGCGACGGCGGGATCGACCGTCACCTCATGCAGCCCGTACAGCAGGGACTCGTAGATATTCGCCAGCGTGATCTGCTTCATGTGCGGGCACAGGTTGCAGGGCCGGACGAACTCGGTGCCCGGGGCGTCGGCGGCGACGTTGTCGGCCATGGAGCATTCGGTGATCAGCACCACGCGCTTGGGCTTCCGCGTCAGGACGTAGTCGTTCATCGCCTGGGTCGAGCCGGCGAAGTCGCTGGCCGCGATCACCTCGGCCGGGCATTCCGGGTGGGCCAGGACCTCGGCGTCCGGATAGGCCTCGCGGACCTCGGCGATGTCGGCGGCGGTGAACCGCTCATGCACCTCGCAGCGGCCCTGCCAGGCGACGATCTTCACGTCCGTCTGCCGCGCGACGTTGCGGGCCAGGAACTCGTCGGGGATCAGGATCACCCGATCCGCGCCCCACAAGCGCGCAGCCTCCTCGACGACCTGCACGGCGTTGGCGCTGGTGCAGCAGATGTCGGTCTCAGCCTTCACCTCGGCGGTGGTGTTGACGTAGGTGACCACCGGCACACCGGGATAGCGCTGCTTGATCAGGCGAACGTCGGCGCCTGTGATCGAGGCGGCCAGACTGCAGCCGGCGCGCAGGTCGGGGATCAGCACGGTCTTGTCCGGCGACAGGATCTTCGAGGTTTCGGCCATGAAGTGGACGCCGGCCTGGACGATCACCCGGGCTGTCGACTTCGCCGCCTCCTTGGCCAGGCCCAGGCTGTCCCCGACGTAGTCGCCGACCCCGTGGAAGATCTCCGGCGTCATGTAGTTGTGCGCCAGGATCACCGCGTCCTTCTCGGCCTTCAGGCGGTTGATCGCCGCGATCAGCGGGGCCTGGGCGCGCCATTCCATCGGCGTGACGTGACGCCGGACTTTTGCCCAGACCGGGGCGGTGGCGGCCTCAACCTCCGGCGTGAAGGCCAATTGGAACCCGTCGGCGGCCATGGAATGCCTCCTTATGCTCAAAGTGAGCATTTCACCGGCCTAAAAAGACGCCAGACGACGGCTGCCCCGCTGGCGCTAATTGTCGCGCTTATGCTCAAATCGAGCAAAAGCGCTGGATCAGATATAGACCGATCTTCGAGCCGCGCAAGTCACGGCCGCGAGAGTTTGATCAGCCACTTCCGGCGGCCCTTCGGCTGGCGGCCGTCGAAGGCTCCCCGGCACACAAACTGCAAGCTGGGCCTGCTGGAAGCCAGAATGGGAGCGCTGGCGGCGGCACGCAACGGGGGATATGAGCGTTGGCCCTGCGCGGATGTCCCGTTTCGGCGCCGCAAGTTCATCTTTTGGCCGGTTTGCGGCCCCACCCGGAACGCCAGCCGGGTCCAGGGTCGGAAGGCCGAGACAGGGAAGACGAGACGATCCGAGGCCTTTCCGAAATATCGCGCCGCGCCGGCCTGGCGACGGTCGGGGCGGCCGTTGCGCTTTGCGCCTGCGCGCCGGTGTCGCAGCATCCTGCCGCGCCCGAGGCCCGCGCGCTGGCCGCGCTGGGCCTCTCCGACGATGCGTTGATCGCCGCCACATCGACCTTCGCGCCAGGGGCGCGCGATATTGCGCGTCGCCATGACCCTGGGCTGCGCCGCCCCAACCTGTGGGGCCGGCCGCTGGGCTGGGCCAGCCTCGACATGCGCAAGGTCCCGGACCTCGGCATCCCGGCGGCGCAGGGCGCCGAGGCGGTGGCCCTGAACAGCCTGCGGCCCTTCGCCGGCCTGCCGATCCGACCCATGCGTCCCTTCGTGCTCAAGGCCGACGCCGACGACAGCGCCCGCGCGCTGCGCTGCATGACCCAGGCGATCTACTACGAGGCGGCCCGCGAGCCGGTGCGCGGCCAGGAGGCGGTGGCCCAGGTCGTGCTGAACCGCGTGCGCCACCCGGCCTATCCGAAGTCGATCTGCGGCGTGGTCTACCAGGGCGCGGCGCGGCTCACGGGCTGCCAGTTCACCTTCACCTGCGACGGAGCGCTGCGCTGGGCGCCGCAGGCGGCGCTGTGGCGACAGGCGCAGGCGGTGGCCAAGCGGGCGCTGGCTGGCTTCGTCGACAAGGACGTGGGCTCGGCCACCCACTATCACGCGGCCTATGTGGTCCCGTACTGGGCGCCGACCCTGGTCAAGATGGCCCAGGTCGGCCAGCACATCTTCTATCGCTGGACGGGACCGTGGGGCGAGCCGCCGGCCTTCAACGGCCGCTATGCGGGCCGCGAGGCTGATCTGTCGCCCGAACTCCTGGCCAGCCTGGACGCCCGCACCCAGGGCGCCCTGCCGCCACAGGCCGCGCCGGCCGAACGCAAGATCACGCTCGCCGTCGCCGGCGAGATGCGCACCTACAATGTCGTCGATCCCACCGCGCCGACCGGCGAGCGTCCGCGGGTGAGCGGAACCCTCTACGCCGCGCGGCGCCAGCCGACGCCGGACGAGATCAAGCGGATCAACCAAAGTTTGGCCGCGCTGGACAAGGGCGCCGACGCCTCCGCCACGGCGCCGGCCCAGAGCGCGGCCGGCGCGCCGGACTAAGCGCCGCCCTAAGTCGCGGCACCGAACGCATCCGGATAGGCGACGCTCATTGGGCCGGTGAAGGCGTCATCCTCCAGCCGAAGGGCCTGGAACGCCGCGAGGCCCCGGTACGGCGCGCTGACCTCGCGCGCGGTGTCCGCCGAAAAGCCGAAGCGGCCGTAATAGGCGGGATCGCCCAGCACCAGGACGCCATGGCAGCCGAATTCGCGGGCGCTCTCCAGGCCGGCGCGGACCAGCTTGGCGCCCAGGCCCTGGCGCTGCCACGCTGGATGCACCGCGAGCGGCCCCAGTGCGCCGTAGAGCTCGAACCGGTCGGCCCACAGGCGGCTGAACAGCACGTGGCCCGCTACCTCGCCGTCCGCTTCGGCCACCAGTTCGAACATCGCGTCCTCATCCGCCCGCAGCCGGGCCGCCACGGCGGCTTCTTCGGCGCGCCCGAAAGCCGCCATGAGCACGGCCTCGATGGCGGCACGGTCGGAGGGGCGAGCGTAGCGGATCATCCGCCGAGCCTAACCGCCTATTCTCCCATTTCGGAGTCGAAGCTGCGAGGCTCCGGCGGGCGCTCGCCGCGGCGCTCGTTGCGCGCCGCCTCGGCGGCGAGCTTCCTCCAGCCCTCCGCGATGTCCAGGCAGACCTGCCGTTCGGCAGGGCTTTCCGCGCGGGCCGCCATGCGCAGCACGGCGTCCGCCTGCGCCTCGTAACGTTCACTGTCGTGCATTTCGCCTATGCTCTCGCCCACCAACCGGTGAGGTCTCGACATTGTTTCCTGTCGGCGAATTCAGGCCAGAATGTGAACCAAGCTATTGGCAGGCTTCACCAAACGCCGATTTTCTCGGCCTCGTGGTGGCTGATCGGGTGCTGCGCCTTTCGATGGTCTTCCTCGGCCAGAAAGCGCACCGCCTCGAGCGCGGCCATGCAGCCCATGCCGGCCGCGGTGACCGCTTGCCGATAGACGTCGTCGGTGACGTCGCCGGCGGCGTAGACACCTTCGACGGCGGTGGCGGCTGAGCCCGCCTTCACATGCAGGTAGCCCGCGGCGTCCATATCGAGCTGGCCCTTGAACAGCTCCGAGGCCGGCGCGTGGCCGATGGCGACGAATACGCCATCGCAGGCGATCTGGCGGGTCTCGCCGGATTTCACGTCCTTCAGCCGCACGCCGGTGACGCCCATGGGGTCGCTCGCCCCGAGAACCTCGTCGACGGCGGCGTTCCAGATCACCTCGATCTTCGGGTGATGAAAGAGGCGCTCCTGCAGGATCTTCTCGGCGCGGAACTCGTCTCGGCGGTGCACGACCGTGACCTTGGAGGCGAAGTTGGTGAGGAACAGGGCCTCCTCGACGGCCGTGTTGCCGCCGCCCACCACCACGACCTCCTTGCCGCGATAGAAGAACCCGTCGCAGGTCGCGCAGGCCGACACGCCGAACCCCTGGAACTTCTGCTCCGAGGCGATGCCCAGCCACTTCGCCTGGGCGCCCGTCGCGATGATCAGAGTCTCGGCGAGCCAGACCTGGCCGGAATCTGTGGTCAGGCGAAAGGGGCGCTGCGACAGGTCCGCGCTAAGCACGATGTCGCTCACGACCTCCGTCCCGACATGCTGCGCCTGGGCCTGCATCTGGTCCATCAGCCAGGGTCCCTGGATCACCTCGGCGAAACCCGGATAGTTCTCGACATCGGTCGTGATGGTCAGCTGTCCCCCGGGCTGGATCCCCTGGATAAGCACCGGGTTCAGCAAGGCGCGCGCGGCGTAGACGGCGGCAGTGTAGCCGGCCGGACCGGACCCGACGATCAGGCAACGGACATGGCGCGCTTCGGGGGGGACTTCGGGGCGGGGTGCGGAACGTTCCTCGGACATGGTCCTTATGTAGGTGAGATTCTGGAGCGGCGCATGCAAGACGAATTGAAAACCGCCGGCCTGGTCGCGCTGGTGGGCGCGGCGGCGGGCGCGGGCCTCGCCCTGGGCATCGGCCTGCGGTTCTTCTCGGCCGTGGCCATGGTGGGCCTCGGTACGGGAATCGCCCTGGGCGTGGTCGCCGGCGCCAAGCCGAAGGCGATCACCATCCAATCGAGCCCCACGCTCCTCTGATCACCGCTTAGTTAACGCTCGTTTCAGCCGACAGGCCTAGGCTGGCGTCGTATGAGCGCGCCCGTACCCGTCCCGAGCATCGAAATCGCCGGCCGCAGGATCGGGCCCGACCAGCCCCCCTACGTGATCTGCGAGCTGTCGGGGAATCACAACGGCAGCCTGGAGCGCGCGTTGCGCCTGATCGACGCGGCGGCAGCCACCGGCTGCGACGCGATCAAGATCCAGACCTACACCGCCGACACTATCACCCTCGACATCGACCGGCCGGAGTTCAGGATCACCGGCGGCCTGTGGGACGGGCGCAGCCTGCACGAGCTCTACCGAGAGGCGCAGACGCCCTACGATTGGCACGGCGCGCTGTTCGCCCGGGCGGCCGAGCGCGGGGTGACCCTGTTCTCCAGCCCGTTCGACGAGACCGCCGTGGACCTGCTCGCTGGCCTGGGCGCGCCCGCCTACAAGATCGCCTCGTTCGAGGCCATCGACCTGCCGCTGATCCGCTACGCGGCAGCCAAGGGAAAGCCGCTGATCATCTCCACCGGCATGGCCAACCTGACCGAGATCGAGGCCGCGCGCACCGCGGCGCTGGAGGCGGGCGCAGCTGGCGTCGTCCTGCTTCACTGCGTCTCCAGCTATCCGGCCGACCTCGCCGACGCCAACGTCCGCACCGTCGCCGACATGGGCGGGCGGTTCCAGAGCCCCGTGGGCCTGTCCGACCATACCCACGGGGCGGCGGCCTCGATCGCCGCCATCGCCCTGGGCGCCAGCGTCATCGAGAAGCACTTCACGCTGGCCCGTGCCGACGGGGGCCCGGACGCCGCCTTCAGCCTGGAGCCGGCCGAATTCACCGCGCTGGTGCGCGATTGCAAGGACGCCTGGACTGCGTTGGGGCGCGCCCACTACGACGTGCTGGGCTCGGAGCGCGGCTCCCTGCAGTTCCGCCGCTCGCTCTACGTGACCGCCGATGTGAAGGCCGGAGAGCCCCTGACCCGCGCCAACGTCCGCTCGGTGCGCCCCGGCGCCGGCCTGCCGCCGGCCCATCTGGACGAAGTTCTCGGCCGCCCCGCCGCCCGCGACCTCATCCGCGGCGAGCCGCTGGCCTGGGACATGCTCGGACAGGCGAAGGTAACCGCGGATTAAGCCAAATCGCGGCCTGCTTTATCCCGATCCGGGAGACCTTGGTCCGATGAACGCCATGCCGCAGTCGCGCATCCTGCAACCCCCGCTCGCAGAGACCGTCGTCGAGGATTTCGTCCGCGACGGGGCCCACCTCTTCGACCGGCCGGTGGACGCCAGGGCCTGCGCCGAACTCCTGGCCCGCATCCGCGCCACCCGCGACTTCGGGGCGGGCCTGTTCCTGACCGAGGCGGAGTTCGACGCCGACCCGCAGCACACCGGCGTCAATCCGCGCCCGGGG
>JBIOED010000019.1:0-32434 GCA_044445675.1 Caulobacterales bacterium | reverse complement strand
CTGTCGGCCAGCGCCAGGCGGTGGCGGGTCACCCCGGGGCCGTCGGCCTTGACCAGGTAGAGGCCGATCCCGTCGGGGCCCTTGGCCGAGACCACCAGCAGGTTGGCCGCCATGCCTTCCAGCACGAAGGTCTTCTTGCCGCTGAGCTTGCCGCCCTTGAATTCCGCAGCCACCTTCTCGGGGTTGTGGTGGGCGCCTTCGTCGATGGCCAGCGCGCCGACGGCCGCGCCCTCGGCGATCTTCGGCAGCCACTCGGATTTCTGCGCCTCGCTGCCGCCCAGGATCAGGGCCGACGCCGCGGCCAGGCCGGAGGACAGCAGCGGCGAGGCGGTCAGGGTGCGGCCGAGCTCCTCAAGCACCAGGCCCAGGGACAGGTAGCCAAAGTTGGAGCCGCCATATTCCTCCGGGATGATCACGCCCGCCCAGCCCATCTCGGCCATCTCGTTCCAGGCGGCCGCGTCGTAGCCCAGCTCGGCGCCTGAATCGCGCATCTTGCGGAAGGCGGTGACGGGCGATTTTTCCTGCACCCAGCTCTTGGCTGCGTCGCGCAGCATGCTCTGTTCTTCGCTCAGAACGGCCATGATCGTTTTTCCTCGTGAAATCGGTGTGGTTCTAAAAATCTTGCCTTCCCCGTGACCGGGGAAGGCAAGGGATCGCGTCATTCTCATCAATGGTTCTGGGTCAGGTCCGGCAGGCCAAGGATGCGCTTGGAGATGATGTTCGACTGGATCTCCTGGCTGCCGCCGTAGATCGTCGTGGCCTTGCCGCCCAGCCAGCCGCGCACGGCGGCGATCTCGTCGGGCGAGAACCCCTCGCCCTCCCAGCCCAGGCCCTGGCTGCCCATGATCTCCAGGGTCAGTTCGGCGCGGTCCTGCATCACCCGCGTGCCGGCGTTCTTCATGATCGAAGTGGCGGCCGAAGGCCCGGAGTTGCCCTTGGCCTCCATCATCGCCCTGACCGCCGTCTGCTGGAAGGCGCGGGTGTCGATCAGGTTGCTGATGATCCGGGCGCGCAGGTCGGCGTCGGCGATGCGTCCCTGGTCGTCCGTGCCGACGTAGGCCTTGGCCAGCGCCTCCAACGGCTTTTGCATGCCGAAGAAGCCGCCGCCGCCAGCCCCGGAGAGGCCCGAACGCTCATGCTGCAACAGCCGCTTGGCGATGGTCCAGCCGCCGTTCAGCGGCCCCACCAAATCGGACTTCCGGGCGATCGCATTGGTGAAGAAGGTTTCGCAGAAAGGTGAATTTCCGCTGATAAGCTTGATTGGCCGGACTTCGACGCCAGGTTGATGCATCGTGAACAGGACGAACGAGATGCCTTCATGTTTCTTTGAAGTATCCGTACGTACGAGACAGAAGCACCAGTCGGCGAATTGTGCGCCGCTTGTCCATATTTTCTGCCCGTTGATGACGAAGTGGTCGCCTTTGTCTTCCGCTTTGGTCTGAAGACTGGCAAGGTCGGAGCCGGCCCCTGGCTCGGAGAAGCCCTGGCACCACTGCACCTCGCCCTTGGCGATCGGCGGGATGTGCTCCAGCTTCTGAGCTTCCGTGCCGTATTCCAAGAGCGTCGGGCCGAACATCATAGTGCCCATGCCGCCGATCGGATTGTAGGCGCCCGCCTTGTTCAGTTCCTGCTGCAGGACGCGCGCCTCGCCGCCGGACAGCCCGCCGCCGCCATAGGCCTTGGGCCAGGTCGGAACGCCCCAACCTTTGTCGCCCATGGCGATGCGCCAGGCGTCCTGGTCCGCGTCGGGCTTGGCGCGCTCCTCCCGCATCATCGGGTTCGGGCGGCCCTTCAGCCCGGCGGGAAAGTTGGCCGCGATCCACTCCCGCGCCTCGGCGCGAAAGCCCTCGAGGTCCGTACCGCCAAAATCAGCCATCTCAATCGGTCTCCGTCAAAATCCGTCAGTTCAATATCGTCACTCTGCCTCTTCTCCCCTTGCGGGAGAAGGTGTCGGGCGAAGGCGCGAAGGGTGAGGGGTTGCGCTCCGCTGTCAGCGCCACCCGCTCTCCCGCCAGCGGTCGTCCGAGAGATCCCTCATCCGACCCCTTGCCTAGCCGTTCTGCGTCGTGTCCGGCAGCCCCAGGATACGCTTGGACACGATGTTCGACTGGATCTCCTGGCTGCCGCCGAAGATCGTCGTGGCCTTGCCGGAAAGCCAGGTGCGCACCGCGGTCAGCTCGTCTGCGGAGAAGTCGTCGCCGGCCCAGCCCAGGCCCTGGCTGCCCATGATCTCCAGGGTCAGTTCGGCCTTCTCCTGGCCGATCCAGGTGCCGGAGTTCTTCATCACCGAGGTGGTGGCCGACGGGTTGACGTTGCCCTTCGCCTCCTCGGCTGCGCGCGCCAGCGTCAGGCTGTGGGCGCGCGCGTCGATCATGTGCTTGGCGATCCGGGTCCGCAGGTCGGCGTCGGCGATGCGCCCGGCACCGTCCAGGCCGACATATTTCTTGGCGAGGTCGACGACGTTGGCGCCGGCCATCATCCGCCCGCCGCCCTGGCCCGACCGTTCATGCTGCAAGAGGCGCTTGCCGATGGTCCAGCCGCCGTTGATCGGCCCCACCATGTCGGCCTTCTCGGCCCGGGCGTCGGTGAAGAAGGTCTCGCAGAAGGGTGAATTGCCGGCGATCAGCTTGATCGGCCGGGTTTCGACGCCGGGTTGGTGCATATCGATCAAGACAAAGCTTATGCCTTCGTGCTTTTTCGTGGTATCTGTTCTGACCAGACAGAAACACCAATCGGCATATTGCGCGCCGCTGGTCCAGATCTTCTGGCCGTTGATCTTCCAATAATCCCCGGCGTCTTCGCATTTCGTCTGAAGACTTGCGAGATCTGATCCCGCGCCCGGTTCCGAATAGCCCTGGCACCAGCGCAGCTCGCCGCGGACGATGGGCGGGATATGCCGGCGCTTCTGGTCCTCCGTGCCGTATTCCAGCAACGTCGGGCCGAACATCGAGGTGCCCATGCCGGCCACTGGGTTCTCGGCGCCCAGGCGGGTCATCTCCTGTTGCAGCACCCGGGCCTGCGCCCCGGAAAGCCCGCCGCCGCCGTATTCGGTCGGCCAGGTCGGCGCGCCCCAGCCCTTGTCGGCCATCCGCTGTTTCCACAGCTTGCCGTCCTCGGTCAGGCCCTCGGCGCCGGGGATCATCGCGGTCTGCTGGTGCGCCAGGGACTTGGGAAAATTCGCCTCAAGCCATTCGCGCGCCTCGGCGCGGAAGGCGTCCAGATCTGAGCCACCGAAGTCGGCCATCTCGAAATCTCCTTAATATCGTATATTTTCAATAACTTAGTTAAATGCTAGCACGGAAACCGGTCGGTTTGGAGTCACCTGCGCCTACTTGCGGTCGGGCAGGCCGAGCACCCGCTTGGAGACCACGTTCAGATTGATCTCCGAGGTGCCGCCTTCGATGGAATTGCCCTTCGAGCGCAGCATGGTCCTGAAGGCGGTGATCTCCGTCTCCGAATAGCCCGCGCCGGCCCAGCCCAGGCCCTGGGCCCCCATCGCCTCGACCAGCAGTTCGTTGCGGTCCTGGGCGATCTTGGCGCCTGCGTACTTCATGATCGAAGTGGCCGCCGACGGCCCCTGGTTCGACTTCGCCTCGTCTGCGGCGCGGCGCACCGTGAGCTGGAAGCTCCTGGCTTCCATCAGGTGGTCGGTGATCCGCCGCCGCAGGTCCGCGTCGGCGACGCGCCCCGCCTCGTCGACCCCCACATAATCCCAGGCCGCCTCGACCACCGTCGGCAGCGGCGTGGCCTGGCCGATGTTACCGCCGCCCAGCCCCGCCGAGATGTTGTCGCGCTCGAACTGCAGCAGGCGCTTGGCCACCGTCCAGCCGCCGTTCAACGGCCCGAACAGCTGGTCCTTCGGCACCTTCACGTCGGTGAAGAAGGTCTCGCAGAACGGCGCGGCGCCGTTGATCAGCCGGATCGGCCGCACCTCGACGCCCGGCAGGGTCATGTCGATCAGCAGGAAGCTGATCCCCTCGTGCTTCTTGCTGGCGTCCGTGCGCACCAGGCAGAAGCAGCGGTCCGCCAGATTGGCGCCGCTTGTCCAGATCTTGCTTCCCGAGACCAGCCAGTGGTCGCCCTTGTCCTCGGCGCGGGTCTGCAGCGACGCCAGGTCCGATCCGGCCCCCGGCTCCGAGTATCCCTGGCACCAGCGGACCTCGCCCCTGATGATCCCTGGCAGGTGCTGCGCCTTCAACTCCGGCGTCCCGTACTCGATCAGCGTCGGGCCGAACATCATCACGCCCATGCCGCCGATTGGGTTGCGCGCGCCGATCCTCGCCATCTCCTCGGTCAGCACCCGGGCCTCGGCGCGGCTCAAGCCTCCGCCGCCGTATTCCGCTGGCCAGGTCGGCGTACCCCAGCCCCTGGCGCCCATGGCCTCGCGCCAGGCCTTCATGTCGGGGGTTTCGGCCGTCGCCAACCCAGCGGCGATCGCGCCTTGCTGCGCCGGATCGCGCCTCAGGCCCTCCGGGAAATTCACGTCCAGCCAAGCCCGGGCCTCGCCCCGGAAAGCCTCAACGTCGCCGCCAAAATCCGCCATCGAAATCTCGCCTTCGAAAATTCAAACCTTGGAGCCCGGCCGAAATGGACCGCCGCTCAACCGTCTACTTCGGGTCGGGAAGCCCCAGAACCCGCTTGGACACCACGTTCAGATTGATCTCTGAGGTGCCGCCTTCGATCGAATTGGCCTTGGTGCGCAGCCAGCCGTGCACCGCCGCGACCTCCGGGGCGCTGAAGCCTTCGCCGTCCCAGCCCAGCCCCTGGCCGCCCATGGCCTCAACCATCAGTTCGGAACGCTGCTTGGCGAACTCGGCCGCCGCATATTTGATGATCGAGGTCGCCGCCGACGGCCCGTTGGCCGCCCGGCTCTCCGCCGCCGTCCGCCCGATGGTCTGGCGCAGCGCCTGGAAATCCATCTTGTTGCGCGTGATCCGCTGGCGAAGGTCGGGGTCGGCCAGCTTGCCGCCCTCCAGGCCCACGTAGGCCTTGGCCACCTCGCCCAGGTCACCCGAGGCGCCCCCCGCCGTCCCGCCCTCGCCGAAGCCCGCCGAGATGTTCTGCCGCTCGTATTGCAGGAGCCGCTTGGCGATCTCCCAGCCGCCATTGACCTTGCCGACCAGGTTCGCCTTGGGGATCTCTACCCCCGTGAAGAAGGTCTCGCAGAACGGGCTCTCACCGCTGATCAGCCGGATCGGCCGCGTCTCGACGCCCGGCGTGCGCATGTCGATCAGCACGAAGGAGACGCCCTCGTGCTTCTTTGATGCGTCGGTGCGGACCAGGCAGAAGCACCAGTCGGCCTTATCGGCGTAGCTCGTCCACAGCTTCTGGCCGTCGATCTGCCAGTGGTCGCCCTTGTCCTCGCAGCGGGTGGCGAGGCTCGCGAGGTCCGAGCCCGCGCCCGGCTCCGAATAGCCCTGGCACCAGCGGATCTCGCCGTGGGCGATCCGCGGCAGATGTTCCTTTTTCTGCGCCTCGTCGCCGTATTCCAGCAGCACCGGGCCCAGCATCCAGAGCCCGAACGACAGGAGCGGCGGGCGATAGCGGCCACGGGCGATCTCCTGCTCGACCACGCGGGCCTGGGGCGCGCCCAGGCCGCCGCCGCCATATTCCCGGGGCCAGGTCGGTGCGGTCCAGCCCTTCTCCGCCACGCGGCGCATCCAGACCGACTGCGGATCGTCGGACCCTTCGAAGGCGCGGCCGCCCCATACCGCCTCAGGGTTGGTCCTGGCGTTCGCGTCGCGCAGCTCGGCCGGATAGTTCGCCTCCAGCCACGCGCGGACCTCCGCACGGAAGGCGTCGAGGTCGGCGGCGCCGAAATCAGCCATGGCGGGCTCACCTTCTTTGACGTGAAAAGCGACCAGCACCTTAGCGCCGGGCTTTGCGCAACGAAACAGCCGTTTGACGCAGCCCAGCCTCGGCAAATCGGCTATGAGAGCGTCATCTTCAACGGACCCACGGGGTTGGATGCGCCTGCTGCGAGACCTACGACCGGCGGCTTTTGCGCTCGCGCCCTGGACCTCGGCGATCCTGACTCTTGCCGCCGGCGTCATGCTGCTGGCCTCGGGCGCGACGCCCTCGGAGCCGGCGCGGTTCATGCGGCTTATCCAGGTCACCCCGGTCTATCTGATCGAGGCGGCCCACTTCCTGTCGAGCATCCTGGGCCTGGCCCTGGTGCTGCTGTCCTTCGGCCTGCGTGCGCGGCTGGACGCGGCCTGGTACGCGACCCTGGGCGCCTTGCTGCTCGGCGCGACGCTGGCCCTGCTCAAGGGCTTCAACTGGGAGGAGACCGCGGCCCTCGTGGCGCTGGCGCTCCTGCTGGCGCCCTTCCACGGCGCTTTCCCCCGCAACTCGCGCCTGACCCGCATGGAGATCACGCCAGGCTGGCTGTTCTCCGCGGCCTGCGCGGTGGCGGGCGCCGGCCTTCTGGGCCTGTGGACCTTCCAGCATTCGGACTATGCCGACCGGCCCTGGTGGCGGGTGATGGCCGACGCGGACGCCGAGCGCGCGGTGCGGGCTTGGGCGGGCGCCGCCCTGGTGCTGTTCGTGTTTGGGCTCTGGCGGCTCTTTGCCTCGGCCGCGACCCCGCCGGTCGTGGGCGAGACAGATCCGGAATACGAGCGGGTCCGCGCCATCCTGGCCAAGGCCGAGTCCGCGGAGCCCGGATCCAATCTGGCGTTGCTGGGCGACAAGCGCTTCCTGTTCTCGGCCTCCGGCGAAAGCTTCCTGATGTTTGGGGTGCGTGGCCGGGCCTGGGTGGCCCTGGGCGCCCCGGTCGGCCGGCGCGAGGAGCGCCAGGAACTGCTCTGGCGGTTCCGCGAACTGGCGGATTCCCACGCGGCGCGGCCGGGCATCCACGGCCTGAACGCCGAAGACCTGCCGGAGATCGTCGAGCTGGGCTTCTCCATCCAGAAGGTCGGCGAGAGCGCCGCGGTGCCGCTGGAAACCTTCTCCATGGACGGCCGCAAGCGTGGCACCGCGCGCCGCGCCTGGCGCAAGCTCGGCGAAGCCGGCGCGACCTTCGAAGTGCTGCAGGGGGAAGCGGTGACCGCCATGCTGCCCACGCTGCAGGCGATCTCCGACCAATGGCTCGCCCACCACGCCGGCGGCGAGAAGGGCTTCTCGATGGGGGGCTTCTGGCCGGGCTATGTCCAGGAGTTCCCGGTGGCCTTGGTGCGCATCGACGGCCAACCCATGGCGTTCGCGACGCTCTGGATCACCGCAAGCCGCTCGGCCTTTTCCATGGACCTGATGCGTTACGCCGACGAGGCGCCCAACAACATCATGGACTACCTCTTCGTGGAGCTGATCAACTGGGGCCGCGAGCAAGGCTATGCGGCCTTCGAGTTCGGCATGGCGCCATTGGCCGGCCTGGACGACCGGCCGCTGGCCCCGATCATGTCGCGGGTGGGCCGCCTGCTCTTCGAGCGCGGCGAGGAAATCTACAATTTCCAGGGCGTGCGCCGGTACAAGGACAAGTACGACCCGCTCTGGCAGCCGCGCTACTGCGCCGCCCCGCACAAGTGGTCGATCCCCTGGCTGATGGCCGATGTGGGCCTGCTGTCCTCCGGCGGCGTTTCGGGCCTGACGAAGCGGCCGAAGAAGGCGGAGGAGGCAAGGGGCGACGGCGCCGTCGCGGCCTGACCCTCCCGTGACGGCGTGTCAGTCCTTCAGGTTTCGGTCTATGAGACGTCCGATGTCGCCGTGGTCGCCATCGTGGCGGCCGCGCTTTTCGGTGCTGCGGAACTCGCCGACCACCAGCGGGCCCTTGGCCGGTCCCTTGGCCACATAGCCCACGGTCCAGTAGCCGGACGCCGGGCGCTTGTCGGCTGCCAGCACATAGACCAGGGAAGCGTTGCTGCGCCCCACGTCCTCCGCCAGGACTTCCGCCCCGTCGGCGCCGGCGTGAACCACCGTGTGCTTGTGGCCATGGCCGACGTTGACGTCGGCATTGTCGCCCTCGCTGTGGATCTTGACGCCGAACACTCTCACGTCGGCGCGCTCGCCGACCGCGTGGATGTGGAAGAAGGGCAGGTCGATGTCGGCGCGGTCGCCGGGCTCGCTCTTGTCCGCGGCCGGGACGCGGCGGTTGTAGATCGGCGTCAGGGCGTGCAGCTCGGCCCTCGTCGGCGCCAAGGCGTCCGCCGCCGAGCGACCTTCGAGCGGCAGCAGCCTCAGGCGCACCGTCTCCCCGTCCGCGCTCTTGTAGTCGCAGCTTGCGCCGTCTGCGTTTTTTGCGGTGCGGGTCAGCGCGCCTTGGCTGGCCGGGCAGTCGAGCGCGCCGATGGTTTTCAGCGGCCGGCCGTCGGCAGGGGCGACCTGCAACCCGTCGTAGGACAGCGAGGCGCCCGCGTATGCGCCGCTCGCGACCGCGGCTGACATGACCAGCGTCGAAACGCCCAAGGCGCTCACAAGGTTTGCACGCATCGTCCGTATCCCCAGCCGGTGATCGGCTAGACAGACGTCGAGCCGGATCGACGAAAAGTCCAATGAACTCGCGGTAAGGCGATGCGGGGCGCGGGCTGTCAGGACGCCGCAGTGAGGCCCATCAGGTTCGCCATGTGCGCCAGCAGCGGCAAGAGCCCGGCGGCGGCCAACAGCATGATGAAGCGCCAGGGCACGAGGCGTGGCCCCCGGTGCGGGTTGGGCGGCCGCGCGCCGCGCCAGCCCGCGAACGCCGCCAGCGCCGCGAGACCCGCGCCGATCGCCAGGGTAAGGGGCATGTCCATCCTGCGGCGCCGTATCGCAGGCCCTTCGCGAGAACGGAAGCCGCCCGACGGCGCGCGGCCGATCCGTCCACAGGCAAGAGCGGTCCACTACTACATCTAGCGTTAGGCTTTCGTTTACACCGCAAGCGACGGTGGTAGCGTCACCCTGTCCAGGAGGGCGATTCGAATGACCACGGCGGCGCCTTGGAGCGTCAAAGGGATCGATCCCAAGGCCCGCGAGGTCGCGAAGGAGCTCGCCCGGCGTTCCGGCATGACGCTGGGGGAATGGCTTAACAGAGTCATCCTAGAAGATGACATGCCTGCGGAGATCTCCTCCGAGGACCATTTCACCGCGCGGCCTTTCCGCGCTGCGATCGAGGCGCCGACCTCCGATATGCCCGTTCCGTCGACCAGCGTGAGATCGGACGACCTGGGACGGATCGCGTTCGCCTTGGATCGCCTGACCGATCGCATCGAGGCCTCGGAGACGCGCACGGGCCTGGCCATCTCCGGCGTCGAGCATTCCGTGCGCCACGCCATGGCGCGCATCGAAACCGCCGAGCGCGAGCATCTGGCGGTCGCCACCCGTTTCGACACGACCGCCGAGCAGTTGGCGGCTGAGCAGGCGACGGCGTCGGACCGTATGCGTTGGGTTGAGGCGGAGCTCTCCGGCCCCCGCTCAGCCGAGGTCATCAAGGCGATCGAGGCTTCCATCACCCGCGTCGCCGGGCAGGTCGTTGAAGGCGAAGAGCACACCCGCACGACGCTGGCAGCGCTGCAGGAACGGTTGGCGCGCGCCGAGGCGCAGGATCCGGCCGCGATGATCGACGAGATTGTCCTGAGCCTGGCGCAGCGGCTGGCCCACGCGGAAGCCCGCACCGGCGAGGCCCTGGATGGCCTGCGCGACAGCCTCGTCCAGCTCGATCAGCGGATGTACGCCTCGGACAGTAGCGTGCGAGGCGACCTGGACGCTCGGCTGGAGGCCCTGGCCGATCAGTTGGGCCGGCGTGTCGACGACGCCCGCAGCGAGATCGCCGAACGGCTGGCGTCCACCGTCGCCTCCGGCCAGGTGGAGGACCGGCTCGGGCAGATCGCCCGGGACATGGCCGCCGTCGAGCAGCGTTCCGCCCGCGCCATCGAGGCAATGGGCCATGAAGTCCTGACCATGGCCGAGACCCTCAATCGCCGCGTGCAGAGCGCCGAGCAGCGCAGCGCCCAGGCCATCGAGCAGGTGGGCGGTGAGATCGCCCGCATCGCCGGCGCCGTGGAGGGCCGCCTGGGGCGCACCGATCAGTTGCACGCCGAGGCGCTGGAGCGCCTGGGCTCGGAGATCGGCAAGATCACCGAACGTCTCACCGACCGCATCATCCAATCCGAACGCCGCGCCGCCCAGGCCATCGACGACGTCGGCGAGCAGGTGTCGAAGGTCACCGAGCGGATCGAGCAACGTCACGAGCGCGCGGCCGGCGACTTGGCTGAACGCATCCGCCAGAGCGAGGAACGCACCGCCAAGCTGTTAGAGGGCGCCAAGGCGCGCCTGGGCGACGAGCCGCCCGCCCCACTAGCAACATTCGTCCCGCCAGGACTCGCGAACCCTGAAAGGGCCGGGGGTGAACCTCCGGCGACGCCACAGGTTTTTGGGGCCGAACTGTTCTCCCGCGCCGAGCCCGTGAGCCAGCCGGCGCTAGACCCCGGCAACCCGGCCTTCGGCGAGGAGGACTTCGCCCACGTCGACGCCTTCGCGCCGATCTCAGAGACCGAAGACGAGGAGCGTCTGGACCTCGATGGGCCGCTGGTCCGGGAGGACGTCGCGTCGCTGTCCACGCGCGAGGTCATCGAACAGGCTCGCGCCGCCGCCCGCGCAGCCGCCGCGGCGCCGAGGCCCAAGACTCTGCACGCCGGCGAGCGCCGCCCACGGTCGCTGCGGGGCGGCGGCATCTTCGGCGCCTTGAAGCCTGGCCGGCCGACCTCCACCTGGCAGACCGCCCTGATGGTGGCCGGCGGCGCGGCGTTCCTCAGCGTCGGCGCAGCCGGCGTCGTGCTGATGGAGGGACCCGGCGCGCCCCGTCACGAAACCCCGTCCTTCGAAGCCAGTCCGCGCGCCGCCGTCGCCCTGACCCCCCAACCGAGCGGACCGTCCGCGGCGCCGGTTGTTCCGGCCATCTCCGTCGCGCCGACGCCCGCGGCCGACACGGCGGCGTCCGACTACGTCAAGGTCACCGCGGCCGTCCAGCAGAAGCAGCCCGGAGCGCTCACCCGCCTCAAGGCGATCGCCGAGGGCGGTTACACCCCCGCGCAGATGTTCTTGGCCAGGCTCTACGAGACGGGACAGGCGGGCGTGGCGCAGAACCTAGCCCAGGCGCGCAGCTGGACTGCCCGCGCCGCCGAAGCGGGCGATCCCACCGCCATGCACAACCTCGCGCTCTTCTACTTCCGCGGCGAAGGCGGTCCGCAGGACACGCCCGGCGCGGCGCAGTGGTTCAGGAAGGCCGCCGAGCGCGGGGTCGTGGATTCACAATACAACCTGGGCCTTCTCTACCAGTCCGGTTCCGGCGTTCCGCGCGACCTGGCCCAGGCTTACAGGTGGTTCTCGGTCGCCGCCAACGCCGGCGACGCCGAGGCCCGCCAGAGCGCCACCGAACTGCAGACCAGGCTATCCTCCGCCCAGCTTGCCTCGGCCGACAGCCAGGCGAAGGCCTTCGAACCCGCGGGCGCAGCGACCGCGCAAACGCCAGGCAGCGCCCCCTCGGTGATCACCGCCCAGAAGGTCCTCGGGCGGCTCGGCTACTACAAGGGCCGGGCGGACGGTGCGGCGTCCCACAACCTGAAGCTAGCAGTGGCCGCCTATCAGCGCGATCAAGGCTTGACCGCCACCGGCTCGCTCGACCCGGCCACCGTTTCCCGGCTTTCCGTCTTGTCGCATTGAGCACGGCCGGCCCGCCTCGCCCATTTTTTCCTGAGCGCCCGACGAACTGCCGTAGAAAATGGGCATGACCTAGAAATTTATGAGCGAGATCGATCCTTCGGATCGAGTTCGCCCTGCCCATTTTTTCCCGAGCGCCCGACGAACTGCCGTAGAAAAATGGGCATGACCTAGAAATTGATGAGCGAGATCGATCCTTCGGATCGAGTTCGCTCGGGGGCGAGCGACGTTGGACATCTACCTCCCCATCGCCGAGGTGTCCGTGAACGCGCCGCTGCTGGTGGCGCTAGGCGCCTTGGTGGGCTTCATCTCCGGCCTGTTCGGCATCGGCGGCGGCTTCCTCATGACCCCGGTGCTGGTGTTCCTCGGCATCCCGCCCGCCGTGGCCGTGGCCAGCATGTCCAACCACGTCGCCGCCTCCTCCATGTCGAGTGTCATTTCCTACAGCCGCAAGCGGTCGGTAGATTTCCGGATGGGCGGCGTGCTGGCGGCCGGCGGCGCCGTAGGCTCGGTCGCGGGCGTCGAGCTGTTCCGCTGGCTGCGGCTCCTCGGGCAGGCCGACCTGGTGGTGGCGCTGTCCTATCTAGTGTTCCTGGGAATCATCGGCGGTCTGATGTTCTGGGAGTCGGTGCGTGCGATCCTGCGCCGTCGCGCCGCCGCAGCTCCGGCGCCCCGGCGCGACCGCCGGCCGCCGTGGCTCTACGGCCTGCCGCTTAAGCTGCGCTTCCCGCGTTCCCGGCTCTACATCAGCGTCATCCCGCCGCTCGTCCTGGGCGCCTTCGTGGGCGTGCTCTCGGCGATCATGGGCGTGGGCGGCGGCTTCGTGTTGGTGCCGGCCATGGTCTACCTCCTGCGGATGCCGGCCGGTGTGGTGGTCGGGACCAGCCTGTTCCAAATCATCATCACCACGGCGCTCACCGGCGTGCTCCAGGCCGGCCGCAACCAGACGGTGGACATCCTGCTGGCGGCGCTTCTGCTGGCGGGCGGCGTGCTGGGCGCACAGTTCGGGGCCCGCGCCTCGTCCCGCTTCCGCGCGGAGGAGCTTCGGGCGCTGCTGGCCCTGATCGTCCTCCTCGTGGGGTTGCGGATGGGCCTGGGCCTGTTCTTCACGCCACACGACCCCTTCGTGCTGATGTCGGGGAACGGGTGATGGCCGCCGCGCCTCCGCCTCAGCCCACGCCGCCGCCGCTCCGCACGGCGGCCGTCGCCGCGGCCTTGACCGAGACCAATGTCCGGGTGAACTCCGACTTCCGCGGCGACCAGATCGTGCTTTACGGGGCGGTCTTCGATCCGCTGGCGCGGCCGAGTGACGTGGTGGTGATCGTGCGCGGTCCGGACCAGCCCGTACGGATCGCGCGCAAGAGCCGGGTAGCCGGCGTCTGGATCAACGGCCGGCCTGTGGTGTTCCAGGGCGCCCCGGGGTTCTACATCGCCGCCTCCACCCGCCCGCTCGACGAGATCGCTCGCTTCGGCGTGCTGCGCCGCCTCGAGGCCGGCGTCGATCACCTGGCGATGAACGCGCCGGCCGAGCAGCAGATCGAGACCCGCTATGGCGTGCGCGACGTGGTGGTGAGCCGGCTGGGCGCGGACTACCTCGACTGGCGCCGCGCCGTGGTGCGCCTGAAGGCGGCCGAACACCTCTACGACGTGGCCGACCATGGCGTGCGGTTCGTCGACCGCGGCCTGTTTCGGGCCGAGATCGCGCTGCCAGCGGAGGCCCCGATCGGCCGCTACGCGGTCCGCATCCTGCTGTTCCAGAACGGCCAGCCGGTCGCCGAGAAAGACCGGACGCTGACTGTGGAAAAGGTCGGCGTGGAGCGCGGGCTTTACCTTTGGGCGCATCGCAGGCCATGGTCCTATGGTCTAGCTGCGATGGCCTTTGCGTTGGCGGCCGGCTGGGCGGCCTCGTCGGCGTTTCGGAGGGCTGAATGGTGACGGACGAACCGGGCGCCTCGGCCCGCTACGACACCATCCCGCCGACGCTCTGGATCATCGCGCTCTGCGCCCTGGCGCCGTTTCCCATCGCCGCGACCGCTTATGGCTGGGGGGCGCCCGAGGTGGCCCGACCCGCGCTGACCGTCATCCTCAATTGGTCGGGGGTGATCCTGGCCTTCCTGGGCGGCGCCCGCTGGGGGCTGGAGAGCAGCCGGCCCCAGCCCCGGGCCGAGCGGCTGCTGATCTCGGTGCTGTCGCCGGTGGCCGCCTGGACGGTGCTCGCCGCGCGCCACCGGGTCCCCGACGGCTGGATCATCGGCGGCTGCATCGGCGCCTTCCTGGTTCAGTGGCTGTTCGACCACCAGGCCCCGGACACCCCCGCCCGCTATCCGCGGCTGTCTACAGCGCTCACCGCCGCCGCCTGCATCTCGCTCGCCGTCTGCCTCGACCAGGCGATGAAGACCGGCCACGTCTGAACCCGGTCAGTCCCCGACCAGGGACCGCCATCCCACGGCGTGCACGCGCCCGAAGCCCAGGGCGCCGGCCAGCGGCGACCGGCAGAAGAGGCCGGCGAACGCCCGGTCCCGCACGTTGAGGCCGCCGGCGTAGGCGCCAAAGGCCGGCAGGATGACGCGCTCCGCATCCGTCACGAAGCAGCGGCGCCGTACGCTGCCGCGAGTGGCTTTCACCCGCGCCGCCGGATGCAGGTGGCCGGAGATTTCGCCTGGCTGCGAACCGGATCGAGGCTCATGGCGCAGGAGGAGGCCGTCCAACTCCAGTTCGTCGGCAGTCTCCCCAGGCAGTGCGCGCGGCCCGTCGGCGTCATGGTTGCCGATCACCCAGACCAGGGTGCGGCCCCGGGCCAGGTCCCGCAACGCCTGGGCGTCGTCGGCGGCAAGTCGGTCCTCGGATTTGCGGTCGTGGAAGGTGTCGCCGAGCAGGATCACCACCGCGGGCGACAGGGCTTCGACCTCCGCGGCCAGGCGCTTCAGCGTCTCACGGGTGTCGTAGGGCGGCAGCATCTGGCCGCGCGCGGCGTAGGAGGAGCCCTTCTCCAGGTGCAGATCGGCCACGACGAGCGCGCGCCCGGCGGCGAGCCACAGAGCCCCCGAGCAGCGCAATAAGGCCTCGGCCGCGCCAACGCTTGTCCGCAGGCCGCCGCAGTCGGCGTTGGCGTACGCATAGACGAAGCTCCTGGTCGCCAGGGCGTTCACTGCAGGGCCTCGGCGATCAGGTCTTCCTCGGCTTCCTTGAGGATCATGGCCTCGCCCGTATGGCCGGGGCTGCGCTCCTTGCCGATCTCCAGCAGGATCGGCACCGAGAAGGGCGACAGGTGCTCCAAAGGCGAATGCCGGATACGGCCCTTGATGCGCGCCAGCATCTGCCCCAGCCGCGTCACGTCGATCAGGCCGGTCGCCGCATCGTCCCTCGCACACCGCAGCAGCAGATGGTCCGGCTGGTGGCGGCGAAGGGTGTCGTAGATGAGGTCGGTCGAGAAGGTGATCTGGCGCCCCGTCTTCTGCTGTTCGCCTGGAAAGCGCCGCTCGATCAGTCCCGCAATGATCGCGCAACCCTTGAAGGCGCGCTTCATCATGAAGCTGTCGGCGAGCCAAGCCTCCAGGTCGTCGCCCAGCATGTCCTCGTCGAACAGGGCGCCGAAATCGAGGCCTTCCAGCGGATTGAGCGCCCAGATGGCGAGAGCATAGTCGTTGCAGACGAAGCCGAGCGGCGCGGCCCCGATCCGCTCCAGCCGCCGGGTCAGCAGCATGGCCAGCGTGGTGTGCGCCAGCCGGCCCTCGAACGGGTAGCAGACCATGAAATTGCGCCGACCTCGCGGGAACGTCTCCAGCAGCATCTCGTCTTCTTCGGGGATGACGGAACGGTCGCGCTGGGCCTCCAGCCATTCGCGCACATCGCTGGGCAGCACCCGCCAGTGCGCCTGATCGTACATCAGCTGGCGCACGCGCTTGGCCAGGTAGGTGGAGAGCGCGAACTTCGAACCGCCCCAGGAGGGCATCTTGGGATCGGCCGCCGGCGCCGGCTGGACCAGAACGTCGAGGCTGGTGACGCCCACCAGCCGCCACACCTGGCCGGCGAAGACGAAGGTCTCGCCGGGTTCCAGCATCTCGACCATCCCTTCCTCGATCTCGCCAACTTTGCGCCCACCGCGTCCCCCGCGCATGGCGATGCGGACGGACAGCATGGCCGGTGAGACGATCGCGCCGACGTTCAGCCGGTGGCGTTGCGCGGTCTCGGCGTTGCGCACGCGCCAAAGCCCGTCCTGACCCTTCACGATGCGACGGAATTTGTCGTAGTTCTTCAGCGCGTAGCCGCCGGTCGAGACGAAATCGACGACCTGCTCGAAGTCCTCCCAGATCAGGTCGCGGTAGGGACCGGCGCCCGTCACTTCGTCGTAGAGTTTGAGCATGTCGAAGGGCTCAGAGCAGGCGCAGCCCATCACGTGCTGGGCCAGCACGTCGAGCGCGCCGACCCGCGGCGGGTCGCCGTCGAGCTTGTTCTCGGCGATGGCCTCGCGCGCGGCTTGGCACTCCAGCATCTCGAAGCGGTTAGCCGGCACGAAGATCGCGCGGCTGGGCTCGTCCAGCCGGTGATTGGCGCGGCCGATCCGCTGGACCATCCGCGACGCGCCTTTGGGACTCGCAAGCTGGATCACCAGGTCCACGTCGCCCCAGTCGATGCCGAGGTCCAGCGTCGAGGTGCAAACCACGGCGCGCAACTCGCCGCGGGCCATCGCCGCCTCGACCTTGCGCCTTTGCTCCGCCGCGAGGCTGCCGTGGTGCAGGGCGATGGGCAGGCTATCCTCGTTCAGTCGCCAGAGCTCCTGGAAGGCGAATTCGGCCTGGAAGCGGGTGTTGACGAAAACCAGCGCGGTTCGCGATTGCCGGATGACGTCATAGACCTCCTGCATCGCGTGCTGAGCGGTGTGGCCGGCCCAGGGCACCTTGCCCTCCGACAGCAGCAATTCGACGACCGGCTCCGCACCGGCCGGCCCGCGCACCAGGTCAATGCCCTGGTTGCCGCCCTTTTGGTGGTTGGCCATCCAGGCCTTGATCACCTCGGGGTCGTCGACGGTGGCGGATAGGCCGACCCGGCGCAGGTTGGGGGCGAACTGGGCGATGCGGGCAAGATCAAGCGCCAGCAGGTCGCCGCGCTTTGAGGCGTGCAGCGTATGGATCTCGTCGAGGATCACGCACTGCAGGCTTTCGAAATAAAGTCGAGCGCCCTCCCAGGCGCAGAGCAGCGCCAGTTGCTCGGGCGTGGTCAGCAGGATTTCCGGGGGCTTCACCCGCTGGCGCTGGCGACGCGAGAGGCCTGTGTCGCCGGTGCGGCTCTCCGCGGTGATGGCCAAGCCCATCTGCAGGATCGGTGCGCCGAGGTTGCGCTCGACGTCCACCGCCAACGCCTTGAGGGGCGAAATGTAGAGGGTGTGCAGACCCCTCGATTTCCCTTCTGGGAAATCGTGCTTCTGCAGCGAAGAATCAGCATTGTCGGCTTCGGACATTGCTGAGGGGGTGTTGCCCGGCCGCCGCTCGGCGAGGTCGATCAGACTGGGCAGAAAGCCAGCCAGGGTCTTGCCGCCGCCGGTCGGCGCGATCAGCAGGGCGTCCCGGCCCGCCCGCGCGCGTTCGATCATCGCCAGCTGGTGGGCGCGCGGGCTCCAGCCCCGCTGGGCGAACCAGTCGGCGAACCTGGGCGGCAGAAGATCGGCGGCGGGCCCCGCGGAGTCGGCCATCTTCGCCCTATAGCATGTTCTTGTTATGTTTCGACGCCGCCATGATTGCCTCCACTGCCGGTGCGAGCCAAGGTGCGGCCGCTCAGAGATAGGAAGCGCGCCATGAATCCCAACGCCGAGTTCGACATCATCGTCTACGGCGCCACCGGCTACACCGGCCGGCTGGTCGCCGAATACCTGGCGCAGCGCTATGGCGTTGGCGGTGACGTTAAGTGGGCGATGGCGGGCCGCAGCGCCGCCAAGCTGGCGCAGGTCCGCGACGAAATGGGCGCCCCGGCGGAGACGCCGCTAATCGTCGCCGACGCCGACAACCCGGCCGAACTTGACGCTATGGTGCGGCGGGGCAAGGCGATCGTCACCACGGTCGGGCCCTACCAACTCTACGGCGACAGGCTGGTGGCGGCCTGCGTGGCGGCTGGGACCGACTGCCTGGACATCTCCGGCGAACCCAATTGGATGGCCAAGGTTATCGCCGCCTACGACGGAGCCGCCAGGGCGTCCGGCGCGCGCATCGTGCATTCCTGCGGCTTCGATTCCATTCCTTTCGAACTCGGCGTCTGGTTCGCGGAGGAGACGGCGAAGGCCAAGCTCGGGGCCTATGTCCCGCGGGTGAAGGGCCGGCTACGCGCGATGCAGGGCGGGCTGTCGGGCGGTACGGCGGCCAGCGGGGCGGCGACCATGGGGGCCATCCAGAAGGATCCCAGCCTGATGGCGCTGATGATGGACCCCTTCGCGCTCACCCCCGGCTTTCAAGGGCCGGAGCAGCCGGCCGGGGCTACCGTCGAGCATGATCCGGACCTCGACGCGGAGGTGGGGCCCTTCATGATGGCGGTGATCAACACCAAGAACGTCCACCGCTCGAACGCCCTGCTCGGTCACCCGTGGGGGACGGACTTCCGGTACGACGAAATGTCGGTGGTCGTTCCGGGCGCGCCGACCGAGTTCACTGGCATGGGTGCGGACGCGCCGAAACCCGGCGATGGCCCGTCGAAAGCCGAGCGCGAGGCGGGATTTTACGACATCGCCTTCATCGGCGTCGCCGACGATGGCCGCAAGGTCAGGGTCTCGGTGAAGGGGGATCGCGACCCGGGCTATGGGTCAACGTCGAAGATGCTGGCCGAGGCCGCCATCTGTCTGGTGAAGGACTCCCAGGCCACGCCTGGCGGCGTCTGGACGCCGGGCGCGGCCATGGGGGCGAAGCTGGTGGACCGGCTTCAGGCGAACGCCGGCCTCACCTTTGCGGTGGAGGGCTGATAGGCCCTCTTCGGTCAGCAAGCGTAGCGCCTTTCCACCGGCACCCGGCGACCGATGTAGGGGTCCCAAACCCAGCGAGTGGTCTCGCAGGTGCGGTAGGCTGGGTACTCATAGCCATAGGCTGGGGCGCCATAGTCGCCGGAGCCGCCTTCATAGCCGTAGCCGCCGTTATAGTAGCCCTGACGGTAATAGCCGTTGTGGTTCGATGCGAGGGCCGCGCCGAGCGCCAAGCCGACCACGCCCGCGGCCACCGCGGCGCCGCCGTTGCCGCCGTGGTGACGGTAACCGCCGTAGGAGCGGTGGTCCCAATCGTGGGCCTGCGCCGGAATGGCCGTGGCGCAGACCGCGCCGCCCAGGGTGATCGCCGCCATCGCGGCCGTCAGAGCTTTTCTCATATTGGCCTCCTTGTGAGTGCATAACGGCCGGAGAGGCCGAAGTGTTCATCAAGTAAGCCTATGAAACTTAAGCTGAACGGCGCCTGAACGCGCTGGTCAGGCAATCCTGCGGCTCAGGCGGCCTGCAACTTGCCGAGGCCTTCGTGCTCCAGCGCCAGCCGCACCGCCGGCCGGGTCCGCATACGCTCGAAGAAGGCGGGCAACGGGTTTGGCAGGGGCAGGTCGTTGTTCTTCGCCCAGGCCAGCATGACGAACAGGTAGGCGTCGGCGACGCTCATCTGGTCGCCGAACAGGTAGTCGCCCCTCATCTGGTTCGCCAGGAAATCGAGCCGCTTGCCGATGGCTTGGCCGGCGTCGGCCTTATCCGCGTCGCTGGCGTCCGGTTTGAAGAACGGCTTGAAACCCTTGTGGAGTTCCGTGGAAATGAAGGCCAGCATTTCCAGCAGGCGGAAACGGCCCATCGCTCCGGATAGCCCCAGTTCTGGGGCCAGGTCGGCCACCCAATACAGGATGGCGATATTCTCGGTCAGGACCTGGCCGTCGTCCAGTTCGAGCGCCGGCACATAGCCCTTGGGGTTGATCTCGTCGTAGTCGCGGCCGTCCTCGGTCCGCTTGGTCTTCAGGTCCACCTTGACGCAGCCGAATGCGGCGCCGGCCTCATGAAGCGCGATGTGGTCGGCGAGGCTGCAGGCGCCGGGCGCGAGATAGAGTTTCATGGCCGCTTGTCCACTCCGCTACGCCAGGGACGAGGCGCGCTGGAACAACCCCCGGTCGCCACGCCTGTTCCCCCAGTCATGGTGGACGCCCGTCGCGCGGCGGCCCAATCTCCAGCGGGGACTCCGGCGAGTGCGGCCGGGGCGACAGTTGAAGGACGGACGCATGAAGGATTTTGCCGGCAAGATCGCGGTGATCACCGGGGGCGGCACGGGTATGGGTCGCGAGCTGGCCCGGCAACTGATCGCCGAGGGGTGCAGCGTGGCCATGTGCGACGTGTCGGCGCGCAACATGGCCGAGACCGTGGCGCTTTGCGAGGCCGACGGCGTGCCTCAGGGCGTCCGCGTCACGGCGCATGTGGCCGACGTCTCAGACGAGAGCCAATTGATCGCCTTCAGCGAGGCGGCGGCGGCCCAGCACGAGACCGACCGGCTGCACCTGCTGTTCAACAACGCCGGCATCGGCGGCGGCGGCTCGATGATCGCGGACGGCCGCGAGGAGTGGGAGCGGACGTTCAATGTCTGCTGGGGCGGGGTCTATCTGGGCGTGCGTACGTTCCTGCCGATGCTGCAGGCCGCCGACGAGGCGCACATCGTCAACACCTCCAGCGTCAACGGCTTCTGGGCGAGTCTTGGCCCAAACGTCAGCCACACGGCCTATGCGGCGGCGAAGTTCGCGGTGAAGGGCTTCTCCGAGGCGTTGATCACCGACCTGGCGCTCAACGCGCCGCATATCAAGGTCTCGGTGGTGATGCCGGGCCACATCGGCACCTCGATCGTCGCCAACTCCCGCAAGGTGATGACCGGCCGCGACGAGGATACGCTGAGCGACGACGACTTGGCCCGCGCCCGGGTCCGCATCGCCAAGGCTGGCCTCAACGTCGGCGAATTGTCGGACGAGGCCCTGCAAGCGATGGTTTCCGAACAGCACCGGCGTTTCCTTGAGGAGGCGCCCATGACCGCCGCGGCGGCGGCCACGGTCATCCTCGATGGGGTCAAGGCCGACCGCTGGCGCATCCTGGTGGGCGACGACGCCCACAAGATGGACGCCATGGTCCGCGCCGACCCGGAGGCCGCCTATACGCCGGAATTCTTCGCTGTCCTCGCCAGGGATGTCGGCTGGCGGCTGGGCGGTTAGGTCGGCGACGCCGGCACAGATTGGGGAACGGCCTGCGCCGGCGCGGGCGTCGCGACGGGGGTTGGCGCGACGGGCAAGGGCGGCGGCGGCCCTGGCGGGATCGGGCCGTTGTTCAGGCGCCTGAGCGCGCGGACCATGTAGCTGCGCCAGATCGCCGAAGGCGCGGTGGCGCCGGTGATCCGGCGCATCGGGGTGGCGTCGTCGCGCCCGGTCCAGACCACGGTGACCAGGCCGCCGGTATAGCCGCAGAACCAGGCGTCCTTGTAGTCGGAGGTGGTGCCGGTCTTGCCGGCCAGGTCGTAGCCGGGGATCGCCGCGTGCGTGCCGGTGCCCGACGCCATCACCGTGCGCATCATCCGCTGCATTTCGTCGAGCGGCGGGTTGAGCACGGCCTGGGCGGGGGGCGGCGCGCGGTGCTGGAACAGTACGTGGCCGCCGCTCGTGCGGATCCGCTCGATGCCGTAGGCCGCGACGCGGTAGCCGCCGTTGCCGAAGACGTCGTAAGCCTGAGCCATTTCCAGCGGCGTGACCAGGGTGGTGCCGAGCGCCATGGCCGGGTCGGTGTTGACCTGGCTGACGATGCCCAGGCGATGGGCGACCGCCGCGACGTTCTCGCGGCCCACCTCGTCGGCGAGCCGCGCCGCGACGGTGTTGATGGAGTGCGCCAGCGCGGTCTCCAGGGTGATCGAGCCGAGGAATTCCGGTTCGAAGTTCCGCGGCGACCAGCCGTTGATGGTCACCGGCTCGTCCACCACCATGGCGTCGGGGGTGCGCCCGGCTTCCATGGCGGTCAGGTAGACGAAGGGCTTCCAGGCCGAACCGGCCTGCCGGTGCGCGTCGACGGCGCGGTTGAAGGGGCCCTTGGCGTAGTCGACGCCGCCCACCATCGCCCGCACCCGCCCGGAACCGTCGAGCGACACCACCGCGGCCTGGCTGACGCCCTGCTTGGCGAAGCGGGCGGAAACCGACCGGGCCGCGTCGCCGGCGGCGATCTCGCTGGGCAGGTCGAGCGTGGTCTCGACCACCAGGTCCTGTCTTGGCGTTCCGACCGACGCGCGCGTCTGGCCCTCCAGCCAGTCGACGAAATATTGCGCCGGCGCGGTAGGGGCGGTCTTCCAGACCCTGGGCGACGCCGCCAGCGCCCTGTCGCGCTCTGCCGGGCGGATCGCGCCGGTCTCCACCATGGCGTCGAGCACCAGCCGGGTCCGCTCCGCCGACTTCTCCGGCTCGGTCACCGGGTCGTAGTGGGTCGGCGATTTGAGGATGCCGGCCAGGGTCGCGGCTTCGCGGATCGTCAGCTTCGCGGCGGGCTTGTCGAAGTAGCGCTGGGCGGCGGCCTCGATGCCGTAGGCCCCTTCGCCGAAATAGACGCGGGAGAGGTAGAGGGCGAGAATTTGCTTCTTCGAATAGGTCCGCTCCAGTTGCACCGAATACATCAGCTCGGTGGCCTTGCGCTCGATCGTCTGGTCGGCGCTGAGGAACAGGTTGCGGGCGAGCTGCTGGGTGATGGTCGAGGCGCCCTGGCTCTTGCCTGAGCCCAGGTCGGCGATCACCGCGCGCGCCATGCCCACCGGATCGAATCCGCCGTGCTCGTAGAACCGCCGGTCCTCGATGGAGACGAAGGCCGCGGGCACATAGGCCGGCATGCGGGCGAGGTCGGCGGGCGGGGCGAAGCGGCCGCCGCGCACCCCGATCACCGCGCCGGTGCGGTCGACGTAGGTGATCTGGGCCTCTCGCGTGATCGGTGGCAGGCGGGGCAGGTCCGCGCCCGAAAACGACAGTGACGAGGCGGCGAGCAGGGCGGGGATCACGCGCTAGGACTCCAGGACGACGGCCGGCCCCCCAGCGATCCGTCTTCAGCCACCTTCATGTCGCCAGTCGGGCGGCGGCGAAAGACAATTCGCGGTAATGCGGCGAGCGGACGCGACCCTACCAGCCGCGGCCCTGGGCGTTGACGACGAGGTGCGGGGCGGTGACCGGGTCGGCGGCGCCGCGAGGCAGCAGGCGGATCACCGCGGCTGTGGCCCCCAGGGTGCGCAGTTCCGCCTGCACCGCCTGGGCGCGACGCTGCGCCAGGTCGTTCAGGTGCGCCGCGTCGCCGTGGTTGTCGGCGTCCGGCGTGATGACCACCTCGACGCCTGCGTGGCAGGCCAGCCACTGCGCCGCGGCGGTCAGGTTTCGGACGCCGACCTCGGTTACGGTGGCGTCGTCGAAGGCGAAGCCCACGTCCACCGGCGAAACCGAGGCGAGGTCGGTGGCCGGGCAGGCGGCCGCCCTGGCGCCGGCCCCGGCGCGCGCCTCGGCCACGGCCTTGCTGGGCGTCGGTTGCACACGCGGCGTCAGGCAGGCCGAGAGCGTGGCGGCGCAAAGGCCGATGGCGGCGAGGGCAGGGAACAGGCTGCGGATCGACATGGCCGCCAGCTACCACCGCGCCCGCGGGGCGCCTAGTCGGCCTGGCTTGCCGCGACGCCGCCGCGCGCCCAGTCTGCGGGAAGATCCGCCGGGGCAGAGCGCATGAACATCGACCTGTTGTCGCCCGCGAGCTTCGCCGCCGGCCAGCCGCACGACCAGTACCGATGGTTGCGCGAGCATGCGCCGGTGCGCTGGCATGACGAGCCGGGCGGGCGCGGGTTCTGGGCGGTGACCCGCCATGCCGACGTCTGGGCCGTCGACCGCGATTTCCAGGCGTTCTCGTCGGAGCCTTCGATCATGATCTCCGACCCGCCGCCGGGCCAGGGTCAGGGCTTTGGCCCCTACAAGATGATGCTGATGATGGATCCGCCGGAGCACACGGCGTTCCGCAAGCTGATCCGCCAGGCGTTCACCCTGCCGGCTGCGCGTTTGCGAGAGGACCGAATCCGGGCGCTGGCGAAGCAGATCGTCGATGCCGTCATCCACCGCGGCGAATGCGACTTCGTGGCCGAGGTGGCGGGCGAGATGCCGTCCTTCGTGATCGCCGAGCTGATGGGGCTGCCGCCGGGCGACGGGCGCGAACTCTACAAGCTGACCGAGACCATCCACACTGCGCCGGAGGCCCTGCCGCCGGGCGCGGGCGGGGCAGCGGTGGCGAAGATGTTCGAGTACGGCCAGGGCGTGATCGCCGAGAAGCGGGCGCGGCCGGGCGACGACCTGGCCTCCAAGCTGCTGGCCTGCGAGGTCGACGGGCGGCGGCTGGAGGACATGGAGTTCCTTCTGTTCTTCCTGCTGCTGGTGGACGCCGGCGGGGACACCACCCGCAACCTGTTGTCCGGCGGCCTGCTGGCGCTGATGGCCCACCCGGAGCAGATGGGCTGGTTGCTGGCCGACCTGCCGGGGCGGCTACCCACGGCTCGCGAGGAGCTGCTGCGCTGGACGAGCCCGGTGATCTACATGCGCCGCACAGCGCGCCGCGACGTCGAGCTTGCCGGTCAGCCGGTCCGCGAGGGCGACAAGGTGGTCATGTACTTCGGCGCCGCCAACCGCGATCCGGCGGCGTTCGAGGCGCCGGAAACCCTGGACCTCGCGCGCGATCCCAACCCGCACATCGCCTTCGGGACGGGCCCGCACGGGTGCCTCGGCCAGCACATCGCCCGCATCGAGATCGACGCCATGCTGGGCGAGGTGCTGACCCGGATGACCGGCTTCGATCTCGCCGCGCCGCCGGAGTGGCTGGCGTCGAACTTCATCTCCGGGCCGAAGGCGATGCCGTTGAGGTTCCGCGCCGCCTGACCTCACCAGTCGAGGTCGGCCAGCAGGCCGGCGTAGACCTCGATCCCGTCCCACAGGTTGCCCAGGCGCAGGTTCTCGTTCTGGGCGTGCTGGTTGTCGTCGTAGTTGGCGATGGAGACGCCGACCATCGGGGCCTTCATCTGGTTGACGATCTCGGCCATGCCCGAGCTGGCTCCGGAGAACGGCAGCTTCAGCACCGGGTAGCCCACCGTGCGCGAGATCGAGGCGGCGACCGCCCGGGCCGCGGGGCCGTCCATGGGCGACTCCGTGGCGATGGAGGCGCCCGGGTCCCAGTCGACCCGCACGATCTTCGGGTGGGCGAGGCGGGTGGCGAGGTCCGGCGCGGCGCGGACGATGAACCAGCCCTGCCGGGTCAGCCAGGCCTCGGTCAGCGCATGCACCCGGGCGGGTGTCTCGCCGGGGTCGAGGCGGAAGTCGAAGGAGGCGTTGGCCTCGGTGGCGATGGCGTTGGCGGCGTTGGGGCCGTCGTCTCCGGCGTGGATGGCGCGGACGTTGAGGGTCGGCGTCATGTAGCCGTCGGCGAGCCGCGCGGGGCCGATGTTGCGGCCGAGGCCCAGCGCGGTTTTCAAGCCGGTCTCCACGTCGGGCAGGGCGGCCAGCGCCGCCTGGTCGGCGGGCGAGACCGGGGCGACGTCGGCGTAGAAGCCGGGGATCAGGATGTGGCCCTGGTCATCGCGCAGGCCGGTCACCAGCTCGGCGATCATCACCGCGGGGCTGGGCGCCCAGGAGCCGTAGTGGCCGTCGTGCAGCGGCTTCAGCGGGCCGTAGACCGTGGCGCGGAAGCCCGTGATGCCGCGGTTGCCGAAGTTGATCTCCTGCTTGCCCGACTGGTGCATCGGCCCGTCGCCCATGATCAGGAGGTCGCCGCGCACCGCCTCCAGGTTCTTCGCCACCAGCCTGGCGAAGTGCGGCGAGCCCTGCTCCTCCTCGCCCTCGTAGAGCAGCTTGATGTTGACGCTGGGCGCGATGCCGGCGGCTTTCAGGGCGTCGAAGGCCGAGATCAGCGCCTGGATCGAGCCCTTGTCGTCGCCGGCCGAGCGGGCGAACAGCCGCCAGTCCGGATCGAGCGCCGCGGCGGCTTTCCAGTCGACGGGCCGGGCCTGCGGCAGGGCGGTGCGCATCGAGGGTTCGAAGGGCGGCGAGATCCAGCCCTTCTGGCCGACCGGCTGGCCGTCGTAGTGGGCGTAGAAGACGACGGTGCGGGTCGCGCCCGGGACCTTCAGCTCGGCGAACACCGAGGGCGGCGTGCCGGGCTCGGCGGTGAGCAGCCGGGTTGCAAAGCCGCGCGCCCGCAGCAGGCCCGCGATGTAGGCGGCGTTCGCCTCCACGTCGGGCAGCGTGGTCGCGACGTTGGGCATCGCGAGGAGGGCTGTGAAATCGGTGAGGATCTGCTTCTCGTGCGCCTGGCGCCAGGCCTGCACCGCGGCCTTCGGCGAGGCCGCCAGTGCCGCGCCCGCCGCGCTCAGCGCCAATGCCGCGACCGCCGCCCCCAGTCCGATCCGCCGCAACGTCATCCTCAACCCCCGCCAATGCCCAGCTTGCTGCGCAATCCCTAGCAGACCGCCGCGCGGCGTGACATGCAGGGCGACGACGAGAATGACGTTGAGGGGGATGGCCGTGCGGAAAGCTCTGCAGGTTTCGAGGACGATGACCGGCCTGGCGCTGGCGGTGGCGTTGGCGCCCGGAGGCGGGGCGTGGTCGCAGCCGGCGGCGCCGGCCTATGCGCCCGGCCCCGACTATGCCGGCGTGGCGGGATCGGCGGCGGAGAACGCGCGGATCGCCGCGCTCTGCGGCCCCAACCGCAACGCCAAGGACGGCTATTTCGCCACGCCCGCCCGGCCCGACCAGGCCCGCGCGCCGCAGGTCAAGTCGCGCGACGCCTTCCGGGTCGAGGTGCTGGCCACCCTGGACCGCTCGGTGGGCCTGGCTTTCCTGCCCGACGGCAAGCTCCTGGTCTCGCAGCGGGCCGGCGGCCTGCGCACCGTCGACGCCAAGGGCCGGGTCTCCGAGCCGCTGACCGGGACCCCGGAGATCGCGGGCGTCATGGGGACCAGCAACACCGGCCCGATGCTGGACCGCAACTTCGCGAAAAACCGCATCCTCTACTACGGCTACACCGCCGCCGCGCCTGCCAAAGGCCAGCCGTTCACCGGCCGCATCGTCAAGGCCCGGCTGTCGGCCGACGATCGCGGGCTGGAGGACGTCAAGACCATCTACGAGGCGCCCTACCTGACGCCGCGCCGTCTGGTGCAGGCCCGCGACGGGACCCTGCTGATCGCTTCGGGCGAGGTGGCGTCCGGCGGCCCCAACCCGCAGTCGATGACCGACCCGCGCGGCAAGGTGCTGCGCATCGCCGCCGACGGCTCGATCCCCAAGGACAACCCGTTCGTCAGGACGCCGGGCGCCAATCCGGCCCTCTACGCGGTGGGCTTCCGCGACATCCAGGGCGCGGCGCTCAACCCGGCCACCGGCGAGCTGTGGGTGGGCGAGAACGAGCCGATGGGCGGCGATGAGCTGAACCGCATCAAGCCCGGCGGCAACTACGGTTTCCCGCAGATCAGCTATGGCCGCCAGAACTCCGGCGCCCTGATCGACGGCGGCAAGACCGCGCAGGCCGGGATGGAGCAGCCGGTCTATTTCTGGACCCCGTCGATCGCTCCCTCGGGCCTGGCCTTCTACACCGGCAAGGCCTTCCCCGCGTGGAAGGGCGACGTGCTGGTGGGCGGCATGTCGGGCCGCCAGCTGGTGCGCCTGGAAATGAAGAACGGCCGGGTGGTGGGCGAGGAAAAGCTGCTGCTGGACCGCTGCAAACGCACCAAGGACGTGCGCCAGGGCCCCGACGGCCTGGTCTATGTGGTCACCGACGAGACGCCCAGCGAGATCCTGCGGCTGGTTCCGGCCGGGAAGTAGGCGCGCGCCCCGGGGCGGCTACCACCACCTCCGTGTCATCCCGCAATCGGCCCAGCCGATATCCGGGACCCGCGGACGGGAAGAGTGTCTCGGACATGGTACAAAACGAGAACACAAAGTTTCCGGGTTGTCAAGTTCTCGATGAGCCCGGCTACCGGCGTGTTGCGCCCTGGCGCCTCAGTGCAATTCGTCTGCCTCATGCACGACGACCCGCGCCGGAACACCAGCCTGGTCCGTCTTTTGGGCCATACTCCGCGCTGCCTTTATGGCCTCGGCCTGGCTGCCATAGGTCCTGACGAGTTCACCTCTTGGTGGACGGACCGCCCAATGCCCGTGGTCCGGCACGATATGAAAAGCCGCTCGCTCCAGCCTCAGCACTTCGTTAATGCGCGACTGCCAGCCAGCGCCTTCTGCCTTGAAGTGCGCGAGCAGATCCTCATCAAGTCGTAAGGTTACCTGTCGCTTGGTCGGAGCTTTCTGCGGGCCGCGCGTCCGCTTGAACGCGTTCAGAACCTCTGGCGACAGAACCTCGGAGGCCGGGCGCATCTTGGCGAAATCTTCTGCTGTGAGTTCGGGATTGTCGGGGTCGTCGATCATCGGACTCTCCTCAATGGGCGCCCCGCTGGGGCTTTTGACGAACGTGTTAGGGTGTAAATCGCCTGCGCTCCCTCGGATTGGCGCGGCGAAGGCTGATGGCCCTCATCTTCCCTTTGCGAACGGTGAAGGCCAGAACGCATAGCCGCCCGTTCAGGGGGCCGACCGCGATGAGGCGGTCTTCGCCGTAGTCCTGCCGCGTGTCCTTCATCACATGCGCGGTATCGATTTCGAGATCCTTCGCGAGGGCCAGCGACAACCCATGCTTACGGATGTTCGCTTCGTCCTTGGCAGGGTCGAACTCGATATCCATGCAGTAAATGTAACTACAATTTGCGCTATAGGCAATCTATTTGTAGTGACAAAAAGGAGGGCATTTGTCAGGCGACCGCTCAATCCAGCCGATGATGCGAGCCTGCCTCCGGAATTTATTCAAGGACGCGCTCTACGGCGCGTCGCGCAGCGGCGGGGGTGCAAGCGCCGCCGCATTCGCGCCGATATTCGACCCTCGGCGCTGGTCGGACAGCTCAGCGCGGGATGCGAGATCTGCGTCTCCGACGACCCGGGCGGCGTGCGTCGGAGGGGAGCGTCCAAGCGCGCGTCACGGCCCCGCCCACAAGAAGAAGCGGGGCTGTCGGAACCGCGGCGGTTCCGGGGCGCTGTGCGGGTTCGACGACAGAGGAACTCCCATGAAATCTGCCCTACTCGCGCCAGTCGGCCTGACGCTTTCGCTCGTGCTGCTGGCCGCCTGCCAGAAGCCCGCCTCGCAGACCGCGACGGACGCCGGCGCCGCCACGGCCAACGCCGCCGCCAACACTGCCGACGCCGCGTCCAACGCGGCGCAGGACACCACCAACGCGTCCGCCAGCGCCGCAGCCCCAGGCGGCGTGGTCTCGCCGCCGCAGGCCAACGGCGCCATCAACACCGACGCCAACAAGACCTCGACGGACGCGGCCGCCGGCTCCAACTCGTTCACCGAGGGCCAGGCCAAGGGCCACATCGAAAACGCCGGCTACACCGATGTGACCAACCTGATGAAGACCCCCGACGGCATGTGGACCGCCAGCGCCAAGAAGGGCGGCAAGACCATGAGCGTCGCCGTCGACTTCAAGGGCGCTGTCACCGCGAAATAGTCCGCTCAACGACCAGACGCCGCCCCAACCCTGCAAGGAGACATACCCATGGCCCAGGCCATCACCCGACTTTTCGACCGCTATGAAGACGCCGCCGCCGCCGTCGCCCGACTGGAGCAGGCGGGCATCGCGCACGACGATATCAGCCTGATCGCCAACAACGCGGAGGGCCGCCACTTGACCGAGGGCCGCCGCGACGGCCTGGACGACAACGACGCCGGCGAGGGCGCCTCGAAGGGCGCGACCACTGGCGTTGTGGTGGGCGGCGGCGCGGGCCTGCTGGCCGGCCTCGGCATGCTGGCCATCCCGGGCCTGGGTCCGGTGGTCGCGGCCGGATGGCTGGCCTCGACCGCGGTGGGCGCCGTCGTAGGCGCCATCGCCGGCGGCGCGGCCGGCGGCCTGCTGGGCGCGCTGAAGGACGCCGGGCACAGCGACGAAGAAGCCAATGTCTACGCCGAGGGCGTCCGCCGCGGCGGCACCCTGGTCAGCGTCAAGCCGGCCAACGACACCGACGCGGCAAGCGCCCGGCAGATCCTGGGCGGGGCCGGCGTCGACGCCGCGGCGCGCGCCTCGGCCTATCGCGCCGACGGCTGGAAGAGCTTCGATCCGGCGGCCGAGCCCTATGGCGCCGAGCAGATCGCCGCGGAGCGCCAGCGCTTCCCGGAAGACCGCTCGTTCGTGAACCCGGGACAGAGCGACGACCTGCGCACCGAGCCGGTGCGTGACGGCGGCTTCTCCGATCCGGCGAGCCGCCCGATCGACCCGAGCCTGCGCCGCGACATCTGACCCGCGCGCCAGGCGCATGCTACGAGAAGGCGAGGCGCGTCCGGGAAACCGGGCGCGCCTTTCCACTGTCGGGAGGTCTGCGCCGCGCGCGTGGGCAAACCGACGCGGCCCAGCAGGTTCCCATTCCGTTCCGCGTTGAATCCGGCTAACGCTCGCGGGTGACTCTCGCCCCCGCCACCCTCGATCTCGCGCCGGCCCTGGTGGTGCTGCCCGGCCCGCGCGCCGCGGTGGCCGACGCCACGGGGCCGCAAGGCTTGCGCGCGCCGGACGCCCGGGACCTGTTTGAGCAGTGGCCGGTGCTGGTGGCGCATGCGGCGATGACCGCGCGGCGACTGGGGGTGCCCGTGCCAGGGCGCTCGGGCCGGGTGTTCGACGCCCTGGAGCTCTACGCCTTCGCGCGGCCGGCGCGGTTCTGCGCGCCGTCGGCGGCGGGGCTGGCGCAGGCCATGGGCCTGCCGGAGCCGAAGGGCGCGGCGGCGCAGGCGGTGGCGCTGCGCGAGGTATGCGGGCTGCTGCTGGCCGAGCTGGCGACGGCGCCGCAGCCCAGCCGCGAGGAGGCGCTGGCGGTGGCCGAAACCCTGGCGCGGGGCGGCTGGCCCTGGGGCTCGGCGGCGGTCGCGGCGCTGCGCTCGCAGCCGGTGGGGAACATGTTCCGGACCTCCGGGCTCGACGCCTGGGCGCGGCTGGCCGAGTGGGAGGCCGAGGCGCCGCCGGGCGAGGCGGGGTCGAAGGCGATCTCCGGCGAGGCGGCGGCGGCGCGGCTGGTGCAGCTGCTGGCCCGCGCGGGGCTCGACGAGGCGCGCCCCGCCCAGGCGGAATTCGCGGCTGAGGCGGCCTTCGCCTTCTCGCCGCGCGAGAAGGAGGGCGAGCCCAGGATGATGTTGGCCGAGGCCGGCACCGGGATCGGCAAGACGCTGGCCTATCTGGCGCCCGCCTCGTTGTGGGCCGAGGCCAACGGGCCGGCGGTGTGGGTCTCGACCTATACGCGCGCGCTGCAGCGGCAGATCGAACGGGAGAGCCACGCGATCTATCCCGACGACTCCAAGCTCAAGAGTGGGGTGCGGGCGAAGAAGGTCGTGGTGAGGAAGGGGCGCGAGAACTACCTGTGCCTGCTGAACTTCCAGGAGGCGGTGAACGCCGCCCAGCTGGGCGGCGGCGACCTGGTGGGGATGGCGCTGGCCAGCCGCTGGGCGCGGGCGACGCGCGATGGGGACATGACCGGCGGCGACTTCCCGGCCTGGCTGCCGACGCTGTTCGCGGTGGGGCCTGCGGCGCAGGCGTCGGCCGCCAACCTGGTGGACCGGCGCGGCGAGTGCATCCACGCCGGCTGCCAGCACTACCGCACCTGCTTCGTGGAAAAGGCGATCCGCGGCTCGCGCAAGGCGGACATCGTGATCGCCAACCATGCGCTGGTGCTGACGCAGGCGGCGTTCGACGGGGCGCGTGCGGCCAGGGGCAGCAAGGCCGACGGCGAGACCACGCAGCTGAAGCGCATCGTGTTCGACGAGGGCCACCACCTGTTCGACGCGGCCGACGCGGCGTTCGCCGCGGCGCTGTCCGGGGCGGAGGCCGCGGAGATGCGCCGCTGGATCCGCGGGCCGGAAGGGCGCGGCCGGCGCGGGCGGGGGCTGGAGGCGCGGCTGATGGAGGTGCTGGGCGACCACGAGGACGCCGCCGCGGCGCTGATCGCCGCCACGCGAGCCGCCGCCGTGCTGCCGGGCGAGGGCTGGTCGGGCCGCATCGCGCCGCCGAACGGGGAGGTCAATCCGCTGGGGCCGGTGGAGGCCTTTCTGGTGGCGGTGATGGAGCAGCTGCGGGCGCGTTCCTTCAAGGTGGGCGCGGCGCCGTCCGAGGTCGGCATGGAGTGCGCGGCGCGGCCGGCGCTCGACCTGGTGCGCACGACGGCCCGAGCGGCCGCCGAGGGGCTGGAGAAGATCGAGGCGCCGCTGGTGGCGCTGGCGCGGCAGCTCGAAGACGTGCTGGACGCCGAGGCCGCGACCCTGACCACGGCCGACCGGGCCAGAATCGAGGGCGCCCTTCGCGGCTTGGATCGGCGCGCGCGGATGACGCTGCCGGCCTGGCGCTCGATGCTGAGGGCCATCGACGAGGACGCCGAGGACGATCCGGACTTCGTGGACTGGTTCGACGCCACCTTCCTCTATGGCCGGGTGGTGGATGCGGCGTGCCGACGCCACTGGGTGGACCCCACCGAGCCCCTGACCAACGCGGTGATCGCCCCGGCCCACGGGGTGCTGGTGACCTCTGCGACGCTGGCCGACCCGACGCTGGCCGACCCGTTCGCGCTGGCCGAGATGCGAACCGGGGCGGCGAGGCTGCCGGACCGGCCGAAGACCCTGAAACTCGCCTCGCCGTTCGACTACGCCAACCAGGCCCGCTGCTTCGTGGTCACCGACGTGGGGCGCGAGGACCCGCGGCAGGTGGCGGCGGCGATGCGCGAGCTG
>JBIOED010000018.1:0-32465 GCA_044445675.1 Caulobacterales bacterium | reverse complement strand
CTCGCCCACCAGCGTCGTGAGGTTGCGTTCGCCGGCCGGCCAGATCTCCACGCCCTGCTGGGCGGGCATGGCCCCGACCACCCGGCGCGCGGCGTCCCGGGCGGTGGCGACGAACGGCGTGGCATAGCCCAGCGCCAGCACGTCCAGCCCCCGGGCGTCGCCCCAGGCCTCCAGCACCTTGCGGCCGACCATGGCGCGCGCCGCGCGGCCGAGGTCGGAGGCGTAGAACTGGCGAAGCTCGAGGACGTCGCGGCGCATGGGGCGATGGCTATGCTCGACTAAGGGCTCGCGCCAACCTAAATCGCATGGCCAGTATCTGTCGCCTTAAGGCCGGAGACCCCGCCATGCCGCTCACCGTCCACCAATTCCCCTGCCTTGAGGACAATTACGGCTTCCTGGCGCGCGACGAAGCCACCGGCCTCGCCGCCTGCATCGACACCCCCGAGGCCGGCGCCATCCTGCGCCAGCTGAGGACGCTGGGCTGGAAGCTCGACCTGATCCTCAACACCCATTGGCACCCCGACCATGCCGGCGGCAATGCCGAGATCGTCGCCGCCACCGGCGCCACCGTCGTCGGCCCCGCCGAGGTCACCCGCCTGACCCCGATCGACCGCGAGGTGCGCGGCGGCGACGCGGTGATGCTGGGCGAGACGCGGTTCGAGGTGATCGAGAGCGGCGGCCACACCCTGGGTCACATCGCCTATTTCGACGGCGCCGACCGCATCGCCTTCGTCGGCGATACCCTGTTCGCGCTGGGCTGCGGCCGGCTGTTCGAGGGGACGCCCGAGCAGATGTGGGGCAGCCTGCAGCGGCTGGCGGCGCTGCCGGACGACACCAAAGTCTACTGCGCCCATGAATACACCGCCTCCAACGCCCGCTTCGCGCTGTCGGTGGACGACGCGCCGGCCCTGAAGGCCCGGGCCGCCGAGATCTTCGCCCTGCGCGAGCGGGGCGAGCCCACCGTGCCCACCACCATCGGCCTGGAGAAGGCCACCAACCCCTTCCTGCGCGCGCCGGAGCTGGCCGGACGGGTGGGGGCGGCCGGTGAGCCGGACTACAAGGCCTTCGGCGCGGTGCGCGCCGCCAAGGACGTCTTCCGGGGCTGAGCGCCGGAGCGACCGGGCTCTAACGCAAGGCCTCGGCGACCTGGACGATGCGGTCGGACGAGGGCCGGCCGGCAAAGGCCTGCAACGGCGCCACGGTGACCTGCAGCACGCCCTCGTTCACCTCGGCGGCGGCCTTGCGGCCCTCGACCAGCCGAACCTTGAGGATCCGATCCAGGCTCCGGCGACTGTCCGCGCGCTTGGTCATCCGCACCATCGCCTCGCTGGTCACCGAGGCGGCGTCGGCGATCAGGCCCGAGGAGGTGGGCGTCGCCTCGGCCTCGAAAGGGATCAGGCGCCGCGCAGCCCTGCTGGCGCGCGCGCTCGCCTGCAACAGCCGCTCCGCCAGCGCCTGGGGGCCCAGGATCAGCAGCCGCAGGGGGTTGCCGGCCCCGGCCAACGCGGCGGCCTCCCCGTCCGGCCGATGGTCGGTGAACAGGGTCAGGCCGCCCAGGCGCGTGGCCCGCAGCACCGGCTCGCCAAGGTCGTTCTTGTAGATCGTGTCGCCGCGCGGCGCCTGCTGCGCCTGCAACACCCAGACCTCGCCGTCGTTCTCGAACTTCAACAGCGGCTTGGGCTGGCTGCGGTCGAGGGTGAAGACATCGCCGTCCTCGGAGACGTAGCGGGCGATCGGCGGGGCCGCGTCGCGGCCGTCGTGCGGCCGTGCGCCGAACAGGCCCTGGCGCAGGCTGTCTATGGGACCGGCCAGGGCCGGCTGCGCGGCGCCGAGCGCCAGGCACACCGCGGCTGCGAAGATCGCCGCCGAACTTGTCCCTGAAGAAGCTCGTGGCTCACCCGTCATGACACCCGATGGGATGACGAGGGCGTGTGGCGCTTTTTGGACCGGCGTGAGGCCTTCGCCCGACCGCGCAGCCTTAGCCGACCAGGTATTGCCCGCCGTTGAGCGACAGTGTCGTCCCGGTCACATAGCCGGCCCGCGCGCCGGCCAGGAAGGCCACCATGTCCGCGATCTCGTCGCCGCGGCCCAGTCGGCCCACCGGAATCTGCCCGATGATGCCGGCCAGCACCTTCTCCGGCACTGCCTGCACCATCTCGGTGTCGATGTAGCCGGGCGCGATGCAGTTCACGGTGACGCCCTTCTTGGCGTTTTCCAGCGCCAGGGCCTTGGTGAAGCCGATCATGCCGGCCTTGGCGGCGGAATAGTTGGTCTGGCCAACCTGACCCTTCTGGCCGTTGATCGAGGAGATGTTGATGATCCGGCCCCACTCGCGCTCGCGCATGCCCTCGATCACCTGGCGGGTCATGTTGAACAGCGAATCCATGTTCACCCGGATCACCTCGCTCCACTGGTCGGCGCTCATCCGGTGGAACACCCCGTCGCGGGTGATGCCGGCGTTGTTGACCAGGATGTCGATCGGGCCGAGTTCGGCGCTCACCGCCTCGACCGCGCGCTGGCAATCCTCCAGGTGGCCGACGTTGCCCTTGATGACCATGGCGCCGGTGTCGCGCTTCAGCGCTTCGGCCGCCCCCTCGTTGCCGGAATAGCCCGCCGCAACCTTGAAGCCGTCGGCGGTCAGCCGCTCGACGATCGCCCGTCCGATGCCACGGGTCCCGCCCGTGACCAGCGCCACCCTGGCCATTCCGTCATCTCCCTATGATCGGCTCCGGTTGATCCGGCGCTCCTCGAACTCAGACCTTCTCGACGCACATGGCCACGCCCATGCCGCCGCCGACGCAGAGCGTGGCGAGGCCTTTGGTTGCGTCCGTGCGGTTCATCTCGTGCAGCAGGGTGGTCAGGATCCGCGCGCCGGACGCGCCGATCGGATGGCCGATGGCGATGGCCCCGCCGTTGACGTTAACCTTGGCCGGATCGAGGCCCAGGTCACGGACCACGCAGATCGACTGCGCCGCGAAGGCCTCGTTGGATTCGATCAGGTCGAGGTCGGCGACCTGCCAGCCGGCGCGCTCCAGCGCCTTGCGGCTGGCCGGGATCGGGCCGGTGCCCATGATCTCCGGATCGACGCCGGCGTGGGCCCAGGAGGCGATGCGCGCCAGCGGCTTCAGCCCCCGCTTCTCGGCTTCCGCGGCGGTCATCAGCACCAGGGCCGCGGCGCCGTCGTTGAGGCCCGAGGCGTTGGCTGCGGTCACGGTGCCTTCTTTGTTGAAGGCCGGCTTCAGGCCGGAAACGCTGTCCAGGGTCGCACCGTGGCGAATGTATTCGTCCTGGTCGACCACGGTGTCGCCTTTGCGCCCCTTGATCGTCACCGGCGCGATCTCGCTCGTGAACCGGCCGGCCTTTTGCGCCGCCTCGGCCTTGTTCTGCGAGGCCACGGCGAAGGCGTCCTGGTCGCCGCGGGTGATCTGCCAGCGGTTGGCGATGTTCTCCGCGGTCTGCCCCATGTGGTAGCCGTGGAAAGCGTCCCACAGCCCGTCCTTGATCATCGTGTCGACGAAGGAGAAGTCGCCCATCTTCTGACCGTTGCGCAGGTTCGCCGCGTGCGGCGACTGGCTCATGCTCTCCTGGCCGCCCGCGATGACGATGTCTGCCGAGCCGTCCTGGATCTGCTGAGCGCCCAGTGCGATGGCGCGCAGGCCGGAGCCGCAGAGCTGGTTCAGGCTCCAGGCGGGGCTTTCCACCGGAATGCCGGCGTTGACCGCCGCCTGCCGGGCCGGGCCCTGGCCAGCGCCGGCCTGCAGCACCTGGCCCATGATCACCTCGTCGACGTCTGCGGCCTGGATGCCGGCGCGCTCGATGGCCGCCTGGATGGCGACCTTGCCGAGTTCGTGGGCCGGCAGGCTGGCGAGCGCCCCGTTGAACGAGCCGACCGGCGTGCGGGCGGCGGAAACGATGACGATGTCGGTCATGACGCGGATTCCTTGTCGTCGAGAGAGGCGGCCTCGCCCATCTATTGGGACGCGCCGGGCTTTCCGCAAGTCCGCGCATCGCTTCGGGCCGATTGCCATTCTGCTCGCATGCGCGATACTGCAGTGCAGAACAGTGGGTTCCGATCTTAAGGACCCGGTAAAGGATTTGGGATGGCCGACAGCCAGGACACCGCCGCCCCAGGCGAACGCGTAGTCATCAAGAAATACGCCAACCGGCGGCTCTACAACACCGCGTCCTCCAGCTACGTCACCCTCGAACACCTCTCCGAGATGGTGAAGCAGAACATCGACTTCGTGGTCTATGACGCCAAGACCAACGAGGACATCACCCGTTCGGTCCTGACCCAGATCATCTTCGAGGAAGAGAGCCATCAGGGGCAAAGCCTGTTGCCGATTCAGTTCTTGCGCCAGCTGATCGGCTTTTACGGCAACTCCATGCAGGCCTTCCTGCCGTCCTATCTGGAGCTGTCCCTGGCAAGCTTCACCCAGCAGCAGGACCGGATGCGCACGCAGTTCCAGTCCCTCGGCCACGCGCCCGGCGGCGGCGTCTTCGACGAGCAGGTGCGCCAGAACCTCGCCCTGTTCGACCGGGCCATGAAGATGTTCTCGCCCTTCGCCTACGCCAAGCCAGAAAGCCCGGTCCCGGCGGGGGCGCCTCGGGCGGCGCCGGCGCCGGCGCCGGCCGACGACGCCCTCGTCGCCCTGCGCAAGCAGATGGCGGAGATGCAGGCGCAGATCGAAAAGCTGGCCGGCAAGGGCTGAGAGACGGATCGACGGTTGGCCCGGGTCCTGCATAGATAGCCCATGACCTCGTCCATCGATCCGCTCAGCCGTTCGCCCCGCATCCGCCGCCCGCGGAAATCGGCCGCCGAACTCGTCGACGAGTTCGAGGGCAAGCCTGAGGCGACGCCGACAAGCCTGCCGGTCCCAGTCGGCCGCGCGCGGACAGTCCCCCCGAAGGGACCGGTGGCCAGCGCGACGCAGATCGAAGCCCAGCTGATCGGGGAGCGGCGGGGTTTGCGGGCCGGCGCCTCGGTCGCCGACCAGGCCAAGGTCACCTACAACCGCACGGAATGGTCCGGCTCCAAGGATCGCCGCGCGCCCAAGGGCCGCGCCGCCAAGACCGAGATTTAGCCAGGTCCCCGCAGCCGCGCGACCTCCGTCTCCAGCGCCGCCACCCGCCGTTCCAGCGCCGCCATCCGCGCCTCCGGCTCGCCTGCCGGCCCCGCAACCGGCGTCGAAACCCCCGCCATCGAGGCGACCTCACCGATCGAGGCCCCGAGCAGCTCGGCAAAGATCGCCACCTCGCCGGCCGAAAGCTCCCGCTGGTCCTTGAACGCCAGCTCCAGGTCGGCCGCGCTCAGGCCGGCGGCCGCGGCCATGACGGCGCGCGAAAGCCCCCGCGCCCCGAGGCGGGCGTCGAACCATTCGGCGTCGAAGAAAAGGGTCATGGCCTCCCCGCGAACGTGGCGCCGGTCTTGCTTAACCACATCGGCGAACATCGATCACGGGCCGGGCTCATGCTGCAAGTCATCTACCGCATCGTCGACCTGACCGTGGTCACCCTGATCCTTTCGGCCCTCACCTGATCCTTCTCTCGCCAGAATGCGGAGGGAAAAGCCCTACACCTCGTCCACCGCGCCCGGATTGCGGGCGCGCGACTGCAGCCAGATCACCCCGAAGAGATCGGAGAGCGAAGCCCAGAGCCGGCCGAGGTTGGTGTACTTCGAGGCCCCGGTCTGGCGGTGGCGATGGTTGACCGGCAGGAACGCGATCTCATAGCCCTCTCGCCGCATCAGGGCCGGCAGGTAGCGGTGGATGTGGTCGAAGTAGGGGAGCCGCAGAAACGCCTCACGGCGGAAGGCCTTCAGGCCGCAGCCGGTATCGTTGGCGGTGTCGTTGAGCAGCCGCTTGCGCACCCCGTTGCCGATCCGCGAGGCGACCTTCTTGGCGGCGCTGTCCTGGCGCTTCACCCGCTCGCCGCCGACCAGCGCCAGCTCCGGCGGGCCGGCGGCCAGCGCCTCGACCAGCGCCGGGCCGTCGGCGGGATCGTTCTGGCCGTCGCCGTCGAGGGTCACCACGATCGCGCCCCGTGCGCCGAGGATGCCGGACCGCAGGGCGCGGCTCTGCCCGGAATTCCGGCGGTGCGCCAGAACGCGCAACTGCGGGATCTCGGCCGCCAGCGCCTGCAGCGCCGCGCGCGTGCCGTCGCGGCTCGCGTCGTCGACGAAAATCATCTCATAGTTCCGGCTCTCGAAGGCCGCGGCGATCTCGCGGGCCAGGGCGGGGGCGGCTCCCTCCTCGTCAAAGACCGGGACGACCACCGAAATATCCGGGGTCGAAGGGGCGGGGCGGCGGGCCATGAGCCTCCCATAGCGGAAAAGCGGGCCTTGGGAAGGATCGTGCTATCAGGCGGTGATGACGCTCGAAGGTGAACTGGCGCGGTTCAGCCGCGGCTGGCGCGGCCCCGCCCTGGCGGCGCTGATCGCCTTCGTGGCCGGCCTGCCCGGGCTGCTGGCCGTGCCCCCGCTCGACCGTGACGAATCGCGCTTCGCCCAGGCTACGGCCCAGATGCTGGAAAGCCGCGACTTCGTGGTGATCCGCTATCAGGACGAGCCGCGCTTCAAGAAGCCGGTGGGCATCCACTGGCTGCAGGCCGCCAGCGTCTCCCTGGTCTCCAGTCCCGAGGCGCGGCAGATCTGGGCCTACCGTCTGCCCAGCCTCGCCGGCGCCATGCTGGCCGCTGCCGCCTGCGCCTGGGGCGCCGCGGCCTTCTTCGGCGCGCCCGGCGGGCTGCTGGCCGGGGCCATGCTGGGGACGACCTTCCTGCTGTCCACCGAAGCGCTGATCGCCAAGACCGACGCCGCGCTCTGTGGCAGCACCACCCTGGCGCTCGCCGCCTTGGCCCGCCTCTATGCGGAGGCGCAGGGCGGCCCGCCGGCGGGGCGGCGCGCCTGGCTGCTGTTCTGGCTCGGAATCGCTGTCGGGACCTTGGTGAAGGGCCCGGTCGCGCCGATGGTGGCGGGCCTGACGATCCTGGCCCTGATTGCAGCGGATCGGAAGGCCGCCTGGCTCGGACGGCTCAACTGGATCTGGGGCCTGATCGTCCTGGCCGCCATCGTCGGCCCCTGGGCGGGCGCGGTCACCGTCGCCACCGACGGCGGCTTCTGGAGCGCGGCGCTGGGCGGCGACCTCGCCCCGAAGCTGGCCGGCGGCCAGGAGACGCACGGCGCCCCGCCCGGCTACCACACCTTGCTTGCGCCGCTGCTGATGTTCCCGATGACCCTGATGCTGCCGGCCGCCGCGGTCGCCGCCTGGACCCGCTGGCGCGAACCGGGGGTGCGGTTCGCCCTGGCGTGGCTGGTCCCCAGCTGGCTGGTCTTCGAGGCGCTGCCCACGAAGCTCGTGCACTACACCCTGCCGACCTATGGCGCCGTCGCCTGGCTGACCGCGGCCGCCCTGGCCGCGTCGATCGGCCGGCGCAGCCGCTGGGCTGGGGCGGCGCTCGCCTCCCTGGCGGGCGTCCTGCTGGCCGGCGGGACCTTCTACCTGGTGAAGGTCTATGGCGACGCCTACGACCTGGCCGCCGCCATCCCCACGGCGCTGTTGCTTGCGGCGGCGGGCCTGGCGGGCGGCTATCTCCTCGTGCGACGCACCGCGCCGGGCGCCGTGGTCGCCGCGGTCGGCCTGGGCCTCACCGGCCACGCCGCCCTGGCCGCCGGCCTCGCGCCCCGGCTCAGCCCGCTCTGGCTCTCGTCGCGGGTGGAGGCGGCGATGGCCAAGGCCCAGCTGCTGCCCGAGCAGGGCATCGCCGACGCCCCGGTGACCGTCGCCGGCTACGCCGAACCCAGCCTGGTTTTCGCACTTGGCACGCCGACCGAGCTCGCCGGGCCGCAGGACGCCGCCCAGGCGATCGCCGAGAACCGGCCCGCCGTCGTCGAGCAGCGCGACGAGGCGGATTTCGAGAAAGCCCTGGCGGGATACCGCGCGCAGGCCCATCTGGTGGCGACCGTGAAGGGCCTCGACTATTCGGACGGCAAGAAGATGACCCTGCGTGTGTATGAGGCGGCGGCCGCCGCAGCTCCGGAACCTGCGCCATGAGCCGCAAGATCGAGATCGTCGAAGTCGGGCCCCGCGACGGCCTGCAGAACGAGAAGGCGGTGCTGGAGGTCGGCCAGAAGCTCGACTTCATCGGCCGGCTTGAGGCGGCCGGCGCGCGGCGGATCGAGACCGTCTCCTTCGTCAACCCGCGCCGCGTCCCCCAGATGGCCGGCGCCGAGCAAATCTCCGAAGCGCTGCCGCACGCCGCGGGCCGCTCGCGCATCGGCCTGGTGCTGAACGAAAAGGGCTGGGACCGCTGCGTGGCGGCCGGGTGCGACGAGGCCAATGTCGTGGTCTGCGCGACGGACGGGTTCGGCATCCGCAACCAGGGCGCATCGTCCGCCGCGCAGACCGCGGCCATGCAGGCCATCGCCGCGCGGCAAAAGGCCGAAGGCGGCCCGCCGATCACCGTGACCATCTCGGTCGCCTTCGGCTGTCCGTTCGACGGCGAGGTCTCCGAGGATCAGGTCGTCCGCATCGTCCGCGCCGCCGCCGAAGCCGGCGTCGCCGAGATCGCGCTGGCCGACACCATCGGCGTCGCCGACCCCTGGCTGGTCCGCCGCCGGGTCGAGGCCACGCGCAAGGCGGCCCCCGCCCAGCGCCTGCGCATGCACTTCCACGACACCCGCAACACCGGCCTGGCCAACGCCTACGCCAGCGTCGAGGCGGGCGTCGACGTGCTGGACGCCAGTTGCGGCGGCCTGGGCGGCTGCCCCTTCGCGCCGGACGCCACCGGCAACATCGGCACCGAGGATCTGGTCTACATGCTGGAGCGCGCCGGTTTCGAGACCGGCTACGACCTGCCAGGCCTGATCGCCACCGCGACGTGGATGGCCGAGATCCTCGGCAAGCCCCCCGCGGCCTCGATCAGCCGGGCGGGCCTGTTCCCGGCCTAAGCCGCCTTCACCGCCACGAACAGGTCCTGGCCGCCGTCGTAATCGGCCGGCGGCGCCCAGGCGCCCTTGAAGAAGCCGGTGAGCTGCAGGCCGGCGTGGGCGACGGCGGCGTCGATCGCCGGGCGCCAGTGGCCGATGGCGCGTTCGGGGTATCGCCGATCGATGACCATCGAGGTCTCGTCGAACCGCTGGAAATCGAAGACCTCCGAGGCGTCACGCCCCGGCTCCAAGGCAAATGCGGTGAAGGCCAGCCGTCCTCCCGGCTTCAGCACGCGCGCCGCTTCGACGAGATACCGGCGCACGGCCGGCATCCGCATGTGGGTGAACACCGAGGTCGCGAAGGCCAGGTCGAAGGTGGCGTCCTGCGCGGGAAACACCGCGGCGAGCTCGGCCACCCGGCCGTTGGGGTTGTACTCGCCGTTCCACACATCGAGATGCTCGAAAGCCATGTGCGGCCGGCCGGCGAACCGGCGGCGACAGCCCTGGACGCCGCCCTTCGAGACATCGAAGCCCAGATAGCCGCCGCCGTCGCGCAGGAAGGCCGCCAGCTGCTCGGCGACCCGCCCGGCGCCGCAGCCGATGTCGAGCACCTGGTCGGAAGCGACCAGGCGCGCGTGGGCCTCAAGGTTGCGCTTGAGCTGCGCGCCGACCGCGGCGAAATCCCCGTCGCCGACGTTGTGGAGGAACGCCCAGGGCTCAGCCCGGCGCGCGGGGTCGGTCAGGCGCACGGGCAGGCTTCTCAAGTCCATGAGCGCGCCCGTGACCGCGCGGCGCAGCGCCGGAGAAGCAAGTCTCGCGAGTTTTCGGACGACGGGCGGCGCCATGAGGTCCCCGACGCGGCGGCGGACTAGCCGGCGCGGCCGCGGAAGCGCCACATCACCGGGCGGACGATGGCGGCGAGCACGACGACGGGGGACAAGCCCCAGGCCACGACCCGTTGCCCCACGCCCACCGCGCGTTTGCGGAAGTAGCGGGCAAGGCCCACGCCCTTGTGGAACTCGACCCGGATCGGACTGGTCAGGCTGGTGTGGCCCAGGTGAACGACCTCGGCCTTGGGATGGAACAGCACCAGGCCGCCGGCCCGGCGCACGCGCCAGCAGAGGTCGACGTCTTCCACGTGCAGGAAATATTTCTCGTCGAACCCCTTCACGCAGTCGAAGTCCTCGCGGCGCATGCAGAAACAGGCGCCGGAGATGGTCGGGACCGGCGCCGCGCGATCGGGCGAGATGTCGCCCTCCCAGTGCACCTCATAGCGCCGCCAGGCCGGCACCCGCCCGGCCAGCCGGCTGAGCGACATCAGCGCGCTCATCGGGGTGATCTCGCCGCGCCGCGCGCCGCGCTGCTCGGTCCGGTCGGCGTTCAGCACCCGGCCGCCGACGATGCAGGGCACGGGCCGGCCGCGGATTTCGCGGGCGAGCTCGGCGATGCAGCCCGGCTGCAGGAAGGCGTCAGGGTTGAGGAACACCAGCACCTCGCCCTTGGCGGTGCGCGCGCCCAGGTTGGCGCCGCGGGCGAAGCCGATGTTACCGTGGCCGGCCAGCAGCACCACGCGCGCGTCGCGCGCGGCCAGGCCGCGCAGGGCCGCGGCGTCGGCCTCGGTCGAGCCGTTGTCGACGACCACCAGTTCGTCCACCAGCGGGTCGCCCAGCACGCAGGCCACGCTCTCGGTGAGCGCCACGCCGGTCATGAACACGACCATCACCACCGACACGCTGGCGCGCGCGGCCAGGAAGTCCGGCATTTCGGCGGGTTCCAGCGCGACGATCGGTGTGGCGATGCCGTTCATCCAGCCTCCCCTACCCGCCGGCCGCGGGCAGTGCGTCGACGCCCCCCGCGTCGGTGGCAGCATCGGGTGCGCTGGCCTGCAAGGCAAGCCCGTTTGCCGCCACGGCAAGGTCGAGAATCTCCTGGCCGTCCGAGCCCAGCCGGCGCAGGGCGACCTGTCTCAGCTCGGCCTCGCGGCGGCCGATCACGGCGAGCACCGGGACCTTGGCCAGGCTGTGTTCGCGCACCTTCAGGTTGATCTTCTCATTGCGAAGGTCGGTTTCCACCCGCAGCCCCTTGGCCCTGAACGCCGCCGCCGCCTCCAACGCGAACGCGTCGGCGTCGGACGTGATCGTGGCCACGACAACCTGAACGGGCGCGAGCCAGAGGGGGAACGCGCCGGCGTAGTTTTCGATCATGACGCCGATGAACCGCTCCATCGAGCCGCAGATCGCCCGGTGCAGCATCACCGGCCGCTGCTTGGAGCCGTCCTCGGCGACATACTCCGCATCGAGCCGCTCGGGCAGCACATAGTCGAGTTGCAGCGTGCCGCACTGCCAGGTGCGGCCGATCGCGTCGCGCAGGTGGAACTCCAGCTTCGGGCCATAGAAGGCGCCCTCGTTCGGCAGCAGCTCGACCTCGGCGATGCCGGCGGCCTTGGCGGCCCGCTCCAGCTTGGCTTCGGCGACGTCCCAGACCTCGTCCGTGCCGAAGCGCAGCTCCGGCCGCAGCGCCAGCTTCACCGCATGCAGCTCCAGGCCGCAATCGCGATAGACGCTCTCCAGGAGATGCACGAACTTCGTGGATTCCGCCTCGATCTGGTCCTCGCGGCAGAAGATGTGCGCGTCGTCCTGTGTGAACCCGCGCACCCGGAAGATGCCGTGCAGCGCGCCGGAGGGCTCATACCGGTGGCAGGCGCCGAACTCGGCCATGCGCAGCGGCAGGTCGCGATAGGATTTCTGGCCGTGGTTGAAGATCTGCACGTGGCCCGGGCAGTTCATCGGCTTGACGGCCAGCACTTCGCCTTCTTCCGTCTCGCAGGTGAACATGGCGTGGCCGAACTTCTGCCAGTGGCCGGACTTCTCCCAGAGCTCGCGGTCCATGAGCTGCGGCGCCTTGACCTCCACATAGCCGTCCGCCTCCAGCCGGCGGCGCATGTAGGCCTCGACCGTGCGGTAGAGCGTCCAGCCCTTGGGGTGCCAGAAGATCATCCCCTTGGCCTCTTCCTGCAGGTGGAAGAGGTCCATGGCCTTGCCGATCTTGCGGTGGTCGCGCTTCTCGGCCTCCTCGATGCGGTGGAGGTAGGCCGCGAGTTCGGCCTCCGAGGCCCAGGCCGTGCCGTAGATGCGCTGCAGCATCGGATTGCGATGGTCGCCGCGCCAGTAGGCGCCGGCCAGTTTGGTTAGCTTGAACGCCTTGCCGACCGCCTTGGTGGACGGCAGGTGCGGCCCGCGGCAGAGGTCCTTCCAGTTCCCCTGACGATAGACGCTGACGTCCTCGCCGGCCGGGATGCTTTCGATGATCTCGGCCTTGTAGGCCTCGCCGATCGACTTGAAATGGGCGATGGCCTCGTCGCGCTTCCAGACCTCCCGCTTGATCGGCTCGTCGCGGTCGACGATCTCCTTCATCCGCTGTTCGATGGTCGCCAGATCGTCCAGGCTGAACGGCTCATCGCGGGCGAAGTCATAGTAGAACCCGTCCTCGATCGAGGGGCCGATGGTTACCTGCGTGCCTGGGAACAGCTCCTGGACCGCCTCGGCCATGACGTGGCTGGCGTCGTGGCGGATGGTCTCGAGGGCTTCGGGCGCCTCGCGCGTCAGGATCTCGAACCGGCCGCCATGCGGCAGCGGGCGGTCGATGTCCAACAGCTCTCCGTCCAGCTTGGCCAGGACCGCGCGCTTGGCCAGCGATATGGCGATGGACGTGGCCACGTCCTTGCCCGTCACGCCGTCGTCGAACGGTCGCTTCGAGCCATCGGGGAAAATCAGGTCGATCATGTTTCACAGGTCCACTTGCGCGCCCCGCCTTTGGCCTTGCGGCCATCGGCCTTTGGGGGCGGGGACGGGACCGGGTCGTAACCCGAACCGCCGCCCCAGGGGTGACAACGGCACAGCCTGCGGCTGGCGAGCCATGCGCCTCGCCACGGGCCGTGGCCGATCAGGGCGTCGGCGGCGTATTCCGAGCAAGTCGGAACGAACCGGCACTGCCGCCCGATCAGCGGCGAAAGCGTCAGCTTGTAGGCGCGGAGCGCACCTCTGACGCAGCGTTCGTAGAGGGTCATGCCGGCTACGGTGATCTCTGGACTGGACCCAGCGATTACGCTGCGCCTAGCGGGGGATCAAGCCGCGCCGGCGGGGCTAGTTCGCCCGCTGCCGCTTTGGGTGGCGGTCCGGACAGCCTCGGTCACGGCCTCGAACGCAAGCAGCGTCGAGGCATGGCGGGCGGGATAGTCCTTCACCGGGGCGAGCATGGCCAGGTCCGAAAAGCGTCCGTCGGGCGCGGGGGCGCCGTCCTTCAACATAGCCCGAAACTGCTCGCGCGCCAATTCGAGCTCCGAAAGGCTCGCGCCGACCACGTGCGCGCCCAGCACCGAGGCCGCCGCCTGGCCCAGCGCGCAGGCCTTCACCTCCTGAGCGAAGTCGGCCACCCGGTCGCCCGCCACGATCACGTCCACCACCACCCGGCTGCCGCAGAGCTTGGCGATCTTTTCCACGCTGGCGTCTGGCTGGGCGAGCCGGCCCGCGCGCGGCATGTTGGCCGCGAGCTTCAGCAATTTCGCCGAATAGAGGTCGTCGATCATGCGCCCTAGATCGGAGGCCCAGGCCGGCAAGTCAAATCGCCCGCTCAACAGCGGCCGATGCTCGCCGCGCCAGTTCTGCCTCCCCGGGTCCGGGGAAATGTCGGCATTGGCGAAGCCGGCCGACAATGGGGGAGGTGTCTGCCGCCATCCGACTTCCCCATCGACCTTCCGCGCAAGCGCGCATCAAGCCACTTCCCCGGCGCCGGGGGAAGGCCCTGGCGCCAGCCCGGCGCGCAGGGCCGCCAGGGCCAACTCGTCGCGCGTCCTCGCATCCAGGCCGGCGAGCGTCGCAGCCGTGGGCATGTCCCCGGCGACGATCTTGCCCTCGCGCATGAACAGCACGCGGTCGGCCAGCCGGGCGATCTCGCCGGCGTCGTGGCTGATGTAGAGCGCCGGGATCGCCAGCGTCCGGTGCAGGCGCTCCAGATAGGGCAGGATCTCCGCCTTGCTGCCGGCGTCGAGGCTGGAAAGCGGCTCGTCCATCAGGAGCAGCCGGGGCTGGGAGAGCAGCGCCCGGCCCAGCGCCACCCGCTGCCGCTCGCCGCCGGAGAGGTTCGTCGTTGAGCGCGGCAGCAGCGGCGCCAGGCCCAGGAGGTCCACGGTGTCGTCGAAATCGACCTGCGCACGGGCCGGGGTGCGCTTGGCCCCATAGGCAAGGTTGCCGCGCACCGACAGGTGCGGCAGCAGGCTCGCCTCTTGGAACACCACGCCCACCGGCCGCCGATGCGCCGGCAGGAATCTCCGTTGGTCCTGCCAGACCTCGCCGCCGACGCTCAGCCGTCCTGGCAGGCGCGCGAGCCCGGCGATGCAGCGCAGCAGGGTAGTCTTGCCGGACCCGGACGGGCCGCTCAGCGCGGTGATCCCCCGCGGCTGCAGGATGAAGTCCGCCTGCAGCCGAAACCCGCCCAGCGCACCTGCGAACCGACCCTCGACGCCGCTCATCGCACGGCCTCGTCGAGGCGCCGATCGATCAGCAGGAGCGCCAGCAGGGCCGCAAAGGAGAACACCACGACGCCCGCCGCCAGCCGGTGCGCCTCGCCGTACTGCAGGCTTTCCACCAGCTGGTAGATGCGCACGGAGATCACCTCCGTCTTGCCGGGGATGCCGCCGCCGATCATCAGCACCACCCCGAACTCGCCGACGGTATGGGCGAAGACCAGGATGGCGGCGGTCAGGAAGCCGCGCCTCGCGAGCGGCAGGGCGACGGTGACGAAGGCGTCCAGCGGCGCGGCGCGCAACGTGGCGGCGACCTCCATCGGCCGCGGCCCCATGGCCTCGAAGGCGCTGCGGATCGGCTGCACCGCGAACGGCAGGGAATAGACCATCGAGCCGATCACCAGGCCCTGGAAGGTGAAGGCCAGGGTGCGGACGCCGAGCGGGTGCAGCAGGCTCATCAGCGGGCTCTGCGGCGCGAGGGCGATCAATAGGTAGAAGCCCAGCACCGAGGGCGGCAGGATGATCGGCAGGGTGGCCGCCGCGGCTACGACCTCCTTCCACCACGCCCGCCGCCGCGCCAGCCACCAGGCGATCGGGGTCGCCAGGATCAGCAGCAGGACCGTCGTCAGCCCCGCCAGCCGCAGCGTCGTCCAAACGACTTCGCCCACCGCCCTATCGCACCTCGTAGCCGTAGGTCTTGATGATCCCGATCGCCTGCGGGCCCCTCAGAAACGCCAGGAAAGCTTTGGCCGCGGGGTTTTTCCGGCCCGGCTGGAGCAGGATCGCCTGCTGGTCGATCGGCGCATGGTCCGTGTCCGGAACCAGCCAGCGCGACCCGCCGGCCTCCTCGATCACCTGCGAATAGGCCACGAACCCGAGTTCCGCCGCGCCGGTCTCGACGAACTGGTAGGCCTGGGTGATCGAGCTTCCCCTGACGATCTTCGGCTGCACGGCGGCATAGACACCGAGCTTCCGCAGGGTCTGCACCGCGGCGGCGCCATAGGGCGCGACCGCCGGATCGGCGATGGCCAGCTTGTCGAACCGGCCGCTGGCCAGCACCGCGCCCGTCCCGTCCACCAGGCCGGGGGTCTTCGAATAGAGGGCCAGCCGGCCGACCGCATAGGTGAACCGCGTGCCGGCGACTCCCAGGCCTTCCCGCTCGGCCTTCGCCGGCCGCTCGGCGTCGGCGGACAGGAACACCTCATAGGGCGCGCCGTGCGCCATCTGGGCGTAGAACTGGCCGGACGAGCCAAAGCTCAGGATCGCGTTTTGGCCGGTCTGCGCGTTGAAGGCGACGGCGATCGCCTTGGCCGGCTCGGTGAAGTTGGCGGCCACCGCGACCTGGGTCTCGGCCGCCACAGCGGCGGTCGGCCCGAACGCCAGGCTTGCGGCCAACAGCGCCAGTCCGAGAACCTGAAGGCGGCGCGTGATCATGGCGTTCTCCCAGGGTCCGGCGGGATTAGAAGGCGAACTGCGAGCGGAGCGAGACGACGTGGTAGTGCTGGCCCACCTGCACGCCCGTGGGCGTCAGGAAGCTCGCCGCCGAGGGCGACAGCCGCTCGATCCGCACGTCCTGGTAATCGAGGATGAAGCGCACGAGGCTGTTGGGATACCAGTTGAGGCCGCCCGCCATGATCCGCTGCTCGCCGCCGCGCACGGCGTCGGCAGCGGGCGCCGCGCCCAAGGCGCCGGCGTGGTAGTTCAGGTCGATGTCGGAGTAGCGCGCAGCCAATTCGAAGGCCCCCCAGGTTCCGTCGTCGAGGCTGAACGGATGGTCGACCGGCGGCGCGTCGAACGCGAAGGTCGCCGGATTGAACCTGTGCCGCTCGCCGGTGAGGATGTAGGAGCCCTCGACGTAGTAGCCGCTGAAATCCGGGTCGGAGAGCGCGGCGGCCGCGGTCGCGCGCTGGATCTTCAGCCGTTCATACTCCCCCTGCATGTAGAAGGGGCCGTACTGGCCGGCGAGTTCGAGACCCAGACTGCCGGCGTGGCGGGCGTCTATCCCGCCCGTGGAGATCAGCCGCGTGCCGTCGACCCGCAGTTCCGGCCGCTCCTGCAGGGCGATCGGATAGCGCGACGCGCCGAGCGTGGTGTCCGGCCCGCCGGCGTCGGCGGGTTTTTCGACATAGGAACCGTGGACGCCCACCTCGATCAGGCCGTGGTCGGTCCGGACCGGCAGGACGGCGAGGCGGCCGATCCAGCCGAGCTGGCTGTCGAACGGCTGGCTGACACCGGTCGCCTGGGAATTGACCACGCCCACCACGCGCCCGGTGATCGCCGCGCTGGCGTACCACCGCTCGCCCGCGCCCCAGATCTCTCCGGACTCGCGGAAGTCGCCGCCGGCCAGGCTGCGGGCGATGTCCGCCACCGCCGGGCGCTCCAGGAACAGCGCGCCGTTGGTCGAGGCCTGGTCCTCCAGCCCGATGGACGGCGGGAAGGCGCCGACCCGGACGTGAAACGGCCTCAGCCCGGAATACTGCACCCAAAGCTCCTGGATGTGGCCGGCGTCCTCCTCGCCGGTGCCGCCGAAATCCAACAGCAGGTTGTACTCCCAGTCGCCAAAGGCCTGGCCGTCGATGCCGATGCGGGCGCGCCGGATATCCGAGCCGGAGGAGAGATCGCGGGCGTGCGCGGTGTCTCCCGCGGCGGCCCCGCGGCGGAAGTCGGCGCTGATCGCGCCCGGCGTGCGCTGGCTGTAGTCGGCGGCGTCGAACTGCATCACGGCGTGCAGGTTGGCGCTGAACCGGCCGTCGCCGCTCTGGATCGAAGGCTTGCCGGCCACGATGGTCGCGCCCCCGGTTGTGGGGAAGGAGGCGGGCGTCGGCGCGACGGGCGTCTGGATCACGGCGGACGGCGGCGGCGGCGCTGACGGCGCGTCGGCGCGCGCCTGTAGGGCGTCCACCCTGGCGGCCAGGGCGGCGACCTGGTCCTTCAAGGTCTGGATCTCGGCGTCGCGGGGATCGGGCGCCGGCTTCACCTGGCGCGGCCCGGCCTCGGCGGTCGAACAGCAGACCAGGCTGAACCCCGCAACGACCAGCATCACCCGACCCGCCGAAACCTGTTTCAGCCCCGTCCTCGACATTCCCGAGCCCTCTTCACCCAAGCGTTATGTAGCTCAACTGCATAACGCAACGCCAGTGTCTCCGAATGAAATCCTACCCAACAACTAGGGAATGCGCTGCGAGTTTATCGAACCCACGCTTGAGTTCAGCTATTGTCCACCCAGACGCCAACCGGCGGGGGAACGATGAGCGAGACACCGAGCGGGCGCCGGGACTTCCTGCAACGGGCCGCGGGCGCGGCGCTGGGCGCGGCGGCCTTGCCGCCGGGCGTCGCCCGGGCGCTGGCGTTGCCCGCCAACCGGGTCACCGGAACCCTGCGCGACGTGGAGCACGTGGTGATCCTGATGCAGGAGAACCGCGGGTTCGACCACTATTTCGGGACGCTGCGTGGCGTGCGCGGCTACGGCGACCCTCGCCCGATCGACCTGCCGGGCGGCCAGCCCGTCTGGCGGCAACCGGCCAAGGACGGCGTCGCCACCGTCGGCCCGTTCCACCTGGACACCCGATCGACCCGCGCGGAGACCATGTTCAGCCTCGACCACAGCTGGAAGGGGAGCCATGCGCGCTGGAAGCACTACGACGCCTGGGTCCCCGCCAAGACGCCGCTGACCATGGGCTACTTCACCCGCGCCGACATCCCGTTCTACTACGCGCTCGCCGACGCCTTCACGATCTGCGACGCCTATCACTGCTCGATCTTCGCCCAGACCAATCCCAACCGCCTGTTCCTGTTCAGCGGCACCAGCGGCCTGGCCGCCGGCGACGACAGCAAGATCGTCGTGGCCAATCCGCCGGAGGAGAAGAACTACTCCGCCGACCCACTGAAGGATTCCCCGGAGTTCACCGGCCTGTCATGGCCCACCTATGCCGAGCGGCTGCAGGCCGCAGGGGTCTCCTGGCGCGTCTATCAGGAGCATGACAACTACGGCGACAACGGCCTGGCCTACTTCAAGACGTTCCGCGGCATCGGGCCGGACTCGGCGCTCTACCGGCGCGGCCGGGCCTGGTCGCCGGGCTCCGGGCCTGCGACCGACAAGACCTCCAACGGCGAACACCTGGTGGCCGACTTCGCCAGGGACGTGGCGGCCGACGCCCTGCCGCAGGTCTCCTGGATCGTCGCCTCGTACAAGCTGTCCGAACATCCCGCGGCGACCCCGTCGGACGGCGAGCACCTCACCGCGCGGCTGATCTCGGCCCTGGCGTCCAACCCCAAGGTCTGGGCCAAGACGGTGTTCATCCTGAACTACGACGAGAACGACGGCTTCTTCGACCACGTGCCGCCGCCGATCCCTGCCACCGGCACGGCCGCGGGCAAGAGCACCGTCGACATGCGCGACGAGACCTATCACGGCGAGCCGGTCGGCCTGGGCCCGCGCGTTCCGCTGATCGTCGTCTCGCCGTGGAGCAAGGGCGGCTACGTCAATTCGCAGCTGCACGACCACACCTCGGTGATCCGCTTCCTCGAAGCGCGGTTCGGGGTGATGGAGCCGCACATCACGCCTTGGCGGCGCGCGGTCTGCGGCGACCTGACCAGCCTGTTCGACTTCAAGACGCCCGACCGCGGGATCCACGCCCTGCCCGACGCCTCGGCCCTGCCGGCCCGCGCCGAGCAGGCCAAGGCCCTGCCCTTCCCCAAGACGCCCGCGGTGGCCGAAGCCCTGCCCCGCCAGGAGCCCGGCCAGCGGCCGGCGCGGCCGTTGCCCTACGCCTTCGAGGTGACCGGTCAGGCCCGGCCGGAAGGGCTCGCCCTGACGCTGGCCAACACCGGCGCGGCCGGCGCGGCCCTGGAGCTGCGCGGCGCCCATGGCGACGAGCCCAGGTTCTACACCGTCGAGGCCGGCAAGAGGCTGGAGGACCTGGCGCCGACGGCGGGCCGCTACGACCTGACGCTGCGCGGCCCCAACGGCTTCCTGCGCGGCTTCCGCGGCGAGACCGGCGCACCCGCGCCCGAGGCCTCCGCCCGGTTCGAGCCACGGACGGGGCGGCTGCTCGTCACCCTGCGCAACGCCGGCGCGACGCCACTCACCCTGGACGTGGCGGCGAACGCCTATCTGAAGGCCCCGCCCCGCCGGCATCGCCTGGCCCCCGGCGCGGAGGTCACCGACGCGTGGGACCTGAAGCCCAGCCGCAATTGGTACGACCTCATCGTCACCTGCGCCGAGGCCTCCGGCTTCCAGCGCCGCCTCGCCGGCCACGGCGAAGACGGCAAGCCCAGCGTCAGCGACCCGCTGCTAGGCCGCCCGGCATAGCGCCGCTCCGCCCTCCCGAGCTCCGCTCGGGGGCTTTGGGATTCACACATCTCGATAATCCGTATCTTATCAAAGACCTGGAAGGCTGCATCTCGCTCACCCTTCTCCCCTTGTGGGAGAAGGTGGCCCCGAAGGGGTCGGATGAGGGGTCGATGAGATCCCTCCGAATATATCCCTGTTTTTAATCGGCAATCTCCGCGAAACCCCTCATCCGACCTGCTTCGCCGGCCACCTTCTCCCACGGGGGGAGAAGGAAGTTCAGCCGTCGCCTCGAAGATGTGTGCATGCCGTAGCTCCCGAGCTCCGCTCTGGGGAGCGGCGCCTCACCAGATGTGCACGCGCTTGTCCGGCGGCAGATAGAGCTTGTCGCCGGGCTGGACGTGGAAGGCGGCGTACCAGGCGTCGACGTTGCGGACGATGCCGTTCACCCGGTACTCGGCCGGGCTGTGCGGGTTGGTCAGCAGCTGCTGGCGCAGCGCGCCCTCGCGCACCTTGTCCTGCCACGACTGGGCGTAGGCGATGAAGAACCGCTGGTCGCCGGTCAGGCCATCGATCACCGCTGGCTCGCCGTGCTGGGCCACATAGCGCCGCCAGGCGGCGTAGGCGGCTTCGATGCCGCCCAGGTCGCCCAGGTTCTCGCCCATGGTCAGCTTGCCGTTGATGTGCACGCCGGGCACCGGCTCGTAGGCGTCAAACTGCGCGCCCAGCACCGCGGCGCGGGCGCCGAACGCCTTGGCGGCGTCGGCGGACCACCAGTCGCGGACCTTGCCGGTCTCGTCGAAGTGGCGGCCTTCGTCGTCGAAGCCGTGGCCCATCTCGTGGCCGATCACCGCGCCCTCGCCGCCGTAGTTGGCGGCCGGGTCGGCGTTCGGGTCGAAATAGGGCGGCTGCAGGATCGCGGCGGGGAAAGTGATCTGGTTGGCCAGCGGATTGTAATAGGCGTTGACCTCCTGCGGCACCATTTCCCACAGGCCGCGGTCCACCGGCTTCGGATAGCGCGACAGCTGCAGGTTCCACCGGAAATCCTCGGCCCGCACGGCGTCGCCCAGCAGGTCCCCCCGATCGACCTTCAGCGTCGAATAGTCGATGTATTTCTTCGGGTGGCCGAGCCGCGGGTCGAAGGTGGCCAGCTTGACCAGGGCGGCCTTGCGCGTCGCCTCGTCCATCCATTGGGCGCTCTTGAAACGTTCGGCGTAGGCGGCTGTCAGGTTGGCCACCAGCTCCGCCGTCTGCGTCTCGGCTTCCGGCGGGAAGTGCTCGGCCACATAGATCCGGCCGACCTCCTCGCCGAGGTTGCGGTTGACCAGCTGGACGCCGCGCTTCCACCGCGCCCGCTGCTCGGGCACGTCGCGCAGGGTCTTGGAGAAGAAGTCGAAGGTCGCCTGGTCGAAGGCGTGCGGCAGGTAGGCCGCGTGGCTGCGCACGAAGTGGTAGGCGAGGTAGTCCTTCCACACCGAGACCGGCGTGGAGGCGAGGAGGTCGCCGGCGGCCTTGACCTCGCTGGGCTCGGCCACCAGCACCTTGGCCGGCGCGCCCAGGCCGGCATGCGCCATCATCGCCGCCCAGGGGAATTGCGGCGCCAGCGCCTGCAGCTTGTCCACGGTCATCGGGTTGTTGATCTGCGCGATGTCGCGGGTCCGCTCCGGCGCCCAGTGGGCCTCGGCGATCCTATGCTCCAGCGCGATGATCGCGTCGGCCTTGGCCGCGGCGTTCGGGATCCCGGCCAGCGTCTGGATCTTGATGACGTAGTCGCGATAGGCCTTGCGGAAGGCGTCGTACTTGGCGCCTTGACGCAGATAGTAGTCGCGGTTGGGCATCCCGAGGCCCGACTGGTCGAGGCTCACCACATAGCGGGTCGGATCGTCGAGGTCCGGGTTGATGCCGATGTCCACCGGCGTCTCGTAGCCGGTCTGCGCAAACAGCCTGGCCACGTCGGCCCGGGTCTTCGCCGCCGCGATCTTCGCGAGATAGGGCTTCAGCGGGGCGGCGCCCTTCGCCTCGATGCCCTTCTCGTCCATCCAGGCGGCGTAGAAATCGCCGACGCGGCGGCCGCCGGGGCCGGCCTTGGCGGGATCCTTGGCCAGGCCCTCGACGATGTCGCGCACCTGCCGCTCGGCCTCGTCGCTCAGGTTGACGTCGATTCCGGCGCTGGTCTTGTCGGGCGCGATCTGGGTGCGTTTTTCCCAGCCGCCGTTGACGTACTTGAAGAAGTCGTCGCCCGGCTTGACTGAGGAATCCATGGAGCTGGCGTCATAACCCCAGGTTCCGTACTTCGCCTTGCCGGCCGCCACGGCCGCGCTCGACATGCCGGCGACCGCGACGACGGCCGCGCTCGCCGTGATCCATTTCTTCAAGCTCAAGGGACACCCTCCATCCGACAGGAGGGCGACACTACACCGGCCGCGCGACGAGGCAACGCGGCCGCCGGCCTCAGGGCTGGCGCGCCTGCCACAGGGCCTCGGCCCTGGCCTTCAGCGCCTCGTTCATCTCGACGAAGGCGCGATAGAGGGTCCGGCCCATCCGCTTGCCGAGCCTGGGGCCCACCAGCCCCCCGAGGATCTCGCCGTTGGAGACGATGCAACTCGCCTGCGCCAAGGCCTCGATCTCGAAGAAGCGGGTGGTCTTCACCAGCCCGCCCAGCATCGTCAGCCGCCAGTGCAGTTGCTCGTTGGGCACCCATTCCAACACGGTGGGCCTGATCTCCTGCGCGGCCTGGCCCGGCAAGGCCAGGGTCATGTCCAGCACCGAGCCGATGCGGATATCGCCCGACGCCCTGGGATAGAGCGCGTTCCACTGGCCCCAGGCCTTGAGGTCGGCAATCACCTCCCAGACCACCGCGGCCGGCGCCTGGACGCCGATGCGGTGCTCGATCCGCAGGCCCGACGGCGGCTTGGGCGCCGGCAAGGGACCGCCGCCGGAGGGTTTCGGCCCCAGACGCGGGCCGCCGCCGGTCCCGAACAGGCCGGACTTCAGCTGCGGCGTGTTCGGCATCGGCATCAGGCCTGCTCCCCATTCTTCAAGGCCAGGGGGATTCGCCACGTCGCGCCGGCGGGTCCGTCCATGACCTCGACATTCAACGCCGTAAGTTCGGCGCGAATGCGGTCGGCCTCGGCCCAGTCCTTGGCCGCGCGCGCGGTGTCGCGGGCGGCGATCAGGCCGTCGATCCGCACCCTCAGCCCCGCATCGGCGCCGCCCTGGAACCAGGCCTGCGGATCGGCCTGCAGAAAGCCCATCACCTCGCCCAGCGCCATCAGGTCCTGCTTGATCGCCGAGGCCGCCGGCGCCGCCTTGCGCACGGCGGTGTCCAGGTCGGTGGCCAGCTTCTTGATCAGGTACATGGCCGCGGGCGTGTTCAGGTCGTCCAGCAAAGGCTCCAGTTGCTCGTCCAGCAGCGCGCCGCTGCCGCCGGGCTCGATGTGCCGCGCGCGGCCCAGCACGCCATAGAGGTGGTCCAGGGAATTGCGCGCCTGCGCCAGGGCGTCCTCGGTCCAGGCCAGCGGCTGGCGATAGTGCGCGCCCAGCAACGCCCAGCGGATCACCTCGCCCGGGTGCTGCTTCAGCAGGTCGTGGGCCAGCGCGACGTTGCCCACGCTCTTGGACATCTTCTCGTCGGCCATGTTCAGGAAGCCGTTGTGCAGCCAGTAGCGGGCGTAGGCCTCATGATGGCCCCCCTCCGAATGCTGGGCGCACATCCCCTGGGCCAGCTCGTTCTCGTGGTGCGGGAACACGAGGTCGATGCCGCCGCCATGGATGTCGATCGGCAGGCCCAGTTCCTGCTCGATCATCGCCGAGCATTCGATGTGCCAGCCCGGCCGGCCCGGTCCCCAGGGGCTGTCCCACACCGGCTCCCCGGGCTTCGACGGCTTCCACAGCACGAAGTCGGCCGGGTGCTGCTTGTAGGGCGCCACCTCGACCCGGGCGCCAGCGATCATCTCGTCCAGGGGACGGCCGGAGAGCTTGCCATAGTCGCTGAAGGCCTGGGTGTTGAACAGCACGTGGCCCTCGGCGGCATAGGCCGAGTTGTTGTGCATCAGGCGGGAAATCAGCGCGATGATCGCGGCCATGGTCTCGGTCGCACGCGGCTGCGAGGTCGGCATGAGCGCGCCCAGCGCGGCGGCGTCGCCGTTGTAGGCGGCCAGGTAGCGGTCGGTGATCGAGGCGATCGGCACGCCTTCCTCGGCGGCCTTGGCGTTGATCTTGTCGTCCACGTCGGTGACGTTGGCCGCGTAGCGCACCGCGCCCTCGCCATAGAGCCGCCGCAGCAGCCGGAACAGCACGTCGAACACCACCACCGGCCGGAAGTTGCCGATGTGGCTGTAATTGTAGACCGTCGGCCCGCAGACATACATCGTCACCCGCCGGGGATCGGCCGGGACAAAGGGCCGCTTCCGGCGGGCCATGGTGTCGTAGAGGGTGAGCGACATAGGTTTCCGACTGACGCAGCGTGACAGTTGCCGGGCAAGGGCCAGCGCCCATATACAGATGCAAGGATCGGGAAGCCACGGGAACCCTCCGGGGCCTTTTCCATCCAACGAAGGGTGGCCACGCGTCATTTCCGGGACCTTCGTCCCGGCGCAACTCAGCCCCGGAAAGAACCGCTTCCTCATGGACGCTATCCGCGACCGAACCCTGGTCGGCTCTCCCTCTTCAGGTGCGGGCGACCTTGATCTTGACCCCGCCAAGCGCCCAACCCGAGAGGAAGCCATGGCCGCGGTGCGCACCCTGATCGCCTGGGCCGGCGACGATCCCCGCCGCGAGGGCGTCATCGACACCCCCAAGCGGGTGGTCGACGCCTACGCCGAATGGTTCGAGGGCTATGAGGCCGACCCCGCCAAGGAGCTCTCCCGCACCTTCGAGGACGTGCAAGGCTACGACGACATCGTCATGCTGCGCGAGATCGAGGTGGAGAGCCATTGCGAGCACCACATGGCCCCGTTCCTCGGCAAGGCCTACGTGGCCTACATGCCGACCAACCGCGTGGTCGGCATCTCCAAGATCGCCCGGGTGGTGGAGATCTTCGCCAAGCGTCTCCAGACCCAGGAGACCATGACCCAGCAGATCGCCGACGCCATCACCGACAGCCTGCGCCCGGCTGGCGTCGCCGTGCTGATCGACGCCAACCACCAGTGCATGTCCACCCGAGGCGTCCACCACCGCCACGTCTCGACCATCACCACCCAGTTCACCGGCGTCTTCAAGACCGACCCGACCCTGCGCCAGCGGTTTCTGGACTTCGTGAACCGGAAGTAGGGCGCGAGGGCCGCCCAACCCCACCGATGTCATCCCGGTTTGGCGCAGCCAGGACCGGGCCCATACGCGCCGAGGGTCCGAGGTTCGCAGGAGGGATTTGTGTCTATAGGTCCCGGACAAGCCGTCTGCGCGGCTTTCCGGGATGACACTCAGAGGGGAGACGCCTAGCGCTACTCGCCCCAGCGGCGCCATATGGGGCGCATGAGTTCGACCTTTCCCGCGGCTTCCGACACCCAGGCGCTCGAACACGGCGAGACGCTTAGCCCCCGCTTCGACGCGAACGGCCTGATCGCCGCGGTGGCCACCCACGCCGACACCGGCGAGGTCTTGATGTTCGCCTGGATGAACGCCGAGGCGCTGGCCCGCACGCTGGACACCGGCGAGGCGCACTACTTCAGCCGCTCGCGGAACGCGCTCTGGCATAAGGGCGCAACCAGCGGCCAGATCCAGCGAGTGGTCGAGGCGCGTATCGACTGCGACCAGGACTGCGTGTGGCTGAAGGTGCGGCCGCAGGGCGACGGCGGCGCCTGCCACACCGGCGCGCGCTCGTGCTTCTATCGCGTCATCGTCGACGGCAAGCTGGTGGCGCGCCCGTGACGGTCGCCGAGGCGCTGGCCGCCTATGTAGCCGCCGCGGGCCTGCTGACGCTGACGCCCGGCCTCGACACCGCGCTGATCCTGCGCACCGCCGCCGTCGAGGGGCCCAAGCGCGCGGGGTTCGCCGCGGTCGGGATCGTCACCGGCTGCCTGGTCTGGGGCGCGGCGGTGGCGCTGGGCTTGGGGGCGCTACTGGCCGCCTCGGCAGTCGCCTTCACGATGCTGAAGTGGGCCGGCGCGGCCTATCTCGTCTGGCTGGGCCTCGGCCTGATCCTCAAGCCGCGCGACCGCTTCGAGCTCGAAACCGGCGCGGCCTCGGCCGGCGGCGACCTCGCCTGGATGCGCCGCGGCCTGCTCACCAACCTGCTCAATCCCAAGGTGGGCGTCTTCTACATCTCCTTCCTGCCGCAGTTCCTGCCCAGCGGCGTGCGGCCCGCCCCTTTCATCTTCCTGCTGGCGGCGATCCACGCCGCCCTGGGCCTGGCCTGGTGCGCCTGCCTGATCGGCGCCACCCGGCCCATCGCCGGCGCGCTGAAGAAAGCCAATGTCGTGCGCTGGCTCGACCGGCTGACCGGCGGCGTGTTCCTGGCCTTCGGCGTCCGGCTGGCGCTGGAGCGGCGCTAGTGTGCTGGATCTGAAGTTCGCCTGCTCCACGGGCCGCGCGCGGAGCGAACTTCAGATCCAAGACGCACACTAGAAACATAGGCTTGCTAGTGTCCTCGTCGATTCCGAAGTTCGCCAAAGCCTGCCGCAAGTGCTTGCGAACTTCGGAATCGGGACACTAGATCTGCTTCAGTGCTGAGACGCCGCCCGCCCCGGGCGTCGCGCGGTAGGTCGCGATGGGCCGCGTCGTGAACGCCTTGTCCCGGATACTGGAGACCGCCATCAGCTCGGCCGTCGCCTGGGTGTGGGTCAGGGTCAGCAACAGGAATCCCTTGGCGGTCTGGTTGTTGAACAGCACCTCGCGATTGTACTTGGCGAAGACCTCACCCAGCGGAACCTGGGCGATCGGTTCGCCGGGGCCGGGGCTGGTGATCCCGGCCGTCCCGAATTCCACCGCCACCCGTTTGCCGCCCGTCTCGGCGTCGTAGAGCTCGTTGGCCCAGAAGGCGTGGCTGTCGCCGGAGACCACGATGGCGTTGGCGCGGGCTTTCGCGACGAGGCCCAGGAACCGCTGGCGGTCGGCGGGATAGCCGTCCCACATGTCGGTCCCCCACGGCAGGCCCAGCGCGGCGTTGGCCTCGATCCTCGCCAGCCGGTCGGCGCCGGCGCGGTCGAGCCCGGCCTTCGCCGCCGCATAGGCGGGCCCGCTCATGTAGCGGCGGATCGGGGGGGTGGATAGGCGGGCCATCACCACCTCGTTGCCGATCACCTGCCAGGGCGTCCCCGCCCTGACCGACGCCGCCAACCCCTTGCCCAGCCACGCCTCCTGGCCAGCCGACATCATCTTGCGTCGCGGATCGGCCAGGCGCTGCTTGAAGGCCGCGACCTCGGCGGCGCTCGGCGCCTTGGGCAGTTCGACGTCCGGATAAAGCTGGTGGTCGCGCGCGGTCAGCCGGGTTTCCAGCATGAACAGGCTCGCCACATCGCCGAAGTCGAAGCTGCGGTTGATCGAAAAACCGCCGCCTGCGGGTTCGCGGATCGGCATCCACTCGTAGTAGGCCTTGATCGCCGCCGCCTTGCGGACGTTCCAGTCGCCCTCGGTGGCCGGCTGGTGGTTCTGCGCACCGCCCATCCAGCTGTCGTTGGCGGTCTCGTGGTCGTCCCACACGACGATCCAGGGTGCGCGGGCGTGCGCCGCCTGCAGCTGGGGATCGGTCTTGTACTGGGCGTGGCGGCGACGATAGTCAGCGAGGCTGAGGCATTCGTGCGGCGGGTCGTGCGGCCGCTGGGAGGCGACGGCCGAGTCCATGCCGTAGGAGCCCGGGCCGCCATATTCGTAGATGTAGTCGCCCAGGTGGACGACTGCGTCGACCCTGGGCAGCCTGGCGATCGCGCCGTAGGCGTTGAAGTAGCCGTTCGGATAGAGCGCGCAGGTGCAGACGGCCAGCACGACGTCCTTGGTCGGCCCGTCCGGCAAGGTGCGGGTGTGGCCCACCGGCGAGGCGACCCCGCCTGCCTCGAACTGGAAACTGTAGGCCCGGCCGGGATCGAGGTTGACCACGTCGACCTTCACCGTGAAATCGCGCTCGGGGCCGGTGACGCCCTCGCCGTGCTTGCCGCCGCCCTTGCCGTCCACCGGATCGAGCCGCCAGCGGTAGGGGATGGGCTGCGAGCCGCGCGCGCTGATGCGCGTCCACAGCATCACCCGGTCCTGCAGCGGGTCGCCCGAGGCCACGCCGTGCTGGAAGGACGCCGCCGACTTCGCCCGGGCCCCGGTCGCCGGCGCCGCCGCGCCCGAGCCCAGCAGAATCAGCGCCCCGCGCCTGTCCACCCGCATATGTTCCGCCCCCGGCCTCGCGCTTGTTCGCGCGCTCACGTATTGGAACGGGCATAGCACAGCAAGAGGATGATCCGTGTCCAGCGAAGGCCTTCACGTCCCCCGCGACAAACTCAAGGGCAAGACGCTCAACCTGCACTACGCCATCACCTCGCTGATCGAGGAGTTCGAGGCGGTCGACTGGTACCGCCAGCGCGCCGACGATTGCGACGACCCCACCCTCGAGGCGATCCTGCGGCACAACGCGCGCGAGGAGCTGGAGCACGCGGCGATGGTGCTGGAGTGGATCCGCCGCAACGATACAGAGGCCAACGAGCAGCTCACCAAATACCTTTTCAAGGCCGGGTCGATCACTGGCAATGAAGAGGAGGCCGCCGGCAAGAATGGCGGCTGAGGCGACCGAGCCTGACGGCGAAGAGGACGGCGCCTTCGGGGTCCGCATCGTCGCGGTGGGCCCGGAGGCGGCCGGCGGGCGCATCGACAAGGTCCTGGCCGATCTGCTGCCGGAGATGTCGCGGGCCCGCGTCCAGGCGCTGATCGCCCAGGGCCACGTCAGCCGCGCCGGCGCGCCGGTCGCCGACGCCTCGGGCAAGGCGCTGGGCGGCGACTATCGCCTGGAAATCCCGCCGCCCGCCGCGGCCGAGCCGGTGGCCGAGGCGATCCCGCTCAGCGTCCTGTTCGAGGACACCTATCTGATCGTCATCGACAAGCCGGCCGGCATGGCGGTGCATCCCGCGCCGGGCAGCCAGAGCGGCACCCTGGTCAATGCCCTGTTGCACCACGCCGGCGACAGCCTTTCCGGCATCGGCGGGGTGGCGCGGCCGGGGATCGTCCACCGCATCGACAAGGACACCTCCGGCGTCGTCGTGGTCGCCAAGACCGACGCCGCCCACCAGGGCCTCTCGGCGCTTTTCGCCGCCCACGACATCGACCGGCTCTACGTCGCGCTGACCCGCGGCGCGCCGCGCGGCGGCGGAAAGGGCGCCATCGAAGGCGCCATCGGCCGCTCCTCCGCCGACCGCAAGAAGATGGCCCTGGTGAGGTCCGGCGGCCGCCACGCGGTGACGCATTACGCCACCGAGCGGGTCTTCGGCCCAGCGGAGAAGCCGCTGGCCGCGCGCGTCGCCTGCACGCTGGAAACCGGCCGCACCCACCAGATCCGCGTTCACCTGGCTTCGGTCGGCGCCCCCTGCCTCGGCGACCCGGCCTACGGCTCCGGCCCGCCTGCCGAGAAGGTGCGCGCCGCCATTGCCCAGGCCGGCCTGCGGCGCCAGGCCCTGCACGCCGCTGTGCTGGGCTTCCGCCACCCGGTGACTGGCGAAGTCCTGCGCTTCGAGAGCCCCCTGCCGCCGGACATGGCCACCCTGGAGGCGCTGCTCGCGGGCTTCTGAGCCTGCCCCGCGCCGGCCGTCAGACGCCCCCCGCCCACGGCCCGTATAGGAGCTTTGCTGCAGGCCTTGTGAGAAACCGTCGCCTTGAAGGCGCCACCATCCGGGGCTAGAAAGCCCCACTAACGCAGTAGGATATTTCCGGCCGGCGCCTGGATGGCCTTTCGCCGCTGCAACCTCGTACATATCTGAGAGGTTGAGGGGGGCGGATGGGTCTTGCGCGGAAGGCGCGGCGGCCCGGACGTCCAGGAATTGAGGGGATAAACCATGGCCGCAAGCGCCCTGTCAGTGATGTCGCCCGACGGCGGCCTCAGCCGTTACCTGTCCGAGATCCGCAAGTTTCCGATGCTGGCCAAGGACCAGGAGTTCATGCTGGCCAAGCGCTGGCAGGAGCACGAAGACCCCGACGCCGCCCACCAGCTGGTGACCAGCCACCTGCGCCTTGTGGCCAAGATCGCCATGGGCTACCGCGGCTACGGACTGCCGATCGGCGAGGTGATCTCCGAGGGCAACGTCGGCCTGATGCAGGCGGTCAAGAAGTTCGATCCGGACAAGGGCTTCCGCCTGGCGACCTACGCCATGTGGTGGATCCGCGCCTCGATCCAGGAATACATCCTGCGTTCCTGGAGCCTCGTGAAGATGGGCACCACGGCGGCGCAGAAGAAGCTGTTCTTCAACCTGCGAAAGGCCAAGAGCGAGATTTCAGCCCTGCAGGAAGGCGACATGCATCCCGATCAGGTGAGCGTCATCGCCACCAAGCTGGGCGTGCTCAACGAGGAAGTCATCTCGATGAACCGCCGCCTTTCCGGCGGCGACGCTTCGCTGAACTCGCCGATGCGGGCCGACAGCGAGAGCGAGTGGCAGGACTGGCTGGTAGACGACAAGACCCCCAGTCAGGAGACCGTGGTCGCCGACAGCCAGGAGAAGTCGATCCGCATGAGCCTCCTGGAAGAGGCGATGACCGAACTCACCGACCGCGAGCGCCACATCCTGACCGAGCGGCGGCTGAAGGACGAGCCCACCACCCTGGAAGAGCTCGCCTCACAATACGGCGTCAGCCGCGAGCGGGTCCGCCAGATCGAGGTCCGCGCCTTTGAGAAGCTACAGAAGTCGATGAAGGCCGCCGCCCTGGACCGCAACCTGGTCGACGCCTAGTCCGATCCGGAATTGACCTCAGAGAAGGCCGCGGAGCGGGCGCCGTCGTCTTGGAACCGCCAAGGACACCAAGTTCGCCAAGGTGTCGTGGATCCATGTCGCGCCGCGTGTCGGCTGCAAGGCGTCTTGGCGAACTTGGTGTCCTTGGTGTCCTTGGTGGTTGAAAGACTGAGTCGCCGCTGGGCGCGGCGTCTCGGAGGCTACCCCTCCGCCTTTTTCTCCGTATCGTCGTCCTTCTTCTCGTCGTCCTTGGCGTTCGGGTCGGGGAGCACCGGCGGGCCGCCGAGGCCGGCGCGCAGGGTCTTGTAGGAGAACAGGGCGTTGTACAGCATCCGGTACTCGCCGAAATTCTGCCAGCGATAGACCGGATTGGTGGCGAACATCAGCACCTGGCCGTCGCCCACCGGCAGGTCGACGATCGCAGGTCGGTCCTTGACCTCGGACGCCCCCACCATCAGGCCGCTGCGCACCGCCTTGTCGCCGCCCGGGAAGGACATCAGCACGTTATTCTGGTCGCGCAGCGGCAGCGCCATCAGCGCGTTCGAAGCCCAGCGCACCGTCACGGTCGGGTCCGGGTAGCCATAGAAGATCGGATTGGCCGGCTTCAGCACCTTGGCCGTCACGATCGGACCGGGCGCATAGAAGGGTTTGGCGGGCCGGCTGATCTCCACCTGCGGCGTGAGTCCGAACTCGGCCGGCACGGCGCTGGCCTCGCCCAGGGTGATCAGCACCCCGCCCTGCGCCACGAACTTGCGAAGTTCCTCAAGGCCTGCGAGCCCCATGCCGCCGCGGATATCCGGCGAAGAGCCATAGGCGCCCTGGGTCGGGTACTGAGCGGTCCTGGTGTAGGGCAGCGGTTTGCCCGTCATGGGAATGTCGAAGACGAAGTTCTTCGATGAGCGGCCCTGGCTCGGGACGACGATCACGTCGTACTTGGCGCGTAAGGACCCCTTCCTCACCTCGTCCTTGAAGATCAGGTCGTAGGGCGTCTCGAACTGGTCGAAGGCGTAGCGCACCCAGCCGACGTTCTGCGTCGAGCCCCAGGTGGAATAGACCGCCAGCCGCGGCAGAGCCGCCTCATGGCTGGCGACGGTGGGCTTGTCCGGCAAGGCGACGGCCGTAAGCCCCAGCGGGACCACCGCGGCCTTCAGCTTCCCGTAGGCGCCGGCCGCGACGATGAACGAGCCGGCGGGGACCTGGACGTCGCCCGCCTTGAAGGCCTGCTCGGCGATCCGCACCGGTTCGCCCTTCAGCCGATAGCGCAGGGTCGCCATGTTGATCGAGCCGTGGTCGAGCACGGCGTAGGCCGCCGCGCCGGGCGCGCCGATCGAGCCCTGCGGCCGGTCCTGGTCCACCGGCTCCACGGGCGCATCCAGCGCCTTCAGGTCGGCGGTGGGCGTGACCGTCACATGCGCCATCATCCCCATGGTCCAGGCGCTGTCGTCATAGGTGCGCAGCTTCTTGTCGGGGAAGACCTGCTTCTCCAGCAGGATCTTCGCCAGGCGGCCATAGGGCTGGTCGCGCTTGACGATGAAGGATCCGGCCGGGAACTTGCCCTCTTTCAGCGTGAGGTCCGCGGTGGTCCTGCCGACCTCGATCCCCTGCAGGCGCAACAGGTTCACCATCAGGCCCGCCCGCGTCATGTCCGGCTGGTCACCGGGGATCAGGAAGGCATAGGGCGCGTCCTTCTTGCCGGCCTCGATGGAGTTGCGGCTCTTGCGGTAAAAGTTCTCGACAATCAGCTCGGGGTTCGAGGCCACCGCCGACAGGCCGGTGAGCACGCCGGTCTCCATGTAGTTGGTGTTGTTGCGCATCGACCATTCGACGACCTTGTAGGGCGGGTCCGGCCGGAACCAGTCGCGGCTCGTCTGGTCGCGG
>JBIOED010000017.1:0-34331 GCA_044445675.1 Caulobacterales bacterium | reverse complement strand
TTCACACGCCTTTTTCTTGTGCGGCTGGTTCCCCACACTTGCCCTCCCCGCCCCCCCTTTTCTGCCGCGCCCCCCCTCCCCCCCCCGACTCGGCCACCTACGACATCATCGGCCGCACCTACTACGTGACCCTCAAAGCCAGGTTCTGAGGAGAGCCGGAACCTCGCCGCAGCGCGCCCTCGGCGCGTAGGCCCGGAGCGCGAAGCCGCGGTCCGGGCCTGGCAGCAGAGGCCAAGAACCTAATCCGGAACGACTCCATGCTCTTCGTCGATTCGGGTGGTTACGCCGGTGGCGACGACCGTGCGGGTCGCATCGACGGAGGCATAGGTCCAGTAGATCTGCATGCGTTCGCTCTGCGAGGCGTTGCGGAACCGGTGCGGCGTCCCGGCCGGAATCCAGCTCGTGTCGGTGGGGCCGAGCGCATGTTCCACGCCATCGATTTCGGCCAGGGCCCGGCCGGCCAGCACGATCACCGTCTCTTCGCAATTGTGGAAGTGCAGGGGTATGGCGGCCCCCGGCCCGAAATCGGTGACGCCGCTCAGCGTCCGCGTCGAGCCGATCCGGGCGTTGACCAGAGGCAGGGTCCGCACGCCGCCGCCGCGCTCGCGAGGCGCGATCTCGGCGATGCGCAGGACGGCGGGCCGGCGCGCGACGGTCATGCGCCCAGCGCCTCGACCACGGACGCCGCGAAGGCCGCCGTTCCGGCCGGGCCTCCGACGTCGCGGGTGCGCAGGTCCGGCGCCTGCAGGACCCGCTCCACAGCCGCTTCGATCCGCCGGGCGGCCGCCGACAGCCTGGCATTCCCGTCCCGCCGGCCGCGCCAGTCGAACAGCATCGCCGCCGAGAGGATGAGCGATGTGGGATTGGCGATATCGCGGCCGGCGATGTCGGGCGCCGAGCCGTGCTGCGCCTGGGCGACGCAGATGTCGTCGCCGGCGTTGATCGACCCGGCCAGTCCAAGGCTGCCGCTCAGCTCTGAAGCCTCGTCGGAAAGGATGTCGCCGAACATGTTGGTGGTGACGATGACGTCGAAGCGTTCCGGGCTGCGGATCAACTGCGCCGCGGCGGCGTCGACGATCAGCTCCTCGAGGGCGACATCGGGATAGGCCTCGGCCACCACGCGCACCTCGCGAAGGAACAGGCCGTCGGTCAGTTTGAGCACATTGGCCTTGTGGACGGCGGTGACCTTCCGGCGTCGTTCGCGGGCGAGCTCGAAGGCCGCCTTGGCCACCCGCCGGCAGGCCTTGGCGGTGATCTTGCGGATCGAGAAGGCGCTGTCGGGGTCGGGCATGAATTCGCCGCCCCCGGCGAACATGCTGCGATCGGCATAGAAGCCTTCGGTGTTTTCGCGGACGATGACCAGGTCCATCGGCCTCCGCAGCACGCTTAGGTCGGGGCGCGAGCGGCAGGGCCGGATGTTGGCGTAGAGGTCGAAGGCCACCCGTAGCTCGGCCGACGGATTGATCCCGCCCTCGGTGCGCGGCGGATAGTCGTAGTGGGAGACCGGTCCCAGGATCACGCCGTCGACCTCGGGAATCCGCTGCATCACCTGCGAGGGCAGAGTGCTGCCGGTGGCCGCGAGGCTCGCCAGGCCGATGTCGGCCCCCTCGAACCGGAGGCCCAGGCCAAGCGCGGCGTCCGCTGCCTTGAGGACGGCCACGGTGGCCTCGGTGATCTCGGGTCCGATTCCGTCCCCGGGCAGCGTCAGGATCTGCATCGCGGCTCTATAGCCCGCCGAGGGCTCCGCGTCCCGTCGAGCCACTGAGAATGCCTACAGGCCCGCGATCTCCAGGTCGCGCGCCAGGGCGGACAGGTCGCGCAGGGTGTCGGCGGGCAGGATGAGGCCTTCCGCACGCTGGCGCTCGGCGTTGCGGGCCTCGAGTTCGCCCGGATAGAGCACCTCCTCGAAGCCGGTGGCCAGCTTCGCGGCCTTCAGGCCTTCGATCAGCGTCTCGATGCGCCGGTTGAAGATCGGAAGGGCCTCGAAGGCTTCGATATTCAGGGCGATGAGCAGGTGTCCGGCGCCGCTGCGCCGCTCGGCCTGGTAGGGACCGGCGACGTCGGGTCCGAAGGCGCTGCCGGTCAGGACGCCCGACAGCACGTCCATCACGATCGAGATTCCAGAGCCCTTATGGCCGCCCATCGGCAGGATGGCGCCGGCCAGGGCCGCCAGCGGATCGTGGGTGGGCTTGCCGTCGGCGTCGATCGCCCATCCGTGCGGAATGGCCTCGCGGTTCTGACTCGCCAGGTAAATCTTCCCGCGCGCCACGCCGGTATTGGCGATGTCGAGCACCATGGGCGGGTGGCGCCCCGCCGGGCTCGCCCAAGACCAGGGGTTGGTGCCGACCAGTTTCTCGCGGCCGCCCCACGGCGCCATGGCCGGGCTGGCGTTGGTCGACAGGAACATGATGCAGCCGGCGGGCGGGGCCATCAGGGTGAAGTACATCGCCGTGCCGAAGTGATTGGAGTTGCGCACGGCGACGGCGCCGACGCCGTGAGCCTTGGCGCGGCGGATCACGTCGCGCGCGGCGTGCGCCGCCACCACTTGCCCCATGCCGTCGCGGCCGTCGATCACCCCGACCGCGCCCGCGTCGACGACCAGGTTCGGCGTCGCCTCGGGCTTCGCGACCCCGGCCCTGAGGCGAGCGACATACCAGGGCGTCCTCATCACGCCATGCGACTGATGTCCCCACAGGTCGGCCTGGACCAGCGTATCGGCGACCAGCTGCGCGTCCTCAGGCCGCATCCCAGCCTTCGCAAGGGCGGCGGCGGCGAAGGCCAGCAGGCGCTCGGCGCGGATGGGTGGCGCGTCGGTCATGGCGGTCCTTTGCTGGAACGCGGCGGAGCTGTGCGACTCAAAAGAGATTCAAGACCAACTCGTGAAAGCAAGACTCCTGCAAATGCAATGAGATAGTCGAAATACGAACGTCGACAGCTAGCACAGAACGCCCCTTTTTGCCCGCGGTCCAGTAGCGCCATGGAGACCGCCCGGCCCTCCCTTCTCGACAACAGGGCGCAACTCTACAAACGCCCAAGTCGCCGTTCTGGAATGCCTCTTGCTCGGTCGGCGGGACCGCGCGAAGGACGTGGCCCGCGACTGGTAGCAGGGACGCGCGCCTTTCGGCGGCGTGTCCCGGCAGCAAGGCCGCTGCCCCCTGAGCGACGGGCTACCCCTTTGCCGACCCCGTGGCGGCCTGCGCCTGTTTGGCGGGGGCCGCCGCCGCCGAGGCCGCGACGCGGCCGGTCCCGACCGGCGCCGGCTGGGTCCTGAAGCGGGCCTTCATCTTCTCGACCCAGCCGGTGAACGCCTCGTCGTCGGCGCTGACCCGGCCGAAGTCGGCGACGCTCAGCCGGTTCGTCGAAACCCCGGTCAAGGCGATCCTCAGGGCGGCTGGATTGTGCGCCGCAGCGAAGAAGCCCTTGTACTGGGCGCTGAGGCGGGTCAGGGCCGCATCGTCGCCGGCCAGGCTGTAGGCCACCCCGGCGCGGAGCAGCTTGCCCTCCTCGTCGGCGGAGAGCACGGCGGGGTTCTTCCAGCGCTCGCCCAGCGCCTTCTCGAACAGCGGCCCGGCCTTGGCCCAATCCTTCTGCTGCCAGGTGATCTCGGCGCGCAGGTCCTGACCTTCCTTGGTCTTGTCCCTCTCGATGATCTCCAGCGCAGCGTCATAGCGGCCGACGCCGGCCCAGGCGCGCGCCTCGATCAGCCGGCGCTCGGCGTTCAGGGCGTTGGGCAGTATCGTGGTGCGCGAGCTGTTGATCGCGTCGAGCGCCTGCTCGGGCTTCTTGTCCATCAGATAGATGACCGCCAGGTCGGTGGCTACCTGGGCGCGCGGCACCCCATCGAGACGGTTGTCGGCCTGGTACTTCAGGAGGACCGCGGCCTGATCCAGCAGGTCGACGTCCACCAGCCGGCGCACCAGCTTGCGCACCATCAGGTCGCCGTCGGCGCCGATCGGGGTGAGCTCCTTGAAGTCATAGAACAACGCCAGGGCCTGCACCGGCTCCAGACCGTCGGCGTGGCCGTCCAGGAACAGCGAGCGGAAGGCCGCCGACAGGTCCGCCTGCAGCTGCAGGGCTTCCGGCAGGTCGGGCAGGCGCGTGCCAGCCGAGCGCAGCGCCTCCAGGGCTTCGCGGTAGCGGCCCTGGCTGAGGTAGAGCTGGCCGAGCGCGCGGATGGTCTCCAGCTCGGTCGCATCGCCCCGCCAGCGGTAGCGCAGCCCGTCGAACACCGTGGCCGCCTGCAGGGGCGTCAGCTTGCCGGTCTCCAGCTTGATCTGGGTGGCGCGCAGCAGGGCCTGCGAGGAGAGGGCCTCCCTGGGGACCGTGGCGATCGCCGTGTACATCCGCAGCGCGCGATCCCTATGGCCCTCCTGTTCGATCACGCGGGCCTGGAGCAGACGGGTGGCGAGCTCCTCCCAGACGTCGGTCTTGTCGGCCAGCGCCAGGCGGATGCGGGCTTCGGCGCTCGGCAGGTCGCCCTGGGCGAGCGCGGCCTGGGCGTCGGCGCGCGCGAAGCGCGCCTTCCAGGTCGGCGAGAACATGTTGAAGGCCTCGGCGCCCTTGGCGAACTGGGCGCGCGCCTCCGGCCACTGGGCGAGCTGGGCGGCGATGTAGGAGCGCCAGAGCGCGCTGGAACGGTCCTCCACCAGGGCGGGGGCCGAAAAGTCCGCTTCAGCTTCCTTGTAGCGGCGGGCCATCACGCGGGCGATGCCGCGCAGGCCGCGGAACTCCGGGTTGTCCATCAGCGAGGGGTTCGCGCGGGCGGCGTCGTTCAGCACCCCGATGGCCTCGTACGACAACTGCGAACCGACCAGGAAGCGGGCGAGCGCCATGCGCGCGGCCACCGGCGCGGCCCGGTCCGTATTGGCGCTCTCCACCGCCGCGGCGTCCAGCAGGTGGTGGTAGCGGTCGAGGAAGCCTTTCGGTCCGGTCTTCGGCCAATCCACATAGTTGATCAGGCCCGGCATGGCCGCCGGCCTCGGCGCGTCGACGGTGAGCCGCTCCACCTCCTGGTTCGTCGGGTTGGGTGAAAGCGCCAGGCCGAGCGGACGGCCGATGTGGACGATGTCGCCGTCGCGGCTGACCGCCAGGTCCTCGATGTGGGATTCGACCGCCAGGCCCTGCACCGAGGGCAGGACGGCCATCTGCGCATAGTCGCGCCGGCTCGGCAGACCCTTGGAGGGCCCGAGCGCGGTGACCACGCTGACCGTGTCGCCCGCCTGCGGATCGGCCATCTGCACGACCTTGGTCGCGCCGGCCACCGCCGCCTTCAGGGCCGGCGGCCCGTCCGCGTCATCGCGTTGGATGCGGACCTCGCTGGAGGGGCCCTCGTCGCCGGGGCCCAACGCCACCGTCCAGGTATTGCCGATCGAGGTGGCGAACACCGGAATGGCGTGCGCGGCGTCGATACGGACCGCGGCGTAGTCGCTGCCGCGCGTGGACAAGATCGCCGAATACTGCGTCAGGCCGCGCGGCGCGTGCCCCACGTCGAGCACGGCCGGGGCGTCGAACACCACCCAGACCGCGTCGCCGCGCCGGAATACGGCCGCGCCGGCCGGATTGGCCCAGGTAAAGCTGAACTCCACCTGGGCGTTGTCGATCTTCGAGGCCATGTGGACCACGCCACCGGCGGGGATCGGGTTCGGACGCTGGGGTTCGGGGATCGCGGCCTTGGCGGCGGCCAGTTCCTCGGCGGTCGGCGGAGCCTTCTGGAAGACGTTGACGAACATCGCGCCGTCCGCCGAGCCGGTCTTGACGTCGGCGTCGTCGGTGAGCGTCAGGACGAGTTCGAGCCGGCCGCGCACATGGCGCTTCTCAGCGGTCTTGATCCACTTCGGCGGGGCGGTGCGCAGGCGCGCGATGTCCGGGTCCGCATCGCGCGGGAAGGTCAGGGTCAGGGTCTGGCCGCTGCGCTTGACCGCCGCCTCCGGGGCGCCGTGGAACTCGACACGGGAGAAGCCGTCGGCCTGCGCCACATGGACGTCGATGCCGGCGGGCGCCGCGCCCGCGGGCGCAACGACGCTGGCGACGGCGATCGCCGCCACCCCTGCGCGCAGGGTCTGGCGCAGGTTCACGGGGACTACCCGCCCTTGGCGGGCGGCGGCGCGGCGGCGGGGGCCGACGCGGCGGCGGCCGCGGCAGGCTTGTCGGCCGGCGCTGTCGCCGCCGCCACGGCGCTGGCCGGCGCCTTCTTGCGCCGCGGGGTCTTCCTGGCGGCCCGGACCGGCCTGGCCTTGGGCGCCGCGGCCTTGGCCTCGGCGGGGCCAGCGGTGGCGGAGGCCGCGGCGTCGGCCTGAGCGCTGGCGTTCTGGGCCAGGGTCTGGGCCGCGGAGAAGCGGTGGGCCAGCGACTCCGTCAGCTTCTTCGCGTCCTGCGGCGGCATCTGGCCGACGATGGCGGCGAGCGACCGCTCCTTCATCTTGGCGGCGATCGGCAGGCGGACGCTGTCTTCCAGGATGGCCATGCGCGCGGCGGCGTCCTTGGGCTTCATGCCCTCGTAGACCTTGACCAGGCGATCGACCTCAGCGGCTTCGCGCCCGTCGGCCTGGGCGAGCAGCGCCTGGACGTCGGTCCTCAGGCCCTGCAGCACCTTGGTCTTGACGTCGATCTTGGCCTCGGCGGCGGCCAGCAGGGCCAGCTGGGTGGAGAGGTCGGCCTCGCGCTGGTCGAGCTGGCCACGGCGCGCGCCGAGGTTCTGCAGCACCTGAAGTTCGGCCGGCGAGAGGCCGGCCTCCTTGGCGAGCTCGGCCGCGGTGGGGGCGCAGACACCCTTCGGCTGGATGGTGGGGGGCGGCAGGGCGGCGTTGGCCGCCGCGTCCTTGGCGTCACCGGTCGGCGCCGCGGCGGCGCCGGGAACCGCAGGCGTGGTCGCCGCATCGGCGGCCTTCGCATCGGCGGCCTGCTTGTGGCCGGCTTTCGCGGGCCTGGCGGGTTTGGCCGCGGCCCCCTCGGCGAAGGCCTTGGCGCCGGTGATCAGGTCCGGCAGGTCGCGGGCGCCGGCCAGGGCGTTGATCGCCAGCACGCCGCCGACGGCGACGCCCACCAGCGGCAGGATGCGGGGCATGGATTTCACCGGCGGTCTCCGCGGACGTCGTCAAGGGTGAGCGGCGCGTCGTCGAAGAGGTCGTCCTCGACGCTGCGCCGGACGCGCGGCGCGGGCTGGGCCAGCAGCGGCGCGCGCAGAAGCGGGCCTTCCGCCGGCTGGGGGCGGGCCGTCCGCGCTGCGCGGTCCGGACGCATCTCGCGGGCGGCGGCCAGCAGCGCGCCGAGGCGGCGCTCCGCCACCGGATCGTCGGCGAGGCTTGCGGGCGCCGCGCGCTGCGGCACGGCCGCGTGGTCGATCAGGCGCTCCAGCCGGGACGCCAGGGCGCGCCCCTTCTCGATGCGGTCACCGAGGATGTCGACGGCCTCGTCCGTGGCGGCCCGCAGGTCGGAAAGCCCCTGCTCGGCGCGGGACGCGGCGCGGTTCAGCTCGGCCACCGCCACCGCGAAGCCGTCATGGCTGTCGCGCAGCGCCTTCAGCCGCCGGTTCAGCCGCCAGCCCATGCCGAGCGCCGCCACCAGCAGGCCCGCCAGCAGCAGGTTCATGATCAGTCCGATCAGGCTCATAGGCTTCCCTGCACGGCTTGCCGGGCGTTGGGCGTCAGAGGCGCCTCCACGCGGACGGCGATGTGGGTGTTGCGGCGGCCCATGCGGCCGCGGGTGAGCGGGATGACGCCGGCGCGCAGCTCGATCAGGCTGTCGGGCGTTGCGTTGAGCATCAGAGTGTCCCCGACCTTCAGGTCGAGCACCTGCTTGAGGCCCAGCTGCTGCTCGTCGAGAACCGCCCGGACCTCCATCTGGGTGGTCCAGAGTTCCGTGGCCAGGTGGCCTTCCCAGATGTTGTCGCGGCCGAACTTCTCGCCCATGAACTGCTGCAGCAGCATCTTGCGGATCGGCTCGAGCGTCGCGTAGGGCAGCAACAGTTCGATGCGCCCCCCGCGGTCCTCCATGTCGATGCGCAGCTTCACCAGGATGGCGGCGTTGGCCGGCCGGGCGATCGCGGCGAAGCGCGGATTGGTCTCCAGCCGGTCGAGGGTGAAGGTCACCGGCGTCAGCGGCTCGAAGGCCTCGCGGGCGTCGCCCAGCACCACCTCGACCATCCGCTGCACCAGCACGCGTTCGATGGTGGTGTAGGGCCGGCCCTCGATGCGCATGGCCGCGGTGCCACGGCGCCCGCCCAGCAGCACGTCGACAATCGAATAGATCAGGTTGGAATCGACCGTCAGCAGGCCGTAATTATTCAATTCCTCTGCGCGGAACACCGAGAGGATCGCCGGCAGCGGGATCGAGTTCAGGTAGTCGCCGAAGCGGATGGACGAGATGTTGTCCAGGCTCACTTCGACGTTGTCGGAGGTGAAGTTCCGCAGGCTGGTGGTCATCAACCGCACCAGGCGGTCGAAGACGATCTCCAGCATCGGCAGGCGCTCGTAGGAAACCAGCGCCGAATTGATGATCGCGCGGATGCCCGTGCGCTCGCCGCCTTCCTCTTCCGAGAGGTCGAAGCCCAGGAGGCTATCGATCTCGTCCTGGTTGAGGATGCGTTCGGAGCTGGGGTCGCCGTCCTCGCTCCAGGCCTTGGCGTCCTGGCCGGCCGCGCTTGTAGCGCTGGCCTCTGGGGCGTCGTCTACCGGGTCTTCGGGTTCGTCGGCCATGGGTGAAGGCGATCGCTGGCGGTCCGTTGCGGAGCGCTAGTTGATCAGCATCTCCTCGATCAGGACGGCGTTGGCCTTGTACGGCGCGATCACCAGGTTGACGCGGCGCAGGATCTCCATGCGCAGCTGGAAGGAGCCCTGGCTGCCCGACAGGTCCTCCGGGCGAAGCTCGCGCAGGAAGGTCTGGAACATGTCCTGCAGCCTCGGCATGTTCGGGTCGAGGGCGTCGACCGTCGCCTGGTCGGGCAGCTCCAGCGTCAGCTTCAGCTTCAGGAAGGTGGGCCGGCCATCGGCGGTCTGCATGTTCACGACTACGTCGGGCATGGTGTAGAACAGCACGCCGTCCGGCCCTTCGCTGACCTGGCCCGCGGTCTTGCCGTCCTTCTTGCCCTTGTCGTCCTTGCCCTTCTTGGCCGCGGGCTTCTTGGCGCCGGCCTTGCCGGCGATATCCGGCTTGGGCTTGAGGAAGATGAAGCCCGCGGTTCCGCCGCCGCCGACCACCACGAGGGCCGCGGCGCCGGCCAGCAGCATCATCTTCATCGAGAGCTTTTTCTTGGGCTTGCCGCCCTCGCCCTCCCCGCCCTCGGGAGCCTCCCCCTCGGGCGCCTCCTGGACCTTGTCCTCGGCCACGCGCGCGTTCCTTAGAAACCTACAGGTTCACCGATGCGCCGAGTTGGTTAACGGGCGGTTTTTAACGGTCGTTAATGGGTGACAAGCCTGCCCGGCAGATTCCGCCGCCGGACCTCCATTAACTTTGTTGCTCTTTGATTTTACTAGACTTTCAGGTTGGCCCGAAGTTTGCAGCCGGTAGGGACGAAAGTATCGCGTCCCAAGGTCCGAAGAAAAATCGCATGGACAACACCCTCTACGTCGGACTGTCGCGCCAGATGGTGCTGAAGCGCGAGATGGACATTGTCGCCAACAACATCGCCAACGCCGACACCAATGGCTTCAAGTTCGAGTCCCTGATGACCAAGGTGACGCCCGGGGCGCCGGCCTTCACCTTGCAGGGCCCGCGGCCGGTGAAGTTCGTGGGCGCCGACGGCGTGGCCCGCGACTTCGGCCAGGGCAGCCTGCGGCGCACGGATGGGCCGATGGACCTGGCCATCGAGGGCCAGGGGTTCTTCAAGCTCACAACCAAGGCAGGCGACCGCTACACCCGCGACGGCCACTTCCGCACCGACGATACCGGCCGCCTGACCAGCCAGAAGGGCGATGTCGTGGCCGACGAGGGCGGCGGGGAGATTACCATCGACCCGACCAAGCCCGGACAGATCAGCATCTCCCCGGACGGCGTGGTCAGCCAGGGAACCGAGCGGATCGGCAAGATCGGGGTCTTCAAGTTCGCCAGCCTGTCGGCGCTCGAGAAGACCGGCGACAACCTCTACCAGAACGCCTCGAACCAGCAGGCCACTGTCACCACCGACGTCAAGATCCGGCAGGGGATGCTGGAGAATTCCAACGTCAACCCGATCCTGCAGATCACCAAGATGATCGAGGTCAACCGGGCCTACGAACAGATTTCCCAGATGATTTCCGCCGAGACCGACCTGTCGCGCAATTCCGTCGCGCGCCTGGGCCGGCTGCAATAGTGAGGATCTGAGCGATGCAAGCTCTCCGTACCGCCGCGACCGGCATGGCCGCCCAGCAGATGAACGTCGAGGTCATCTCGAACAACATCGCCAACATGAACACGGTCGGCTTCAAGAAGCAGCGCGCCGAGTTCCAGGACCTGCTCTACCAGACCGTTGAGCAGGCCGGCGCCCAGTCCTCCGACCAGGGGACCATCGTCCCGACCGGCATCCAGATCGGCGCGGGCGTCAAGACGGGGTCGGTCTACCGGATCGGCACGCAGGGGGCGATGACCGCCACAGGCAACCAGTACGACCTGGCGATCACGGGCCGCGGCTACTTCCAGGTGCTGACGCCATCGGGCGACGTCGCCTACACGCGGGCCGGCAACTTCTCGACCAACGACCAGGGCCAGCTGGTCACCCAGGACGGTTACCAGGTCCAGCCCGCCATCTCGATCCCGCCGAACGCCACCAATGTCACCATCTCCCAGTCCGGCCAGGTGCAGGTGACCCAGCCCGGCAGCGCGACGCCCAGCGTGGTAGGGCAGCTCGAACTGGCCAGCTTCACCAATGAAGGCGGCCTTTCGCTGGAGGGCGGCAACCTGCTGAAAGAGACCGCCGCCTCTGGCGCCGCCACCACCGGCACGCCGGGCACGCAGGGCTTCGGCACGCTGCTGCAGGGTTACACCGAAGCCTCCAACGTCGATCCCGTGACCGAGATCACCGCCCTGATCGTCGCCCAGCGCGCCTACGAGATGAACTCCAAGGTGATCTCCACCGCCGACAACATGCTGGGCGTCGCCAACCAGGTGAAGGCCTAAGCCATGCGCGGGCTCGTGACCTTAGTCGCCGTCCTGGCGCTCGCCCCCCTCGCCGTTGCGGGCCCCGCGCTGGCCGGTCAGGCCGTCACCCTGAAGGCCGACATCGGCGACAGCGACGGCGTCGTCACCCTGGGCGACCTGTTCGAAGGCGCGGGCGCGGCGGCGCGGACTCCGGTGGCCACCCGCTCGGGCGCCACGGTGGTGCTCGACGCCCCCGCCGTGCAGCTCGCCGCGCGGCGAGCCGGCCTCGACTGGGCCAACGCCGAGGGCCTGCACAAGATCGTCGTGCATGCGGGCGCGGGCCGGGCGGCCGTCGCGGCCAGCGCGCCGCGCGGCAATGTGCAGGTCCTGACCTATACGCGCAGCCTGAACGCCGGCGAGATCGTGCAGCCGACGGACCTCGCCTGGATCAAGGCGGTCGCCGCGCCGCAGGACTCGCCCAGCGAGCCCGACATGGTGATCGGCGAGGCGGCCAAGCGGCCCTTGCGCGCGGGCGCGGTGGTGCTCGCTCGCGACGTCGGCGTCGCCCAGGTGATCAAGCCCGGAGACCTCGTCACCGTCACCTACGAGGCCGAGGGCATCGTGCTGTCGCTCGACGGCAAGGCCATGGGGAGCGCGGGCGTCGGCGAGACCCTGGCCGTCCAGAACACCCTGTCCAAGAAGGTCGTGCAGACCGTGGTGACCGGCCCCGGCCAGGCGGTGGTCGGCCCGGCCGCCGAACAGATGAAATCCGCCCATTCGCTCCGCTACGCCGCCCGATAACAGGAAGCCCTCCCATGCGTACCGCTTTCGCCGTCGTCGCCGCCCTTGCCCTGCTGGCCCCGCTGGGAGCCTGCTCGACCATCGAGGAAGCGGTCAAAGGCCCAAACCTCGCCCCGGTCGGCTATCCCGCCGCCCTGGCCCCGATGGACCAGAGGATCATCGCGGTCTCGACGCCGCCCACCGCCAACTCCCTGTGGCGGACCGGGGCCAGGACCTTTTTCAACGACCAGCGCGCCGCCAAGGTCGGCGACATCCTGACCGTGCTGATCAACATCGACGACAGCGCCAAGACCACCAACTCGACCTCCAGTTCGCGCACCTCGGGCGTCACGGCCGGCGTGCCGCACCTGCTGGGCCTGGAATCCAGCCTTGGGAAGATTCTGCCGGGCGGCTTCGATCCCGCCAACGCGCTCCAGACCAACTCCAAGACCACCAACGACGGCGCCGGCGCGGTCAACCGCGCCGAGAAAATCAGCCTGACCATCGCTGCGGTGGTTTCCGCCGTGCTGCCGAACGGCAACCTGGTGATCCAGGGCACCCAGGAGGTGCGCACCAACACCGAGGTGCGCCAGTTGACCGTGGCCGGGATCGTCCGGCCGGAGGACATCGCCGCCAACAACACCATCCTGCACACCCAGATCGCCGAGGCGCGCATCAACTATGGCGGCCGCGGCGACATCAGCCGCGTCCAGAAAACCCCGGCCGGCCAGTCGCTGATCGAGAAGTTCTCACCCTTCTAGGCTTGCGCGCCCCTGGCGGGACGCGCGCGCGGCGACGCGGCCTGGCCGTGATCGAGGCCTAGGCTCGCCAGCCCTTCGCCGCGATATTGTCGGCGCCCAGCGCCGCCAGGGCGCCGCGGACGATGCCGTCGGCGTCGAGGCCGGCATGGGCATACATGACCTCGGGCTTGTCCTGGTCCTGGAAGACATCGGGCAGGACCAGGCTGCGGATCTTGAGGCCGCGGTCCAGCGCGCCGTGCTCGGCCAGGGTCTGCAGGACGAACGAACCGAAGCCGCCGACCGCGCCTTCCTCGACGGTGACCAGCGCTTCGTGCTCGCGGGCGAGCCTAAGGATCAGGTCCACGTCCAGCGGCTTGGCGAAACGGGCGTCGGCGACGGTGGCGGAGAGGCCGCGCGCGGCCAGCATGTCGGCGGCCTTCAGCGCTTCGGATAGCCGCGTGCCGAAGGACAGGATGGCCACCGCCGAGCCCTCGCGCACGATCCGCCCCTTGCCGATCTCGTAGGGCTCGGCGAGAGCCGGGATTTCCACGCCGGTTCCCTCGCCGCGCGGATAGCGGAAGGCCGAGGGCCGGTCGTCGATCGCCACGGCGGTGGCGATGGCGCGAGCCAGCTCGGCCTCGTCGGACGGCCCCATCAGGACCATGCCCGGCAAGGCACCCATGAAGCCCACGTCGAAGGAGCCCGCGTGGGTCGGCCCGTCGGCGCCGACCAGACCCGCGCGGTCCATGGCGAACCGCACCGGCAGGCGCTGGATGGCCACGTCGTGGACCACCTGGTCGTAGCCGCGCTGCAGGAACGTCGAATAGATCGTCGCGAACGGCTTCATCCCGTCGGCGGCGAGGCCCGCGGCGAAGGTCACCGCGTGCTGCTCGGCGATGCCCACGTCGAACGTGCGCCCGGGGAACCGCTCCCCGAAGAGGTCGAGGCCGGTGCCCGAGGGCATGGCCGCGGTGATGGCCACGATCGCCGGATCGATCTCGGCTCGCTTGATCAGCTCCTGAGCGAACACCTTGGTGTAGCTGGGCGCCGCGGCCGGCCCCTTCGCCTGCTGGCCGGTGACCACGTCGAACTTGACCACCGCATGGTGCTTGTCGGCGGCGTTCTCGGCCGGAGCGTAGCCCTTGCCCTTCTGGGTGACCACGTGGACCAGCACCGGCTTGTCGGTGATCGCGCGGGCGTTCTGCAGCACGTGGACCAGCGCATCCATGTCGTGGCCGTCGATGGGGCCGACGTAGTAGAAGCCCAGCTCCTCGAAGAAGGTGCCGCCGGTGACCATGCCGCGGGCGTATTCCTCGGCCTTGCGGGCGGCTTCCTGCATCGGCTTGGGGAACACCTTGGCCACCGACTTGCCCACGCGGCGGATCGAGCGGTAGCCGCCGCCGGAGACCAGGCGGGCCATGTAGGCGCTCATCCCGCCCACCGGCGGGGCGATGGACATGTCGTTGTCGTTGAGGATGACGGTGAGCTGGCGGGTGGTCTCGCAGGCGTTGTTCATCGCCTCATAGGCCATGCCGGCGCTCATCGAGCCGTCGCCGATCACCGCCACCACACGGTTGTCCTCGCCCTTCTGGTCGCGGGCGGCCGCAAAGCCCAGGGCGGCGGAAATCGAGGTCGCGGCGTGGGCCGCGCCGAACGGATCGTAGGGGCTTTCCACCCGCTTGGTGAAGCCCGAGAGCCCGCCGCCCTGGCGCAGGGTGCGGATGCGCTCGCGCCGGCCGGTGAGGATCTTGTGCGGATAGGCCTGGTGGCCGACGTCCCAGATCAGGATGTCGCGGGGCGTCTCGTAGACATGGTGCAAGGCGACGGTCAGTTCGACGACGCCGAGGCCCGCGCCCAGGTGCCCGCCCGTCTGGGAGACCGCGTCGATGGTCTCGGCGCGAAGCTCGTCGGCGAGCTCCTTCAGCTGTGCGATCGACATGCCGCGGGTGTCGGCGGGCGAGGCGACGGTGTCGAGCAGCGGCGTTATCGGCATGAGTTGGGCGAACCGAACCGGACGGAACTAGTTTCGGCGCTCTAACACGAAATCGACGCTTGCCCGCAGGAATTCGGCCGCCTCGCCAAACGGCTCCAGGTGCGCCTTGGTCTGGCTGGAGAGCAGGTTCAGCCGTTCGCGCGCGGCGTCCACGCCCAGCAGGGTGACAAAATTCGCCTTGCCCTTGGCGGCGTCCTTGCCGACCGCCTTGCCAAGGCTTTCCGCGTCACCCTCGGCGTCCAGCAGATCGTCGACGATCTGGTAGGCCAGGCCCAGGTCCTGGGCGAAGCCCATCATGGCGTGGCGTTCGGAATCCTTGGCGCGGGCCAGCACCAACGGCAGTTCGAAGGCGCAGGCGATGAGGGCGCCGGTCTTCAACCGCTGCATTCGCGCCACCCCGCCGAGGTCGTCGCGCACCCCCAGGATATCGATCATCTGGCCGCCGGCCATGCCCTTCGCCCCCGACGCCTGGGCGAGCTTCATGACCAACTCGGCGCGGATCGCCCCGTCCGAGTGGGTGTCGGGATGGGCGAGGATCTCGAAGGCCGCGGTCTGCAGCGCGTCGCCGGCCAGCACGGCGGTGGCCTCGTCATAGGCGTTGTGCACCGTCGGCCGGCCGCGGCGCATGTCGTCGTCGTCCATGCAGGGCAGGTCGTCGTGGATCAGGCTGTAGGCCTGGATACATTCCAGCGCGCAGGCCGCCCTCAGCACCGAGCGTTCCGCCACGTCGAACATCCTGCCGGTCTCGAGCGCGAAGAAGGTGCGAAGCCGCTTGCCCGGGCCGAGCGCGGCGTAGCGCATCGCCTCGGTGAGCTGCGATTCGGGCCCGTCGGCGCGTGGCAGAAGCTCGTCCAGCGCCACGGTGACCAGGTCGGCGGCGGCGGCCACCCGCTGGCCAAGCGGCCCCACCACCGGCCGGCCCGGCCCGCCTGGATCGTTGGCCGGCATCAGGTGAACTCGGCGGGCTCGACGCCTTGGGCGCCGGCCGCCCCGACTACGATCTTTTCCACGCGAAGCCGCGCCGCCTCAAGCCGGGTTTCGCAGTGCGCCTTCAGGGCGGCGCCGCGCTCATACATGCGGATCGAGTCCTCCAGAGGCGCTTGGCCCGACTCCAGCCGCCCCACGATCTGCTCGAGCTCTGCCAACGCCTGTTCGAAGCTGAGGGCGGAAATGTCGACGGGTTCGGACATAGGGCCTTCCTAGAACCGCTCGAAGCGCCGCGTCGACCAGTATTTGTGGCCCTCGCGGACGGTTCGGCGCCAGCCGCGGCGCAGCAGCGCACGGCCGATGAGCAGGTTGAAGAAGCCGTGCGCCAGCACCACCACATCCTGGCCGTTGTCGGCGATCGCTTCGAGCCGGGCGGCCGCCTGTTCGGCCCGCGCCTCGGCCTCCCGACGGCTCTCCTCGCCCTGATGATGGTTGAAGAACCACCAGTGGAACCGCGCCAGGAACCCCCAGATTCGCGGCGATAGCCGGATCCATGATGGCCAATTGGGCGGCGGCAGCGGCGCCTCCACCAGCACCTCGTCCTGGCTGAACGCCCGTCCGCCGCCCACGGCGCGGGCGCTCTCGATGGCGCGCAGGCGGGTCGAGGAGATCAGCACGTCGCAGGCTTTGACCCGGGCGCTCAGCGCCGGCGGCGGGGTCTGGCCGGGCAGCAGGCCCATCACCTCGTAGCGCGCCCAGAATTCGCGGTACTCGAGCGACGACAGCTTCACCTTGCGCGACAGCGCCGGCTCGCCGTGGCGGGCCAGGGTGATCGCGCCCGGCTTCGCCGTGGGGGCGCGCGCCGCCGCGGGCGCATGGGGAGCCCCGGCGGTCAAAGCGCTGGCCAGTCCATCCGAACGGCTGGCGTGCAACCCCTCACCCGTCAGTCCCTAACCCGCGCAAAAGCGGCCTACCCCTCGGAAAGCGCCCGCACATGCGCAAGCGCCGACGAGCCCAGAGCCTCAAGGTCGTAACCGCCCTCAAGCGACGACACAACCCGGCCCTTGGCGTGTCGATTGGCCACCGAGGCGATGGCCCGCGTCGCCCAGGCGAAGTCCTCCGCCTCCAGCGACTGGCCGCCGCCACCCAGCGGGTCACGCCGATGAGCGTCGAACCCCGCCGAGACGATGACCAGGTCCGGCGCGAAGGCGTCCACCTTGGGCATCAGGCTTTCGAAGGCCTTGCGCCAGACCTCGCGCGACCCGCCTTCGGGGGCGACGGCATTGGCGATGTTGGCCGAGGTGGGCTCGTCCGGGTGGCCGGTGCCAGGCCACATGGGCCACTGCTGGATGGAGGCCAGGAACAGGCCTTCCTCGCCGTCGAACGCCGCCTGGGTGCCGTTGCCGTGGTGGATGTCGAAATCGACGACGGCGACCCGGCCGAAGCCCGCGGCCTGGGCCGCGCGCGCGGCCACCGCCACATTGGAGAAGATGCAGAAGCCCATGGGCAGGCCCGGCTCGGCGTGATGTCCCGGTGGCCGCACGGCGCAGAACGCCCGGTCGGCCTCGCCCGCGGCAACGTCGCGCACCGCCGCCACGACCGCGCCGGCCGCCCGGCGCGCGGCGTTCAGGCTGCCGGCCGACATGAAGGTATCCTCGTCCAGCTTCAGGCCGCCGGCGCCCGGCCGGGCGGCGAAGATCGCGTCGAGGTAGGGCTGGCGATGGACGCGGGCGAGATCGGTTTCCTCGGCCAGGGGCGCCTCGCGCACCATGAGGCTCAGGTCGCTGTCGCCCAGCGCGTCGGTCACCGCGCGCAGCCGGTCCGGGCGTTCGGGGTGTCGGTCGCCTGGACGGTGGTCGAGCATGTCGACATGGGTGTAGAGCGCGACTGTCATGCTTCATCCTAACCTAGATTCCTGCGCCGCCCGATGCCTCAACCCGTGATCCGCCGCGCGGGGTCCGCCGACCTGACCGCGCTCGCCGCCATCGGCGCCCGCACCTTTCGCGAGACCTTCGGCCACCTCTACCCGCCGGCCGACCTCGAAAGCTTCCTGGCGGAGGCCTACAGCCTGGAGCGCACCCGCGCCGACCTCGCCGATCCCGCCAAGGCGTCCTGGCTGGTCGAGGCCGAGGGCGAGGCGGTGGGATTCGCACTGGCCGGCCCCTGCACCCTGCCCCACGCGGCAGTGACCTCCGCCTGCGGGGAGCTGAAGCGCATCTACCTGCTGAAACCCTGGCAGGGCGGCGGCCTGGGCGCGCGCCTGTTCGCAGAATCCATCTCGTGGCTGCAGAGCCAGGGGCCACGCCCCGTCTGGATCGGGGTCTGGTCGGAAAACCACGGCGCCCAGCGCTTCTATGGCCGCCACGGGTTCAAGAAGGCTGGCGAGTACGGGTTCGCCGTCGGCGACACCGTGGACCGGGAATACATCTTCAGGCGCGGCGCCGAGGATTTCGCCTAATCCGCCGCCGCCTGGCTCCCGCCGGCCCCCAGCGCCTTCTTGGTCAGCCAGACGCAGGGGATCAGCAGCACCATCAGGCCCGAGGCGATCCGGAAGATGTCGTCGGTGGCCAGCAGGTAGGCCTGGCCGACCACCTGGCTGGTCACCGCCCCCACCGCCTGCTGTGCGCTGAGGCCCACGCCCTCCAGCTTCCGGAGCGCAGCGGTGAAAGTCGGATCGCTTGCGCCCATGACCTCGGCGAGGCGGCTCTGGTGCAGGGTGGCCGATTGGTCCCACCAGGTGGTGACCAGGGAGGCGGCAAAGCTGCCGGCGGTGATCCGCATGAAATTGTAGAGCCCCGAGGCCTGCGGCACCTGCGGCCCCGGCACGCCGTTCAGGGTGAGGGTGATCATGGAGACGAAGAAGGTGCTCATGGCGATCCCCTGCACCAGCATCGGTACGACCAGGGCCCCGAAATTGACGTCGGTGGTGTAGAGCGAGCGCAGCCAGAACGAGGCGGCGAAGGCGACCAGCGAGAGCGTCGCCGTCCAGCGGGCGTCGACCCGGTTCATCAGCCGCGCCGCGAACGGCGTCAGGAACACCGCCACCACGCCGGACGGGGCCGCCACCAGGCCCGCCCAGGTGGCGATGTAGCCCATCCGGGTCTGCAGCCAGAGCGGCTGCAAAAGGTTGGCGCCGAAGAACAGCGCATAGCCGATGCAGGACACGACGGTGGCGATCACGAAGTTGCGGGACTTCATCAGGCTGAGGTCGACGATCGGATGCTGCTCGTTCAGCTCCCAGATCAGCCAGGCGACGAAGCCGACCACGGCGATGAGCGCCTCGACGACGATCGCCGGCGAATTGAACCAGTCGGCGTCCTTGCCGGTGTCGAGCATCACCTGCAGCGCGCCGACCCAGGTGAGCAGCAGGAAGAATCCCGTGCGGTCGATGGGAACCACCCGGGTGGGCGTCTCGCGGGTCCTCATGTTGCGCCAGCAGAGCAGCGCGCAGACGATCCCCACCGGCAGGTTGATCAGGAAGATCCACGGCCAGGAAATGTTGTCGGAGATGTAGCCGCCCAGGATCGGCCCGCAGATTGGCGCGACCAGGGTGGTCATCGACCAGATGGCCAGCGCCGTGCCGCGCTGGGTCGCCGGGAAGATCATGATCAGCAGCGCCTGCGAGCCCGGGATCATCGGCCCGGAGACCGCCCCCTGGAGAACCCGGAAGATGATCAGCGACGGTAGGTTCCAGGAAATTCCGCAGAGGAACGAGGCGATGGTGAACAACGCCACCGATCCGACGAAGGTCTTCACCACCCCGTAGCGCATCATCAACCAGCCGGTCAGCGGCACGGAGACGCCGTTGGCCACCGCGAAGGAGGTGATGACCCAGGTGCCCTGGCTGGTCGAGACTCCCAGGTTGCCCGCGATGGTCGGGATCGAGACGTTGGCGATGGTCGAGTCCAGCACCTGCATGAAGGTGCCGAGCGCCAGGGCGATCGAGGTGACGGCCAGCAACGCCCCCGTCATCGGAGCGGGCATGGCGGGTGCGGAGCCGGGGTTGGCCATGATCCTGGACCTTCAGGCGTCGCGGCTCAGCGCGCGCCGGAGATGTCGATGGCGGCCTTCATCGAAAGGCCCACGCGCAGGGGGTGCTTCGCGAGCTCCTTCGGGTCGAGGTCGATACGCACCGGCAGGCGCTGCACGACCTTGATCCAGTTGCCCGAGGCGTTCTGGGCGGGGATCAGCGAGAACGCCGAGCCGGTGCCGCCCGACAGGCCGCGGACCCGGCCATGGAACGTCACCCCCGAGCCATAGAGGTCGGAGGTCAGCGTCACCGGTTCGCCGGGCCGCACCTTGTCGAGTTGAACTTCCTTGAAGTTGGCGTCCACATAGGCCTGGGTCGCCGGGACGATGGCCATCAGCGGCGCCCCGACCGCGACCTCCTGGCCCACCTCCACCTGCTTCTTGGAAACGATGCCGCCGATCGGCGCCTTCAGCACCGTGCGGTCGAGCATCAGCCGGGCGGCGTCGAGCCGCGCCTGGGCGGCCGCCACCTCGGGATTGCGCTCCAGGCTGACGCCGGAGATCAGCACCCGGTTGGCCTCGCGGGCGCCGGCCGCCGCGGCGCGGCTGGCCTGCGCCTGGGCGAGCGCGGCCTGGGCCTCGGCGAAGCGGTTCTTGGCGCTGGTCAGTTCGTCGCCGGAGACGGCGCCCGACGCGGACAGGGCCTGTCGGCGGGAAAGGTCGGTGCGGGCGCGCTCCAGGTCCGACCGGGCGCGAGCGATGTCGGCGCCGCGGGCGGCCAGCTGGCCGGCGAGCGCCGTGTCGCTGGCCGCGTAGCCGCGCACCTTGCGCTCGGCCTGCCCCAGCGCGGCCTGCGCCTGCTCGACCGCGATCCGGGCGTCGGAGTCGTCGAGGATGACCAACGGCGTTCCGGCCCTCACGACCTCGGTCTCGCGAACCAGCACCTTGGCGACGGGGCCGGCGATCAACGGCGTGACCTGGGCCACGTCGGCGCCGACGTAGGCGTTATCGGTCTTCACCGTCTTGCCGGAGAAGATCAGGACGTAGGCGCCATAGAGCGCGCCGCCCACCACCACCGCGATGGCGAGCCAGGCGAGCAGGCGCCGCCGACGCGCCTTGGCGGCGGTCTGGCTGGCGGTCGGACCAGCGGTTGCGGGAGCCTTGGCGAGGGTGGCGGTGTCGGACATCGGGAGGGTCCCTGGAACTCGATCGAATTTCGGATGAGGCGGCGTCAGGCGGCGGCGCGATAGCCGCCGCCCAGCGCCCGGACGAGCTGCACGTCGAGCGTCAGGGCGCGGGCGTCGAGGTCGGCGACGATCCGCCGGCGCTGCAGCACGCCCTGCTCGGCCAGCAGCACCGCCGGATAGGTGGAAAGCCCGCCCTGGTAGCGCAGCTTGGCGATCCGGTAGGCGTCTTCGCTCGCCACCAGCGCCGCGCGGCTGTCGGCGACCTGCGCACGCAGGGCGCGGCTGGAGGCGACCACGTCGGCAACCTGGCGGAAGGCCTCGGTGACCGCCGCGTCATAGCTCGCCACCGCCGCGTCGCGGTCCGCCTCGGCGCCGCGGTAGCTGGCCTTCAGCCGTCCACCATCGAAGATCGGCAGGCTGACCGCCGGGCCGACCGAGCCGATGTCCGAGCCGGAGGCCACGATCTTCCCGAGGAACAGCGACTGCACGCCGATGAAGGCGGCCAGGTTCACGTCCGGGAAGAAGGCGGCGCGCGCTTCATGGATCCGTTGCGCGGCGGCCTCGGCGCGCCAGCGGGCGGCGGTCACGTCCGGCCGGCGGCCCACCAGGCTGGCGGCAAGCTCCGCGGGGACGCCTTGTGGTTTCAACGCCCCGGCCTTGGGGCGGTCGATGCCGAGGCCGCTGTCCGGCCCGCCGCCGGCCAGCGCCGCCAGCCGGTTGCGGGTCAAGGCGATCTGCTCGTCGATGCCGGCGAGGTCGGCCCTGGCTTGCAGCGGGTTGGCCTCTGCCTGACGCTGCTCGCCCAGGGTGTCGAGGCCGTTGGCGACGCGGTCGCTCACCAGCTTGCTGGTCTCGCTCTGGACGGCCATGGCGCGTTCGGCCACGTCGCGCTCGGCATAGAGCCGCGCCAGGTCGGCGTAGGCGGCGGCGACGTTGGTCGACAGCATCAGCCGCGCCTCCGCGGCGTCGGCCTCCGCGGCGCGGGCATCGGAAGTGGCCGCGGCGACGGCGGCGCGGTTCTTGCCCCAGAAATCGAGTTCCCAGTTGAAGTCCAGCGTCGCGCGGCCGTAGTCGTTGTAGCCCTGCGGCACGAACTGCGGCGGAATGCCGAGGTTGTAGCTCTGCTTCGCCTCCTGGGCGCCGGCGTTGGCCGAGACGCTCGGCAGCAGACGCGAGCGGACCGTCGAGGCCTGCGCCTTCCTCACCCGGGCCTGGGCGACCGCGAGGTCGGGCGAGCCCGCCAGCGCCCACTGCATCACCCTGTCGAGTTGCGGGTCGCCATAGGCCTTCCACCAGTCATCGGCGGGCCAGTCGCCGGTCGGCGCGGCAAGGGTCCGGGCGGCCGCATAGCCCGGCGGCGCCTTGGCGATCCGCGGCGGTGTCGGCGTCGGCAGGGCCGCACAGGCGCTGAGCGCCGTGGCGGCCAACAGGCCGACAAGGCCCGCGCGAAGTCGGGAGCGTTGCGGAGGAGCTGGGGACGGTCTCATGCGCGGACTCTTGTCATACCGTACGGTACGGTCATATATTGTGCGCGGGGATATAGCGAGCGCCAGCATGGCGCGTCAAGACTGACCATACCGTACGGTTGGAAAAAATGCAGCTGACGAAGACGAAACTGGACCGCGACACCCGCCGCGAACGCATCCTCGACGTGGCCCAGGAGGTGTTCCTGGAGGAGGGTTTCGCCAACGCCTCGATGTCGACCATCGCCGCGCGTCTGGGCGGGTCCAAGGGCACGCTCTACAACTACTTCAAGAGTAAGGACGACCTCTTCAACGCCTATGTCGAGCGCCGCTGCCTGTGGCAGCAGGACGAGGTCTTCGCGCTGAAGCCCGGCGAGACGGCGGCCCAGGCGCTGCTGCGCATCGGCCGCTCCTTCCTGGCGCATGTCGTCAACGAGACGACGCTGCGCAACTTCCGCCTGATCGTCGCCGAGGCCGAACGCGCGCCGGAGATCGGCCGGATCTTCTATGACGCGGGCCCCAAGCAAGGCAGCGAGCGCCTGGCCGAGTTCCTCGCCTCGCTGGACGCCGCCGGCGCGCTCGACGTCGACGGCGACCCGCTGGGCGCGGCGCAGCACCTCCTGGGCCTCGTCCAGGCGCCGACCTTCAAGGGCCGGCTCTGCAACGCCATCCCCGACTTCACCGCCCGGCAGATCGACGATGAGGCGGCCCGTGGCGTGCGCGCCTTCCTGCGCGCCTATGGCCCGCGGACTTCCCGCCCTTAGTGGAGAGGATGGCGATGCTGGACATCGCGGAGCCGACGCCCCATCCTCGGCGTTCAAACAGACGTTCGTTACGAGGCGCGGTCGCCCATGTTCATGCGTTTCTTCACCGAGCTTCGCCAGGCCAAGGTGCCGGTGACGCTGAAGGAATACCTCATGCTGATGGAGGGGCTCGACAAGCAGGTCATCGACCGCTCGGTGGACGATTTCTATTACCTGAGCCGTGCGGCGCTGGTGAAAGACGAGAAGAATATCGACAAGTTCGACCAGGTGTTCGCCCACGTCTTCAAGGGGCTGGAGCGGATGGGCGACGACGTCACCGCCGACATTCCCGCCGAATGGCTGAAGAAGCTCTCCGACCAGTTCCTCACCGACGAGGAAAAGGCGCAGATCGAGGCCATGGGCGGCTTCGACAAGCTGATGGAGGCGCTGGCCGAGCGGATTCGCGAGCAGAAGGAACGCCACGAGAAGGGCGATAAGGCGATCGGCACCGGCGGTACGTCACCCTTCGGCGCCAACGGCTATCACCCCGAGGGCGTGCGCATCGGGCAGGACAAGGGCCGCCACGGCAAGGCGATCAAGGTCTGGGACAAGCGCGAGTACAAGAACCTCGACGACCAGGTCGAGCTCGGCACCCGCAACATCAAGGTGGCGCTGCGGCGCCTGCGCAAATGGGTCCGCGAAGGTTCGCCCGACGAACTCGACATGAACGGCACCATCCATGGGACCGCCGAGAAGGGCTACCTCGACATCCACATGCGCCCCGAGCGGCGCAACAAGATCAGCGTGCTGATCTTCTTCGATATCGGCGGCTCGATGGACAGCCATATCAAGGTTTGCGAGGAACTGTTTTCGGCGGCCCGCTCCGAGTTCAAGAACATGGAGTTCTACTACTTCCACAACTGCCTCTATGAGAGCGTGTGGAAGGATAACCGGCGCCGTCACGCCGAGAAGCTGAACACCTGGGACATCCTCCACAAATTCCCGCACGACTATAAAGTCATCTTCGTCGGCGACGCCACCATGAGCCCCTACGAGATCACCTATCCGGGCGGTTCGGTGGAGCACTGGAACGAAGAGGCCGGCGCGGTGTGGATGGATCGGGTGGCTAACATCTACGAGCACATGATCTGGCTGAATCCCACCGCCGAGCGGCACTGGGACTACACGCCGTCGGTCGGCGTCATGAAGCAGCTGGTCGGCGAGCGGATGTACCCGCTGACGCTCGCGGGCCTGGAGAAGGCCATGAAGGAGCTCGCCCGCTAGGCGGCCCCACATGTCCGACCAGACCCCCGGCGCGCCAGAGACCGTTGCGGACGAAGAGACCCACGCCGCCACCAAGGCTGCGGTATTCGCAGCGGCCGAGCGGCTCTTTGCCTTGCACGGCTTCCAGAACGTCTCGGTGCGCGACATCACCGCCGAGGCCGGGGTCAACCTGGCGAGCGTGAACTACCATTTCGGCTCCAAGGACGCCCTGCTGTTCGAGATCTTCCGCCGGCGCACAGGCGAGTTGAACCGCGAGCGGGCCCGCATGTTGCACGAGGCCAACGACCGCCACGCCGGCAAGCCGCCGGTGCGCGACATCCTCGAGGCGCTGTTCGCCCCTCCCTTGCGCTGGGCGGCGCCCTCGCACGAGCGACGGATCAGCGTGCAGTTCATCATCCGCGCCCGTTCCGAAGGCACCGCGGAGATGCGCGAGGCGCTGCAGAACGACGTTTCTCACCTGGCGCGTTTCGCCGAAGCCCTGAAGGCCGCCCGCCCGGACCTGCCGCCGGAGAGCGTCTACTGGCGCCTGCACTTCGTGCTCGGCATGGTCCACAACAACCGCTTCGTGGAATTCGACCGCCTGCACCACCTGTCCGGCGGCCTGACCCGCGAAGGCGACGTGGCGGCGCTGCTGGGCCGGATGCTCGATTTCGCCGAGGCGGGATTCCTCGCGGCTTAGGGCCTGGCTGCGCTCGGCGGGGTAGCGTGCAGAGCCATCGTGGCCTGGCGGCAGTCTTCCTGCTCCCGCGCCTGCCACGCCTGGGCCTCGGCTAGATCGTTGGCGTCGGAATAGGCCGCCGCGACCAGCTTGGCCTTGACGCAGCGGTCCACCGGCGCGCCTGACTTCTCGTAGTCGCCGATGGCGGACCTAATCGTCAGCGTCTCGACAAGCTGGCCCTGCGCGTCCGCGACCTGACCGCAGCCCGCACAGAGCAATCCAACGGCCAGGATCGCCACACCCCGCATCGCCCGTCCCAAATTCCCGAAGGCCCGCCCGAGCGGGGCCATGGAAGGTGAACCCGGTTCTGTGGCTCAAACGTGGCGGTCAGAAGCCTTCCTGCGCCACCACCGCGGTGACCGCCGCCTTGCGGAACGTTACGCCGCGATATTTGACCTCGTCGCCACGCGCCGCGGCCCCGGTCAGCCGCAGGAACTCGTCCCAGCGGTCCTCCGGCATCAGCAGCACGAGGCTGGAGAGGCCCTCATAGGCCGCGATCTCGCGGTCGGCTTCTTCGCGGATGTCGTGCGCGTCAGCCATGGCCGGATCACGCGGGTCGAGGTGGGTGGGTTCGGGCGTCGCCATCGCCCTAGCGAACCGCTCAGCGGCGCGCAGGTTCCCGATCCCGCCCGTCAGCGAGCCTTGCTGAGCACGATCGTGCCTTCGACCATGAACTCGCGCTTGGCGTTGAGCGTCATCACGGCGTCGAAGCCGTCGAGGATCGCCGTAGCCCAATCCGGAAAGCGCAAGTCGTCATGGCCCACCGACAGGCGCAGATGGCTCGCCGCCACGTCGCGGTAGAGGCTCGGGTGATCGTTGTGCGGCACGAAGCGGACGGTCTCAAAGCCGGCGTTGCGCGCCATCGCCTCCACGCCGGTGCGGGAGAACAGCCATTTGTCGTCCTTGTCCGCCAGCCCGGCCGAATAGGATTCCGGGCTGCGCGCCGCCACGTCCTCGATCAGCTGGACGACCGCCGCGTCCAGCGCAGGCGCCAGCGGGTCGCCACGCAGGACGGCTTCCGCCCGGATCCGCTCGAACGCCAGGCGCACGATCGCCCAGCCGTTGAATGGCTCGAAGAAGATCGCGTGGCCACCCGGCTTCAGCGCGCGACAGGCGGCCTTGATGCCGCTGGCCGGACTGTCGAGATGGTGCAGGATCGAGGCGCCGGTGACGAGGTCGAACGCGCCCGGCGACACCGCCTGGCTCATCGCGTCCATCTTCACGCAGACCACGTCGGAGACGGCCGCGTCGTTGACCGCATAGTCCGCCAGCAGGCCCAGCAGCTCGCCCGATAGGTCCGTGGCGACGATGCGCGCGCCGGGGAACAGCCGTCGGCAGGGAACCACGGAGTTGACCCCCGAGCCGCTGCCGAGGTCGAGGATCAATGGGCGGGCGGCGACCGTCAGGCCGGTGGCGCCCAGGGCCTGGCGGAACAGCGCCTCGAAGTGGTCGCTGGCGGCGTAGCGGCGGTGGTATTCCTCGGCGTTGGCCTTGAACTGGTCGGTGATGGTCGCGGTCGAGGCCGCGTCCGCCAGCGTCCAGACCAGCACCGCGCCGTCCGCGCGCTGCAGCAGCGGCGAAAGCTCGGTCGCGAAAAGCCCTGCCGCCCAGCTCGCGGCCGGCGTCGACGCGGCGGGACGGCGGCGGCGCAGGAGATTTTTCAACGACGCCACCACGATCTCTCCGTTCTCGGGCCAGCTGGCGGCCCCACCGGTTAGGGGAACGCAGGCCGGCCGGCAATCAACCAGCGAGCTTCCAGGCGAACCTCAGGTCCTCGACGAACATCGCATAGGCCCTGGCCCTGGCGTCGTGGTCGGGCAGCCGCAGCAGGTAGGAGGGATGGTAGGTCACCACCCCCTGGGCCTGGTCGGGCAGCGGCAGGGCGCGCTGGCGCGACGCGCCGATCGCCACCGGCTTGCCGAACACCGAGAGCGCCGCGGTGGCGCCCATCGCCACGATCACCCGCGGCCCGACGATCCGCCGCTCGGCCTCCAGCCACCACCGGCAGGCGGTGACCTCGCCGGCGTTGGGAGTCTTGTGGATGCGCCGCTTGCCGCGGAGCTCGTGCTTGAAGTGCTTCACCGCGTTGGTCACGAAGGCCTGGTCGCGCGCCACGCCGGCCTCGGCCAAGGCCTTGTCGAGCATCTGGCCGGCGGGGCCGACGAAAGGATGGCCCGCCAGGTCCTCCTGGTCGCCCGGCTGCTCGCCCACCAGCATCAGCCGGGCCCGCGGCGGCCCCTCGCCCGGCACGCCCTGGGTGGCGTCGCGGTAGAGGTCGCAACGGCGGCACATCTGTACGCCGGCCTGCACCTCTTCCGGGGTGGTGACCGCCTGCCCGTCGTAGGGCGCGTCGCGGCTCGCGCGCCGGGCGGCGCGGACCACCCGTTGGGAGGGCGTGGAGGGCGCTTGGTTGACCATGGTCGTGGTGCGGGCTTCGGCCTTGGCGATCAGCTCCGGAATGAGCCGGGCTTCCGGCAGGTTCCGCCAGTAGCGTCGGGGCATCTCCTTCTGCATCGCCCCGATCTTGAGCCGGGCGGGATTGAAGATCGCGGCGTAGTAGGTGCGCCAATAGGCCTCCATCCGGTCCTCGCTGGGCGCATCGGCCGGGTCGGCGCCGGGCAGGACCACCAGGTCCTGAGTGTCCCAATGGACGCAGGCGTCGGGGGTGAGGATGGAAAAGCGCAGGTTGGCAAACCTCCGCGCGAAGAACGGCGCCGTCATCTCGGTCACCCGGTGCGCGGGCTCGAACCAGGCGACATAGCTGTCCCCCTGCGGATCGCTCACCAGCCGGAAGCGCACGAAGGCCTTCATCTTGTGCGCGGCGCGCGTCACCGACCTGGCGAAATGCCGGGCCTTCTGCACGTCCGGATCGGAGTGGTGACGCAACAGGGCCGGTTCGCGCGCCAAACGCCAGAGCAGCCGGTAGAGCAAGCCGAACCGCTCGTCGGAACGATGCAGGATCACGGCGTCCGCCAGCTCCAGGAAGTCGCGCGGCACGGTGAAGGCCCGCGCCCCCGCGACCGCCGAGGGCGCGGCTTCGCCGAACAGGTCGCCGCCGGCCCCGTCCACCGTCCACAGCGTCTCTTCCGGCGCCACCTGGCGGGTGCGAAGCGTCCGGGCCGCTTGCCGCCACCCCTGGAGGTCGGTTTCGGAGGCGAGGCGGATCGTCGGCATCAGAAGAGCGCCATCTGTCGCGGGGCCACACGCTCGCGCAGGTCCGCCCGGTCGGTCAGGGCGCCGGGCGTCCAATCCGCGGTGACGATGAAGGGCTTCAACTTCTCGATTCCCCGCGTCAGGCGCCGCACGTCCTCCAGGGTCAGGGCTTTGAGGCGACGCACCTCCAGCATCCTGTCCACCGAACGGACGCCCAGCCCGGGCGTCCGCAGCATCCGCTCGCGCTCGGCGGTGTTGAGGTCCACCGGGAAGTCGCCGCGATTGCGCAGCGCCCAGGCGAGCTTGGGGTCGATCGCCAGGTCCAGGTCCTCGGCCTCGCCCACGATCTCCGCCCGCTCGAATCCGTAGAACCGCATCAGCCAATCGGCCTGATAGAGCCGATGCTCACGCACCAAGGGTGGCCGACTGAGCGGCAGGCGCGCTGTGGAATCCGGGATCGGCGAGAACGCGGAATAGTAGACGCGCCGCAGCCGATAGGCGCTGTAGAGCTGCTCGCTGCGCTTCAGGATCTCCCCGTCGGAGGCGGCGTCGGCGCCGACGATCATCTGGGTCGATTGGCCGGCCGGCGCGAATTTCGGGGGCCGCGACCTCCGTCCCTTTTCCTGCCCGGCCTCGACGCCCAGCCGCACGGCGCCCATGGCTTTCTTGATACCGCGGACATCCTTTTCCGGCGCCAAGGCCGCCAGGCTCTCGTCCCGGGGTAGCTCGATGTTGATCGATACCCTGTCGGCATAGAGCGCCGCCTGGTCGACCAGGGCCGGAGCGGCCTCGGGGATCACCTTCAGGTGGATGTAGCCGCGGAAGTCGTGGACTTCGCGCAGCGTCCTCGCCACCCGCACCATCTCCTCCATGGTGTAGTCGGCGGTCCTGATGATGCCAGACGAGAGGAACAGACCCTCGATGTAGTTGCGCTTGTAGAAGCCCAGCGTCAGATCGCAGACCTCGTCCACCGTGAAGCGCGCCCTGGGCGTGTTCGACGACACCCGGTTCACGCAATAGGCGCAATCGTAGACGCAGAAGTTGGTCAGCAGAATCTTCAGCAGGCTGATGCAGCGCCCATCGGGCGCATAGGCATGGCAGATGCCCATGCCGCGATCCACGGATCCCACACCCTTGCCGCCCAGGCTGTCGCGTTCCGTACCCCCGGACGAGGCGCAGGAGGCGTCGTATTTCGCTGCGTCCGACAGGATCGCCAGCTTACGTTTCAGGTCGAGGACGGTCATGCCTCATTCTAATGTTCTCTTTTTGTTCTGTACAGACCAAGAAGGACGGCGTCGGCCCGGTCGCCGCCCGGCGCATCCTAACGGGCTCCCGGCGCGTAACCTCCAGGGAGTCCGGCGCATCGGCGCGCTGTCGCAGAGGCCTTGAGATGTCCGAACGTCCCGTAACGCTTCGTCGCCGCGAGGTCCTCGCCGGCGGCCTGATCCTGCCGCTGATCCCGCGCCTGGCCTGGGCCGCACCGCGGAACCTTGCCTTCGCCGTCTTCCGCAACGGCTCCAGGATCGGCGAGCACCACGTGGTGTTTGCGGGCGACGGGCCGGCGCTGACCGCCACCACAGACGCCGTGATGACCGTGAAGCTCGGGCCGGTGCCGCTGTTCCGCTACCATCACCACGCGGTCGAAACGCGCCATGACGGAGTCTTCGCCTCGATGCAGACCGCCACCACCACCAACGGCAAGGCCGAGCAGGTGGAGGCCGAGCGGACCGCCGGCGGCGTCCGCATCGACGGGTCCCACGGCGAGGCGATGCTCAGCCGCAACACCAACCCGTTGAACCACTGGGATCAGCAGATCTTTGCAGGACCCCTGTTCAATCCGCAGACCGGCAAGCTCATGAAGGTCCGCACGGCCAAGGTCGGCCCCGGCCACTGGACGATCCGCGGCGAAGCGGAGATCGACGACTTCTACGACGAAAGCGGCGCCTGGCGGTCGCTGACCGGCAAGCTCGACGACGGCTCCAGAGTGGAATACCGCCGGATCTGACCCGCCCGCGCCGCCGCACCCTTCCACCGACGCAAAGGACTCTGATAGACCGGCCCTATTGAACTCATGCCTTTGCTGAGAAGGGCGCCGGGTCCGGCTGTCGGCCGGCGTAGTCGGCGTTGGTCATTTGGACGTCAAGATTGAACCCGTTGTCTCGGGCGAGACCGACCTCGCCACGCGCGAGACGCAGTACGAGAAGTTCGTCTGGGACAACCTGAGGCGAAACTACCTCGGCAACTACCTGCACGGCATGCTGGGGATGACCGGGTTCCGGCTTGTCAACACGCCGACCTTCCTGCCGGCCTACCTGCATATGATCTCCGGCTCCAACGGCATCGTCGGGTTGGGGCTGGCCTTGCAGCAGATGGGCGGAGTGCTCTCGCCGATCTTCGGCGCCAGCAAGATCGAGCATCGCACCAAGGTCCTGCCGGCGGCGATGTGGATGGGCGGCCTGGCGCGCACCGCGGTGCTCGGCATCGCCGTTTCGGGCTGGCTGCTGAAAGGCAATGCGCTGGTGGCCTCGATCCTCGGCTTCATGCTGATGTTCGGCCTCTTCATGGGCGCGCAGCGGGTGGTGTTCTCGCTGTTGATGGCCAAGGTGATCCCGATCAGCCGGCGCGGACGCCTGCAGGCCTGGCGCAACTTCACCGGCAGCGTGATCGCCGCCGCCCTCGCCTATGTCGCGGGCCGCTACTTCATCGGCCCCAACCTGTTCGGCAACGGCTATGGCACGACCTTCGTCTTCGCCTTCATCCTGACCTCGCTGGGCCTGTGGGCGCTCCAGCTGCTGCTCCGGGAGCCGCAGCCGCCGACCACGCGCACCCAGGGACGGTTCCGCGACCGGCTGCGCGAATTCCCGCGCCTGATCACCACGGACCGCGCCTACGGCTGGTTCCTGGTCGTGCAGATGCTGGCGAGCTCGGCCAGGATCGCGACGCCGTTCTACATCCTCTACGTGGGAACCTCGGTCCACATGACCGGCAAGCTGCTGGGCGGCCTGTCGTTCGCCTTCATCGGCGCGGACGCGCTCTCGAACCTCATCTGGGGCTACCTGGGCGACAAGACGGGCTTTCGGCTGGTGCTGTTGTTCTCGCTGGTGGCGTGGGCCGCCTCGACCGTCCTGCTGATCGAAGTGCACACCGCCTGGGCGGTCTTCCTGGCCTTCTTCGGCCTCGGCGCCGGGCAGGCCGGCTACAACATGTCCGCCCAGACCATGATCCTGGAGTTCGGCGCCCGCGACGACCTGCCCATGCGCATCGCGGTCTCCGCCACCGCCGAGAGCATCGCCGCGACGCTCGCCCCGCTGATCGGCGGCCAGGTCGCCGACCTCTTCGGCTACAACGTGGTGTTCGGCCTCTCGATCGGTGTGCTGGCGGCCGGTCTGCTGCTGCTGATCACCGCGGTGAAGGAACCCCGCACCGCCCGCCTGGCCGCGCTGTAGCGCCAGCTCCGAAGGCATTGTCGGTGGGCGCGTCCCGTGTTCGTCCTGTGAAGGGCAAACCCTAGGAGCACCCCATGCGCATGATCTTCGTGAACCTGCCGGTGAAGAGCGTCGAGGCGTCGAGGCGCTTCTTCGGCGCGCTCGGCTTCAGCTTCAACGCCCAGTTCAGCGACGCCACCACCGCGGCCATGGTCATCGAGGAGAACATCGTCGCCATGCTGCTGGAGGAGGAACGCTTCCGCGGCTTCATCACCGGCGAGATCTCCGACACCGCCAAGGGCAAGGAGGTGCTGGTGGCGCTTTCCTGCGGCAGCCGCGCGGAGGTCGAGGACACCCAGGCCAAGGCGCTGGCCGCCGGCGCCAAGCCGTGGAGGCCGCCGCAGGACCTGGGCTTCATGTACGGCACGAGCTTCCAGGACCTCGACGGCCACGTCTGGGAGCTGGTGTGGATGGACCCCGCCGCGGTGCAGCCGGCCTGAGGCTCAGGCCGCCGCCTTCTGCTCCGCCGCCAGGCTGATGCGGGCCTTGGCCATTTCGTTGGCCACCTCGTGGGTCGGGCGGCGCTCGCCTTTCGAGCGGTCGAGGACTTCGCCCAGCGTCTCCATCAGGCGGGCGAGCTTCATTTCCACCCAGGCCGGATCGAAGGCCTCCTTGCGTTCCAGCGCGCGGATCTCGCCGGCCACGTTGATGATGCCGCCGCCGTTGATCACGTAGTCGGGCAGGTAGAGCACGCCGCGCTCGTAAAGCGCCCGGCCGATCTCGGGGTCGGCCAGCTGGTTGTTGGCGCCGCCGGCGATCACCTTGGCCGTCAACCTGGGCAGGGTGTCGGCGTTCACCGCTCCGCCCAGCGCGCAAGGCGCGAAGACCTCGGCCTCCGCGTCGAAGATCGCATGCGGCGCGACGACCCGCGCGCCGGTCCGCTCCGCCACCTGGCGCAGCGCGTCCTCGTTGACGTCGGTGATGACCAGCTTGGCGCCGGCCGCGTGCAGCTTGTCGGCCACATAGGCGCCCACGTGGCCGACGCCCTGGATCGCCACCGTGACGCCGTCCAGGTCGCGGTTCAGCGCGCGGCGGACGCCCAGGGTGATGCCGCGGAAGATGCCCTCGGCGGTGACCGGGCTCGGGTCGCCCGAGGCGGCGGGGTGGCCGGTCAGGCCGGCGACGAACCGCGTCGACTTGCGGGCGTGCATCAGGTCGGCGGGCGCCACCCCGACGTCCTCGGCGGTCCAGTATTTGCCGCCCACGTCCTCGACCGCCCGGCCGAAGGCTTCGAACAACGCCGGGGTCTTCTGGGTCCGGCTGTCGCCAATGATCACCGCCTTGCCGCCGCCCAGCTCCAGGTCGGCCATGGCGTTCTTGTAGGACATGGCCCGCGACAGGCGCAGCGCGTCTTCCAGCGCCGCCTCGGCGCTCGGGAACGGCCACATGCGGCAGCCGCCGGCGGCGGGGCCGCGGGCCGTGGAATGCACGGCGATGATGCATTTGAGGCCGGTTTTTTCGTCAAAGAAAGCGTGAACGCCTTCGTGGCCCTCGAAGGCGGGAGAATCGAACAAGGTCATGCCGCGAACATCACTGGTGCTGGGGGGAGGAATTGCGCCTGCCTCTACGCCTGACCGGCCCGCCTCACAACCCCGCCGCCACCTGAGATTGGCCGTTTGGTGTCGGCGCGGTGGGGATCTTGGGAGCGCCGGAGGGCAGCGGCGCGGCCGGATTGCGGATGAAGGCGAGGATGTCTTTCCAGACCAGGGGCCCTTGCCTGTCGCGCATCATCAGGTGCCAGCCCTTGGCGTAGTAGGCCGAGCGGTCGGTGGGCTTCAGCTGCGAGGCCGCCTTGAAGGCCGCCTTCCTGGGGATGATCTGGTCGTGGGCGCCGTAGAGGTAGAGCGTCGGCACGTCCGCCTTGCCCACGTCCTCGGACGCCTTGTCCATGGTGGTGACCAGGCCATAGAGGGTGTCGGAACGCGCGCCCCAGATCATCAGCGGGTCGCGGCCCATGGCGATCATCTCGTCGCGGTTGTCCGTGGGGCGGACCTTGGAGGTGAGCCACCTGGGCGGGGTGTAGACCTTCGGCCCGGTGAAGTTGGCGGCCGCCCAGAGCAGGGTCTTGTAGGGCAATGGCTGTTCCCGCCAGCCCCAGACCGCGGGCGACAGCAGCACCAGACGGTCGGCGGTCGGCGGCCGGTCCGAAGCGAAGGCCTCCGCCGCCACGGCGCCGCCCAGGCTTTCGCCGGCCACGACGACGAGCGCGTGCGGGTACTTGCGGCGGACCAGGGCTGTGACCGTGCGCAGGTCCTCGACCAGCAGGTCGTCGCCCGCCCAGACGCCCCGGCCCGGCGAGCGACCGAAGCCGCGCTGATCGTAGGCGACGGTAGTCACCCCCTGCTCGGCCCACCAGGGCGCAGCCATATGAAAGGCGTTGGCGTAGTCGTTCATGCCGTGCACGCCGACGATCACCGCCCAGGGATCCCCGCTGGCGGCGTCCCATTCCGAGAGCCCCAGCCGCGCGCCGTCGAAGCTGACGATCGCGTCGCTGGCGATGCGCGCGCCCTGGAAGCCCAGCGGCGGCCTGCCGGCCTGCTGCACCATCAGCGGCGTGCAGCCCGCCAGCATCAAGGCGGCAAAGAGGGCGGCGAAGACGCGCGTCATGGCGTCAGTCCAAACCCCCGCCCGGCTCCTGAGGTTGCCCTGCCGCCGCGTCGCCCGACATGGGCAGCCTCAGCCGGTAGACGCCCTTGAAGTCACCGGGATCGGCCGGCTTGTTGTGGCGCAGGATCACCACCTTGCCCTGGCGCGCCAGTCCCCGGGCCACCGCCCGCACCTGGCCCAGCAGCCGCCGCCACCCTTCCGGATCGACTGCCCGGGCCACCTCCTCCGGCGAC
>JBIOED010000016.1:0-35306 GCA_044445675.1 Caulobacterales bacterium | reverse complement strand
GGCGATGGAACAGGGCCTGGAGTTCGAGCCCTGGGCCAAGGCCGGCGACAAGCTGATCGTCTCCGAAAAGCTGGCCGCCGAGGTCATGGCCGCGGCCAAGGTGGCGAAGTTCCGCAAGATCGAGCGCATAGACTGCCAGGGTATGGTGCTGGCCCATCCGCTGGCCAACCTGGATTCGGGCTACGGCTTCCAGGTGCCGATGCTGGCCGGCGACCACGTCACCGACGACGCCGGCACGGGCTTCGTCCACACCGCGCCCGGCCACGGGGCGGACGACTATGTGGTCTGGCTGGCGCACGGCCACCGCGAGATCCCCGAGACCGTCGACGCCGACGGCGCCTACTATCCGACCGTCCCCCTGTTCGCCGGCCTCAAGGTGCTGGAGACCGAGGGCAAGCATGCTGGTCGTTTTGGCCCCGCCAACGCCGCGGTGATGGACAAGCTGATCGAGGCCGGAAACCTGCTGGCCCGCGGCCGGCTGGAGCATTCCTATCCGCACTCCTGGCGCTCCAAGGCGCCGGTGATCTTCCGCAACACCCCGCAGTGGTTCATCCGCATGGACGAGCCGCTGGAGGACGCCGCCCATGCCGGCCGCAGCCTGCGCGAGACGGCGCTGGAGGCGATCGACGCCACCGCCTTCTATCCGCCCGCCGGCCGCAACCGCATCCGCGCCATGGTCGAGAGCCGGCCCGACTGGCTGATCAGCCGCCAGCGCGCCTGGGGCTCGCCGCTGGCCATGTTCGTCGATGTGGAAACCGGCCAGCCGCTGCACGACGCGCAGGTGAACGCGCGCATCGTGAAGCTCATCGAGGCCGAGGGCGCCGACGCCTGGTTCACCCGCCCCGCCTCCGATTTCCTCGGCGCCCACGACCCGGCCCGCTACGAGAAGGTCGAGGACATCCTCGACGTCTGGTTCGATTCCGGCTCGACCCACGCCTTCACCCTGGAAAACCGGCCGCACACGCATTGGCCGGCCGACCTCTACCTGGAAGGCTCGGACCAGCATCGCGGCTGGTTCCAGTCGTCCCTGCTGGAAAGCTCCGGCACCCGCGGCCGCGCGCCCTACGACGCCATCCTCACCCACGGTTTCACGATGGACGAGGCCGGCGAGAAGATGTCGAAGTCCAAGGGCAATGTGGTCGACCCCGAGGTTGTGATCCGCGAATCCGGCGCCGAGATCATCCGGCTTTGGGCGGCGATGATCGACTATTCGGACGACAGCCGGATCGGCAAGACCGTGCTGCAGACCACCGCCGACGCCTACCGCAAGCTGCGCAACACGGTCCGCTACCTGCTGGGCGCGCTCGCCGACTATTCGCCGGACGAGGCGGTGGAGCTGGAGGAGATGCCGCCGCTGGAGCGGTTCGTCCTGCATCGGCTCTGGGAGCTCGATGGGCAGGTCCGCGCGGCCTACGAGGGCTATCTTTTCCAGGACGTGATCCGGCCGCTGACCGAGTTCTGCCAGAACGAGCTCTCCGCCCTGTTCTTCGACATCCGCAAGGACGCGCTCTATTGCGACCGGCCGGAGTCGATACGCCGCCGCGCCGCGCGCACGGTCATGCAGGCGGTGTTCGGCCGCCTCACCGCTTGGCTGGCGCCCTTGATCCCCTTCACCATGGAGGAGGCCTGGACCACCCGTTATCCCGACGCCGGCTCCAACTGCCTGCGCACGATCCCCGACACGCCGGCGGCCTGGCGCAACGCGGCCGAAGCCGACCGCTGGGCGAAGGTCCAGGCGGTGACCTCCGTCGTCACCGCCGCCCTGGAGATCGAGCGGCGCGACAAGCGCCTGGGCGCAGCCCTCGAGGCCGCGCCGGTGGCCTACATCGCCGACCCGGAACTGCTGGCGGCGTTCGATGGCCTCGACGCGGCGGAAGTGTTCCGCACCAGCCAGGCGACCCTGGTTGCGGGCGAAGGCCCGGCCGGCGCCTTCCGCCTCGCGGAGATTCCTAAGGTCGCGGTCGAACCGCGGCGCGCAGACGGCCGCAAATGCGCCCGCTCCTGGCGCATCCTGCCGGAGGTCGGCTCCGACCCGCGATATCCGGATCTCTCCCTGCGCGACGCCGACGCCGTGGCCGCGTGGGACGCAACCCACGGCAAGGCCTTCGCATGACCGGCATCACCAGGCTCGGCTGGACCGCGCTACTGCTGGCGGCGGCCGTCGTCGTCGCCGACCAGGCGGTCAAGCACTGGGTGCTGCAGGTCCTTCGCCTGCAGGAGGGCCAGAGCATCCCGGTGTTCGGGCCGTTGCGCCTGACCGGGGTCTGGAACCCCGGCGTCAGCTTCGGCTTCCTGCAGGCCCAGCACGACCTCGTCCGCTGGCTGCTGGTGGCCTTCTCCGTCGTCGTCGCGATCATCCTCGCCGTCTGGGTTCGCACCACCCGACGGCCGCTGTTCGCCGTCGCCGTGGGCTTGGTGATCGGCGGGGCGGTCGGCAACGTCATCGACCGCATCCGGATCGGCGCCGTGGCCGATTTCGTGGACGTCAGCCGCCTCTATTTCCCCTGGGTGTTCAACGTCGCCGATTCGGCGATCACCGTGGGCATCTGCCTGCTGCTGCTCGACATGCTGCGCCAGGACGGCCGCGAGCGGGCGGCGCGTGAAGCCGAAGATGCGGCCTGATGCGCCGTTGGCGCGGCGGCCGCTTTGCGCTATCCACTCTTCCTTCGCGGCCGGGGGCGGTCTTAGGAGCTACTAAGTTCATGAGCGTCAACCGAGTCTTCGTTGCCACCGCCCTGATCGCGGCGACGGGTCTCGCCGGGTGCGTGTCGACGCGCAACGCCTTGGGCCTGACCAAGGTGACCCCCGACGAATTCCGCGTGGTCACCAAAGCCCCGCTGGTCGTGCCGCCCGACTTCGCCCTTCGCCCGCCGGCGCCCGGCAAACCGCGCCCGCAGGAGCTGCAGCCGGAAAGCGCCGCGCGCATGGCCTTGCTCGGCACGCGCGAGGGCGAGGTGCGCTCCGACGGCGAGAAGCTGCTGGTCGCCAAGGCCGGCGCCGACAAGGCCGATCCCCTGATCCGCTACGTGGTCGACGACGAATTCGGCGACGTGGCTCACAAGGAAAAGAGCTTCGCCGACCGGGTGATGTTCTGGCGGCCCGACAAGGCGGCGGCGACCGCGCCGATCGCCGTCGGATCGGACGCTTCCACGCCGATCGACGCGGCGGCCGAGGCCGACCGCATCGCCAAGCTCACCGGCGGCAAGACCGTGATCATCGCCCGCGAAGGCCCGCACAAGATCAAGCTTCCAGGGCTGTAGGCCCTATCCCTCCCCTCAATGGGGAGGAAGGCTCCCCACGGAGTCATTCCTCGCCCGGGGTCGTCACCTTGAAGCCCTTGGCGCGCAGCTGATCGAGAACGCCGCCCTGCGCCAGCAAAGGCCGCAGCGGAACGACGGCGATCGCGTGGCCGGGCTTTTTCAGGGCCTGCTCGATCTGGGCGACGTCATCGGCTTTCACGCGGGCGTCGAACGCCTGGGCGCCCGGGACCAGCGCGATGCAGCGCTCATAGGTGCGTTCATTGCCCAGCGCGCCGCGCACGTCGCCCTGCGCCCAGGCCCGGGCCGCCGCCTGGGTGACGCCCGGCCCGGCCTCGACCTGCGCCAGCACCTCGTCGAAGCAGGCGCGGCCAGCGGCCGCCGGCGTGCGCAGGATCGCCCCCATCAGCGGCCCGATGTCATAGCTCTTCTGCGACACCGGAACCTTGGCCCGGCCGGCCAGCAGCTTGATCAGCTTGGAGGGGTCCGAGGTGGTCAGCGCCGTATGCTCCCGGTAGTCGGTGGCGAGCATCAGGCCCGCGGCCAGCGGGTTGCGGGTCCGGTAGTGATCGGCAGGCTCGCCCAGCCGGGTGCGGGCCGCGACGAAGCGCGCCTTGGTCGGCGCGTCCAGCGTCGCCTCGAAGGGGCCGCCGCTGCGCAGCCGCAGGAAGTTGAAGGCCGCCCCGATCACCCCGGTGATCCGCACCCGCACGTCCTGGAACGGCAGGATCACCTCGCTCGCGCCGGCCAGCCGCCGCTCGAACACCGCGCGATCCCACGCCATGTGCTTGGGCGCCAGCGACGGCGCGCCCAGGACATAGACCGTCGTCGCGGCGTTGGAGACCGTCCACCAGGCGGGGCCAGGCAGCCGCCCCGTGACCACCAGCTCCTCGACGATGACCGCGTCGGGATCGTTGGGATCGGGCTTGGCCGGGGTGAGCGGCGCCTGGGCCAGGGCCGGCGCCGCAAGCGCCATCGCCGCGGCCACGACGCCGAGCCGATATCGCCAGGTCATCCGCCGCTCCGGAATCGGCCTATATGGGTCAACTGTCGAAAGCCTCGTCATGCCGATCCGCCGTCTCCCGCCCGAAACCGTCAACCGCATCGCCGCCGGCGAGGTGGTGGAGCGGCCGGCGAGCGCGGTCAAGGAGCTGGTGGAGAATGCGCTGGACGCTGGCGCGTCCCGCGTCGAGGTGTTCGCTGATGGCGGCGGCCTGACCCGCATCCTGGTGGCCGACGATGGCCAGGGTTTGTCCGCCGATGAGCTGCCGCTGGCCATCGAGCGCCACGCCACCTCCAAGCTCTCGCCGGACGACGCGGGCGACTACGACCTGTTGCACATCTCGACGCTGGGGTTCCGCGGCGAGGCCCTGCCCTCGATCGGCTCGGTGGCCCGGCTCTCCATCGCCAGCCGGGCGCGCGGCGAGGCCGAGGCGCACGCGATCTTCGTGGAGGCCGGCGCCGTGGGCGCGGTCTCGCCGGCCGCCTTCCCCGATCCGCACGGCGCGAGGGTGGAGGTGCGCGACCTGTTCTACGCGACGCCGGCGCGGCTGAAGTTCATGAAGTCCGAGCGCGCCGAGGCCCTGGCCATCGCCGAGGAGATCAAGCGCCAGGCCATGGCGCACGAGGCGGTGAGCTTCGCCCTCGACCTCGACGGGCGCCGCACGCTTCGCCTGCCGGCCGAAGCCAAGGGTCCGGCTGGCCGCCTCGCGCGCTTGTCGGCGATCATGGGCCGCGAATTCTCCGACAATGCGTTGGCGCTGGACCACGAGCGCGAGGGCATCAGGCTCTCCGGCTTCGCGGGCCTGCCGACCTACAACCGCGGCAACGCCGCCCACCAGTACCTGTTCGTCAACGGCCGGCCGGTGCGCGACCGGCTGCTGCAAGGTGCGCTGAGGGCCGCCTACGCCGATTTCCTGGCCCGCGACCGTCATCCGCTGGCCGCCCTCTACGTCGAGCTCGACACGGCCTATGTCGACGTCAACGTCCATCCCGCCAAGGCCGAGGTGCGGTTTCGCGATCCGGGCCTGGTGCGTGGGCTGATCATCGGCGGCCTGCGCCATGCCCTGGCCGGCGCCGGGCATCGGGCGTCGACCACCGTGGCGAGCGCGGCGCTCGGCGGCTTTCGGCCGGGCGGCTATCAGCCCCCGCCGTCGGCCGCCGGCTACTCTGCCTGGCGGCAGGGCGGCTGGCCGCCGGAAGGCCCGGGCGGCGCCCTGACCGCCGCCGTCCAGTCGATCCCCGGCCTGACGGAGGTCTCCGCCCGGGCCGAACCGGCCTGGCAGGCCGGCGTGGCCGAAGAGGCCGGCCCGGCCCCGGTGTTCGATGCGGTGGACTATCCCCTGGGCGCGGCGCGGGCCCAGGTGCACGAGACCTACATCGTCGCCCAGACCCGCGACGGGGTGGTCATCGTCGACCAGCACGCCGCCCACGAGCGCCTGGTCTATGAGCGCATGAAGCACGAGATGGCGGGCGGCGGCGTGACCCGCCAGGCGCTGCTGCTGCCCGAGGTGGTCGAGCTCGAGCCCGCCGAGGCCGAGCGGGTCTGCGCCAAGGCCGGAGAGCTGGCGGCGCTCGGCCTGATGCTGGAGCCCTTCGGCCCCGGCGCCGTGCTGGTGCGCGAGACCCCGGCCCTGCTCGGCGAGACCGACGTCCAGGGCCTGGTCCGCGACATTGCCGACGACCTCGCCGAGAACGGCCAGGCGCTGGCCCTGAAGGAGCGGCTGGAGGACGTCTGCTCGACGATGGCCTGCCACGGCTCGGTGCGCGCCGGCCGAAGGCTTACCGCCCCGGAGATGAACGCCCTGCTGCGCCAGATGGAGGCGACGCCCCACTCCGGCCAGTGCAACCACGGCCGCCCGACCTACGTCGAACTGAAGCTCGCCGACATCGAGCGGCTGTTCGGCAGACGCTAGCTAGAGCTCCCGGTCCGCGTACGATTTCATGGCCGCAGCCATGTATTCCGCGAGGCCCGCCTGGCGGCTGTCGTAGCGTTCGCGGAAGCGCGGGTCGTCGACGTACATCTGGCCGAGCCCCACGAGGGCGGCGGCCGGCGCCTCGCGGTTCCAGCTCCTGGTGATCCAGGCGTGCTGGCGGCGTATCCACGCCGTCACCGCCGCGGAATCGACCGGCAGGCCGTCGACGAGGGCCTTGGCCATGCCGGCCTCGATGGAGTCGGCTTCGGCCTGCATGGCGTCGAAGTCGGCCTGCTTCCAACCGGCCATCCCTGCCTTGGACTGGTCGATACGCGCCTGCATTTCCGGCCCGCACTTCTCGACCAGCTCCTTCTCGTACGCCGCCTGTTTTTCGGGGTCGAAGCCCCGGTACATCGCCTTGTCTTCCATCTTCGCGTCTCCTTCGAGGGCGGCGAGGGTGTCGTCGATCGTGCGTATCAGCTGCCGGTACCGCTTGGTCTCCGCCTCCAGCTTCGCCCGATGGGCCTTGAGGGCGGCCACCTTGTCGAAGCCCCCGGCGTCCAGGGCTCGCCCGATCTCCTCCAGGGAGAAGCCGAGCTCGCGGCGGAACAGGATCTGCTGCAGCCGCAGCAGTTCCTCGCGCCCATAGTAGCGGTAGCCATTCGCGCCGACTGAAGCGGGCTTCAGGAGCCCGATCTCGTCGTAGTGGTGCAGCGTGCGGACGGAGACGCCCGACAACCTCGCCACTTGCTTGACCGTATGGCCGCCCACGTTCGTCGTTCCTCGTCGATGGCCGAGGTATCAGGCCTCACGGGACGTTAGGGTCAAGCGCCTGCGAACCGCAGGAACAGCACCCGCGCCGCCCCGTAGTCGCGGACGTCCAGCGGCTCGAAGCCCGCGACGCTGACATGGGGCTCGGCCGCGCCGCGCTCGAACACCGCAATGGCGCCCGGCGCGAGCCAACCGCCGGCCGCGAGCTTCTCCAGCGCGGTCTCCCCAAGGCCCTGGGCGTAGGGCGGGTCGAGGAAGGCCAGATCGAAGGCCGGGCCGTCGCCGCCGGGGCGCGCGCCCAGGTCGGTGGCGTCGCGGCGGTGGACGCGGGTGGCGCCGAACAACCCCATCGCTTCGACGTTTTCGCGGATCGCGCCCCGCGCCGCCGCGTCGGTCTCCACAAACAGGCAGAAGGCGGCGCCGCGGGACAGGGCCTCGAAGCCGAGGGCGCCGGAGCCCGCGAACAGGTCGATGACCCGGGCGTCGCGCACCCCGCCGGACCATGCGGCGTGCTCCAGGATGTTGAAGATCGCCTGGCGCGCGCGATCCGAGGTCGGGCGCGTGGCCTCGCCCTGCGGCGCGGCCAGGGCCCTGCCGCGGTAGCTTCCGGAAACAATGCGCAATCGCCTAAGGCCGCTTGGGGGCGCCCGGCCGCGGCGCCTTGCGCGCGGCGCCGGAGTGACGCTTCGGCCCGGCGGCCTTGGTGATGACCGGCTTAGGCTTCGGCTTGGCCCAACCGGCCTTATATTCCTTCTTCTTCGCAGCCTCGCCGGCCGGAGCGGGCGCCCGAGGCCGCCGCTGCGGCTTGCCGGGCCGGCCGGAAGCCTTGCCGCCGCGCTCGATCTCGATCGCGCCGCGCCTGGGGCCGGCGACCGCCGCGGCGGGCTTCTTCCACAGCGGCCGGTCGCCCTTGGGCAGGTTCTGCGGCGCGATGTGCTCGGCCAGCTGCTCGCGGATCACCCGCGGGCCGACCTCCTCGACCTCGCCGGGCAGCAGGGTCCCCAGCGCGAAGGGGCCGTAGGACAGCCGGATCAGCCGGTTCACCTTCAGGCCGAGGGCCTCCAGCACCCGGCGGACCTCGCGGTTCTTGCCCTCGGCCAGGACCACGGTGATCCACAGGTTCGCGCCCTGCGGACCCTCCTTGGCCTTGTCCAGCGTGGCCTCGATGGCCCCGTAGTGGACACCCTCGACGGTGATCCCCTTCTTCAGGGTGTCGAGCCGCTCCTGGGTCACCCGGCCCCGCGCGCGGGCGCGATAGCGGCGCACGATGCCGGTGGCCGGCATCTCCAGGGCGCGCGCCAGGCCGCCGTCGTTGGTCAGCAGCAGCAGGCCCTCGGAATTGATATCCAGGCGGCCCACGGAGATCAGCCGCGGCAGGCCGGGCGGCAGGGCCTCGAACACCGTCGGGCGGCCTTGCGGGTCCTTGTGGCTGGTCACCAGGTCGATGGGCTTGTGATAGCGGAACAGGCGCGCCGGCTCGGCCTCGGTGACCACCGCGCCGTCCACCGTCAGGATGTCGCCGGCCTCGACCTTGACCGCGGGCGTGGTCAGCACCTGGCCGTTCAGCACTACGCGGCCGGCCTCGATCAGCCGCTCCACCTCGCGGCGCGAGGCGACGCCGGCGCGCGCCAGCATCTTGGCCACGCGGTCGCCGCCCGCCTCGGGAGAGACTTGCGCTTGCGGCGTGCGGGCTTGACCGGAGGAGCGGGCGCCGGTTCGGTGCGGATCGTGGACCATGACCATCGCACCATGCGCATCGCGCTTGCGGCCGCGCAAGCCGCCGCCGAGCGTGGCGAAACCCCGGTGGGCGCCGTGGTGATGGACCCTGCGTCCGGCGAGGTGATCGCGGTCGGCTCGAACAGTCCGATCGGCAGCCATGACCCGACGGCCCATGCCGAGATCGTCGCCCTGCGCGAGGCGGCGCGAAAGCTTGGCAACTACCGTCTGACCGGCCTGACCCTGGTGGTGACGCTGGAGCCTTGCGCCATGTGCGCCGGCGCCATCAGCCACGCGCGCATCGCACGCCTGGTGTTCGGCGCGGAGGACCCCAAGGGCGGCGCGGTGGTCAACGGTCCGCGGTTCTTCGACCAGCCGACCTGTCACTCGCGCCCCACGGTCACCGGCGGGATGCTGGCCGACGAGAGCTCGGCCATGCTGAGGGGGTTCTTCAAGGCGAGGCGGGGATAGTTTGCGACATGAAATGTATTTATGCATAAATTGAGTTTGCGATTTTGGCGATATATGTATATATACTTGCTCATTGGGAGATGACGATCCATGTCAAAATACGATCCCCTGAAGCACTTCCTTGAAGCTCGAGTGGGTGGTGAGACGCCGATGACCTTCGCCGAAATCGAGAAGGTCCTGGGCTTCCATCTGCCCGACTCCGCGCGGAAATTCCCCGCGTGGTGGTCCAATAACACCGGGACCCACGTTGGGGTCAGCGCGTGGCGCGACGCGGGTTTCCGCACGGCGAGGGTGGATATCGGTTCGGAGCGAGTCACCTTCGTGCGCGAAGCCGGTGGTGCGCGTGAGGCTCGCGCCGTGCATGAGATTGCCGCACCTTTCGTTCACCGGGCTGGACCGTTCGCCGGCGCCGCTGTCGTCGTCCCGCTCGACAACCTCTCACCGTCTACGCTGCGCATGATCGACGACTGGGCCGAAGAAGCCGGCGTGGATCGGGCGGCGGCGGCGGCGGCCATTCTGGAGGCTTCGGCGGCTGGCCGCCGCCGGCGGCTCCTGGAGTCCCTTTCGGTCGCGACCATGCCGACAGGGCATGACAGCGCCGCGCTGATCCGAGAAGATCGTGACGAGCGGTGACCTGGGCGTCCTGGACGCATCGGTCGCCGTTAAATGCCTCGTCGATGAGGCGAACTCCCCTCTGGCGCGCGCCGCAGTGATTGCGCGGTCCGGCTGGGCCGCTCCCGACCTAATTTTCCTGGAGGTCGGGAGCGTCGCGCTGAAATCGATCCGCCGCGGGTGGCTTGAGAGAGCGCAAGCCGAGGCGATGGTTTCGAACCTGCCGCAACTCCTCGATGAGGTCGTGCCATCAGCCCCGCTCGCAGCCGCCGCTCTTCGGCTGGCGGCGGACCACGGGTTCTCGGTCTATGACGCAGCCTATCTGGCCCTCGCGGAGACGAGGAACACCCATGTGCTTACGGCGGATCTGAAACTGGCGGATCGCGCCCGGAATGTCGGCTTGGGCAAGCTCGTGCGGACCCTCGATCAAGATTGATGCTCTTGCCATCCGGCCCGCGCGGGCCGGAAGATGTTTCCCATAAATTCGGGGAACCATTGGGAGATCGACATGGCGGGTTTGCTGGACGGCAAGGTTGCGATCGTCACCGGCGCAGGCAACGGGCTGGGCGAGGCCTACGCCAAGCTGTTCGCCAGGGAAGGCGCCAGCGTCGTGGTCAACGACCTGGGCGGGGCGCGCGACGGCACGGGCGGCGACCGCTCGGCGGCTCAGAAGGTGGTCGATGCGATCGAGGCGGCCGGCGGCAAGGCGGTGGCCAACGGCGACGACGTCTCCACCGTCCAGGGCGGCGAGAACATCCTGAAGGCCGCGCTCGACAGCTTCGGCAAGGTCGACATCCTGGTCTGCAACGCCGGCATCCTGCGCGACAAGACCTTCGCCAACACCTCCGAAGCCGACTGGGACGCCGTGGTGAAGGTGCATCTCAAGGGGACCTACTGCACCGCCCTGCCGATCTGGAAACATATGAAGGAGAACGGCGGCGGCTCGATGGTGCTGACCTCGTCCACCTCGGGCCTCTACGGCAACTTCGGCCAGGCCAACTACGGCGCCGCCAAGGCCGGCATCTACGGCATGATGCGGGTGATGGCCATTGAGGGGCGCAAGTACAACATCCGGGTCATGGGCCTGGCGCCCGGCGCCTACACCCGCATGACCTCCGACCTGCCGGGCCGGGCGGGCAAGGAGCCCGATCCCATGAGCCTGCCGGAGAACGTCGCGCCCGGCGTGCTCTACATGGTCTCCGACCTCGCCGCCGACCATTCCGGCAAGGTGCTGGGCGTGTCCAGCCGCGGCGTGCGCGAGATCAAGATGCAGCAGACGGGCGGCTTCCAGCCCGGGCGGCCCTACACCGCCCAGGAGGTCGCCGAGCACGCCGCCGAGGTGTTCTTCCCCAACGCCGAGGAGCGGACGGCGGCGACGGCGTAGATTTCCCTCCCTTGATGGGGAGGGACAGATCGCGCAGCGATCAGGGCGGGGCGCCAGCGTTCAAGTTCCGACTCAGCATTCCGGCCCACATTTCCCCGCCCGTCTCGCTGCGCTCGCCATCCCCCCAGAAACCGGGAGGGAACGTGCATCCGACCGCCGCCGTGGCGGCGACTAGGGGTTGAGACCTGGGCGGGGCGGCGATGAAACCTGAGGGCGATATCCGAAGCGGCGCGCTGGCGAGCCTGAGCCGCGCGCGGAAGCGTTACGGGGAGACCGTGGCCCTCGATGGGCTGGACCTGGAGGTCCGCGCCGGCGAACTGCTGGCGGTCCTCGGACCCAACGGCGCCGGCAAATCCACCGCCATCGCCCTGATGCTGGGCCTGCAGCAGCCGGATGCCGGGGAGGCCCAGCTGTTCGGCCGCTCGCCGCACGATCTGGCGGCGCGGCGCGGGGTCGGCGTGATGATGCAGGAGGTGACGCTGCCGGACGCGCTCACGGTGCGCGACCTGATCGCCATGACCTCGGCCTACTATCCCAACCCGTTAGGCGGGGACGAGACGGTCGCGCTCGCGGGCCTGCAGAAGATCGCCGGCCGCCCCTACGCCAAGCTCTCCGGCGGCCAGAAGCGCCAGGCCCAGTTCGGCCTCGCGGTCTGCGGTCGCCCGCGCCTGCTGTTCCTCGACGAGCCCACCACCGGCCTCGACCTCACTGCGCGCGAGACGATGTGGGCGACGCTGCGCAAACTGGTGGCGGGCGGGGTCTCGATCGTGCTCACCACCCACTACATCGAGGAGGCCGAGGCGTTGGCCGACCGCGTGGTCGTGCTGGCCAAGGGCCGTAGCATCGCGGACGGCACTGTGGCGGAGATGCGGGCGATCGTGGTCCGCAAGCGGGTCGACTGCGCGACGGCGCTGGACATCGCCACGATCGAGGCATGGCCTGGCGTGTCGGCGGCGGCGCGCGACGGCGAGGCGGTCTCCATCACCACCGGTGACGCCGAGGGGATCGTCCGCCGCCTGCTCGCCGCCGACCCGGCGCTCCACAACCTTGAGGTCCGTCGCGCGGGCCTGTCAGAAGCGTTCGCCGAATTGACCCGGGAGCCCGCCCAATGACTGCGCTTGCCCCAACGCCTGGTCCGGCCCCGTCTCCCGGCCCAGATATGACCTTTTCGCGCCTGGCCCGCGCCTATCTCAGCGACGCCAAGTACGAGTCCCTGAGGCTCTTCCGGACTCCGGCCTTCTCGATCCCGATCCTGGCCATGCCGATCCTGTTCTACACCTTCTTCGGCGTGCTGCTGGCCGGCAGCCGCAACGGCGCCCACATGGCCAACCTGATGTTCGTCGGCTGGACGGTCTATGGCGTCATGGGCCCGGGCCTGTTCGGCTTCGGAATCCTGGTGGCCGTGGAGCGGAACCAGGGCCTGCTGACCTTCAAGCGCGCCCTGCCGATGCCCACGGGCTCCTACCTCACCGCGAAGCTGATGATGGCCTACGTCTTCGCGATCGTGGTGATGGCGATGCTGGTGACCGCCGGCGTGACCATGGGCCATGTGACCCTGGCCGCGGGCCAACTCCTGCGGGTCGCCGCGGTGATGTCGCTGGGGGTCTTCCCGGCCTGTGCGGTGGGCCTGTTCATCGGCTCCTGGGCGCCGGCCTCCAGCGCCGCGGCGTTCGCCAACATCGTCTACCTCGGCATGGCCTTCCTTTCGGGCCTGTTCTTCCCCCTGTCCGGCGTCCTGAAGACCTTCCAGCCGATCTGGCCGACCTTCCACCTGGCGCAGCTCGCCATGGCCTCCGCCGGCCTGCCGAGCCAGGGGTCGCTGGCGCAGCACATCGCGGTCCTGGTGGGAGTGACCGTCGTCCTGACCCTGCTGGCCGCCCGGCGCCTGGCGCGCGCCGGCTGACCTTCAGACGAAGGCGGCGAGCCGCGCGTTCAGCCCGTCGCGCACGGCCGGCCACTCCGCGGCCAGCACCGAGAAGATCACCGTATCGCGGATGCGGCCGGTCCAGCAGACGCGGTCCTGGCGCAGGATCCCTTCCGGCGTGGCGCCCAGCTTGGTCATGGCGGCGCGGGAACGGGCGTTGATGGCGTCGACGCGGAACGCCACGCGGCGCGCGCCGCCCTCGAAGGCGGCGCCCAGCATCAGCCGCTTGGCCGCCGGGTTCACCGCCCCGCCGCGCAAGCCCGGAGCATAGTAGGTCCCGCCGATCTCCACGACGCCGTTGCTTGCGTCCGGCGCGATATAGCAGGTCATGCCCTGGCAGCGGCCGTCGGCCACCACCGCGAAGGCGATCAGCCGCCCCTCGTCCGCGTCACCCATCATCCGCGCCCAGGTCGGGTCGAAATGCTCGCCTTGCATCGAGTAGGGATAGAGGTCGGTCCAGGTCGCCGGATCGGCGTCGCAGGCCTCGCGCAGGTCCTGGCGATGCCCCTCCGTCATGGGTTCCAGCCGCACGTGCCGGCTCTTCAGCACCTTCGCCTTCAACTGCATGTGTCACCACCTCGAAAAATCTTGCGCGGCGGCCCTTGCGCCGTCCCGCGTCGCACATACCTGAGGACTGCCCGTTCCTGGGCGTTTCCTCCCTAAACTTTCCCACGCCGGGACCTTCGGGCCCCGGCGTTTTTTTGCGCCGTCAGCCGATGTAGAGGCGCGCAGCCTGGACCAGGTAGGCCGCGCCGATCACCGTCAGGATCAGGCGCAGGTAGCGCTTGAAGTTGATGTCGCTCAGCCGGTTCAACACAACGCCGCCCGCCGCGGTGCCCAGCATGGAGAGCGGAACCGCCAGGCCGAAGACCCAGAACGGCGGCACGCCCTTGCCGCCGGCCGCCAACAGCGGCGCGCCATAGACGACGATCTTCATCAGGTGGCTGAAGACCTGGGTGGCGGCCTTGGTGGCGACGATCTCGTGCCGGGTCAGGCCCGTACGCACGAAGAACACGTCGAGCAGGGGTCCCGCGACCCCGGCCGTGAGGTTCATGCCCGTAACGCTCAGCCCGCAGACGAAGGCCTGCTCCGGCCGCGAGGCGTCGACCTTCACCCAGCCCGGCGGCAGCCAGACCAGCCCAGGGACCAGGCCCATGAGCAGGTAGAGCGTCGCCTTGGTCGGCTCCAGCGCCACCAGGGCCATGACGCCGCCCGCCAGGAAGGCGCCCAGGGCATAGACCCCGACGATCCGCCAGATCACGTGCCTGCGGTGCAGGATCGCCCGCCAGCCATTGGCCACCAGTTGCAGCAGGCCGTGGACGACGAAGGTGGCCGAGACGGGCAGGACGAGGGCCAGCGCCCCCTTAAGCGCCAGGCCTCCAGCCATGCCGAAGACGCCGGAGAGGGTCGCGGTGAGGAACGCCATCGCGATGATGAAGGCGCCGGTGGCAAGGGGCATGGGGATGGTCCTTCGGAGTTGCGACCCGCCTCGCGAAGGGGACACAGGCCCCTCCGTCCGCGGATCCGCGACGCGACGTGCGCCAGAAGGGGCCGGCCGTCCGGCTGGGGCTCAAGACCGTCGTGGGTCGAGCGCTTTGAAGAAAGGCCTGGATCGTCATCGGCCAAGCGCCTTGTAGAAGAAGGTGGCGTCGCAGAGCGCGCCATCCGGCATCAAGGCGTAGTCCGGGATCACGCCCGCCCGGGTCCAGCCCCGCTTTTCATAAAGGAAGTCGGCAGGACTCCCGGTCACGGTGTCCAGCACCAGAAGCCAGCGGCCCATCTCGCGAGCCGCATCTTCCGTAGCGATCATCAACGCTTCCGCCGCGCCGCGGCCGCGCCCTCGCCGATGGACCAGCAGCTTGGAGATATCGGCGCGGTGCGGCTGGTTTGGGGTCGAGACAGGGATTACCTGCACGACGCCAAAGACGCCCTCGTCATCCTCCGCGACCAGGATCGCCCGCCCATCGTCCGCGGCGGTCTCTTCGCGCCAAAAAGCCTCGGCGTCGACCAGGGTCAAGTCTCCCATGAAGCTCACCGAGGCGCCGCCCCAGACGCAGTCGGCCAGCACCGCGGCGAGCGCGGTCGCCGCGGTGCGCGCTTCTGACGGGGCCAGGCGGCGTATGCGGAAGGGTCGGATCATCTGAGCGGCGTCTGCCTACACCCGGACCCTGCGGCGCGCCAGCCTACGGCGAAGCTGCCGCGCCCACCCGCGCCTCAGCCCTTCTTATTCGGGGCCGCGCAGGCGTAGGTCTCGCCGGTCTTCCTGGCGACGCCGGGGTAGGGACAGAGCACCTGGCTTGGCGGGCCGCCGGCGGCCTGGCCGGGGCCGGCCTTGGCGACGATCTCGCCGGGCGCCTTCTTCTGCGTCACCCAGCCGTCCAGCTCCGCCACCCAGTCGACGCTGCTCGGGCCCACGCCGCCGCCGCAGTGGAGCATGCCGGGGATCAGGTAGAGCCGGTAGAACGAAGCGGTGTCGCCCATCGTCTTGCGGACGTCCTCGTAGTAGCGGATCGAGGACCGCGGCGGGATCGCCGGGTCGTTCCAGCCATGGTACTGGATCAGCTTCCCGCCATGTTTCTCGAACGCGGTGAGGTTTGGGTTCGGCGCGTCGATGATCGGCGACATCCGCCCATAGGCCGCCTGGTACTGCGCGCCCATGTCCATCTTCAGGAAGTCGAAGCTGGGGTCCTGGAAGCCAAAGTATTTGAAGGCGTTGGACGAGAACTCAGAGCCCATGGCGTGGCGGTTCGTCTCCTGGGTCGGCCCGGTGATCCAGGCGTTCCAGCTGCCGTTCTGCGCCTCGGCGCCGGGGCTGTAGCCCGGGAAGATCACCCTGCCCCTGGCGTCCACGCGGCCGTTGTAGATCGCCCGGGCCGACGCCACCTGCGGCGCCGTCAGGCAGCTTTCGGTCTGGCCGGCCCTGCAGGCGAGCTTGCCTGGATCGAAGTGGCAGGCGGCCGGATCGCGGATGAAGGCCTCGCCGCCGCATTGCGCCAGAACCGACTTTTGCAGCAGCTGGCGCTGGGCGTCGCCCAGGTAGCCGCCGGGCCTGGCCAGCGCCTGCTGCTGCACCGCCGAGAGGCCGAAGAGTTCGGTCATGTAGTTGGCCGGCGCGCCGGCGACGATGCCGTCGAAGTCGGTGGGGAATCGCTGCGCCTCCATCAGCGCCTCGCGCCCGCCGTCGGAGCAGCCGTAGAAGTAGGACTTGGCCGGACTGGAGGCCTTCTGCGCCATGATCAGGGCGCGTGAGATGTCGGTGGTTTCCTTCAGCGCCCGCCAGCCGAAGTCGATCAGCTTTTCCGGATGGCCCAGCGCCCAGTCGGCCTTCGTCACGACCGGCTCCTGGTGGCCGTCGTCGGTGCCGGCCACCGCATAGCCGGCCTTGACCGGGCCCATGAAGGAAAACCTCGGGATCGAACCCGCGAACCCGCCGTTGCCAACCTGCACGAACTTGCCGTTCCAGGCGGAACCCTGGGGGATCCACAGCTCCAGCCGGATGTCGCTGTCCTTGGTCGGCCGGCTGGTCACCGAGATCTTGCAGACCTGCCTGTCGCCGACCGCCTCCGAAACCGCCTTGGTCACCGCGGCGTGCGGCAAGGCCGTCTTGACCAACTGCGCGCAGGCCGTCTCGGCATGCGCCGCGGCGGGCGCGCCCAGGGCCAGAAGCGAGACGGAAAAGGCGGCCAGCGCCAGCGTGGTCGACGTCATTCGGAATCAGGCCTCCCAAGCTCGTCGCGCCAGTCTAGGCACAGGCCGCCGAACGCGAAAGGGCAGGCGGATGTTCGTTCTCCTCCTGCGGCGGAGGGATCGCCGAGGCCCGCGCCAAAATGCACCGCGCGCCGTCGCGCGCCCCGCGCTAGTTTGCCGGCCCTGAATCGCCAACGCCTGAGACGTCCGTGACCGCCACACCTGCGCCCGCGCCGGCGACCGCCGCCAAGCCGGCGGGCCTGATCCGCTCGTCGATGATCTATTCGTTCTTCACCCTGATCAGCCGGGTGATGGGCCTCGCGCGCGACTTGGCGCTGACCTATTACCTGGGGGCCAGCGCAACCTTCGCCGCCGACGCCTACAACATGGGCTTCTCCTTCCCCAACCTGTTCCGCCGCATCTTCGCGGAGGGCGCCTTCGCCTCGGCCTTCGTGCCGGCCTACTCCAAGGCGCTGGCCAGCGACGGCGAGGAGGTCGCCGACCTACTCGCCGCCGACGCCATGGCGGTGTTGGCGGCCGGCGCCCTGGCGGTGACGGTGGTCGCCGAGCTGACCATGCCGTGGCTGATGTACGCCATCGCGCCGGGCTTCCATGGGGCCAAGCACGACCTTGCCGTCCGGCTGACGCAGATCATGATGCCCTACCTGCCGTGCATGGCGATCTACGCGCATCTCTCGGGCGTCCTGAACGGCCGCAACCGCTTCATCCTGTCGGCCGCGGCCCCGATCCTGCTGAACCTCTGGACGCTCCTGGCGGTCTGGCCGGCGCACAACACCCTTCAGGCGGCCTATTTCGCGTCCTGGGGCGTGATCGTGGCGGGGATTTCCCAGGCCGCATTGCTGTGGTGGGGCGTTCGCCACTCCGGCGCCAACGTGGACATCCGCCGGCCGCGGCTGACGCCGGCGATCAAGGCGCTGATCGGGCTGGCCGTGCCCGGGGCCATCGCCGCCAGCGCCTTCCAGGTCAACGTCTTCATCTCCTCCATGCTGGTCAGCCAGGTGAACGGCGCCCGGACCTGGCTGACGGTCTGCGACCGGCTCTACATGCTGCCGCAGAGCCTGGTCGGGGTGGCGATCGGCGTGGCCCTGCTGCCGCGGCTGTCGCGCCGGGTGCACGCCGGCGACAAGGTCGGCAGCCATGCGGCGATCGACGAGGCGGTGGTGTTCTCCCTGGCGCTCAGCCTGCCGGCCGCCGCCGCCCTGGTCGCCATGCCCTATTTCCTGATCGACGGGCTCTATACGCGCGGCGAGTTCACCCACTTCGACGCCCACGCCACCGCCCAGGCCCTGCAGCAATATGGCTGGGGCGTGCCGGCCTTCGTGCTCTCGCAGTTGTTCAGCCGGGTGTTCTTCGCCAGCCAGGACACCCGAACTCCCATGCGCTACGCCCTGGTCTCGGTGGCGGTGAACATTGCCGCGGGCGTGACCCTGTTCCACTTCGTGGGCGTCGGCGGCATCGCGGCGGCGACCAGCCTGGCGTCGTGGGTCAACGTCCTGATGATGCTCTCGGCCCTGCACAAGCGCGGCCTCTACGAGCCCAGCGCCAAGACCATCTCGCGGCTGACCCGCGCCTTGGCGGCGAGCGCGGTGCTGGGCGCCCTGCTGGGGCTCGCGTCGCACTTCCGGCCGGTGATCGAGGGCTGGCTGCACGGCGCGCACTTCGGTCCGCTGGGGCCCAAGGAGATGGTCATCCTGACCCTGACCGTGCTGGCCGGCGCGATCTTCCCGGTCCTGCTGTTCGCGTCGGGCGGCCTCACGGTGGCCGAGGTCAAGGGCGCCCTGCGCCGCCGACCGGGCGAGAGCAACAAGACGGTTCCGGGCGCGCAGGACCTCGGCTGAGGCTTGCCCGCCCGGCTTCCTGGCGCTAATTCGCCCGCATGGCTTGCGGCTTCCAAACCTGGCGATGGCGCTGACCCGCTGAACGACCCGTCCCGTTCGGGCCTTGCGCCCGCTTGCCCTCCAGCCTCAGAAGCTATCCCATGACCGACCAAGCTCCGGCCCCTTATGCGGGCAAGCCTCGCGTGCTCTCCGGCGTGCAGCCGTCCGGCGACCTGCACCTGGGCAACTACCTCGGCGCGCTGGTGAAGTTTGCGCGCCTGCAGCACGAGACGGAGACCTTCATCTTCGTGGCCGACCTGCACGCCATCACCGCCTGGCAGGATCCGGCCCGGCTGAAGGGCCAGGTCCGCGAGATCGCCGCAGCCTATCTGGCCACCGGCCTCGACCCGAAGATCGCGACCATCTTCGCCCAGTCCGCCGTGCCGGCCCACGCCGAGCTCGCCTGGGTGTTCAACTGCGTGGCGCGCCTGGGCTGGCTCGACCGGATGACCCAGTTCAAGGACAAGGCCGGCAAGCACAAGGAACGCGAGAGCGTCGGGCTCTACACCTACCCGGTGCTGCAGGCCGCCGACATCCTGGTCTACAAGGCGACCCACGTGCCAGTGGGCGAGGACCAGCGGCAGCACCTGGAACTGACCCGCGACATCGCTGCGAAGTTCAACCACGACTTCGCAGCGCCCGGGTTCTTCCCCCTGCCCGAGGCCCTGACCCAGGGGCCGGGCGCGCGGATCATGTCCCTGCGCGACGGGGCGGTGAAGATGTCCAAGTCGGACCCCTCGGACAATTCGCGGATCAACCTGACCGACGACGCGGACACCATCGCCCAGAAGATCCGCAAGGCCCGCACCGACGCCGATGTCCTGCCGGACAAGCTGGAGGCCCTGGCCGGGCGCGCCGAGGCGCTGAACCTGATCGGCGTCTACGCCGCGCTCGCCGGGCGCGAGGCCCAGGATGTGCTCAGCGAGTTCGCCGGCCAGGGTTTCGGGGCCTTCAAGCCGAAGCTCGCCGACCTTGCCGTCTCGGTGATGGGGCCGATCGGCGGCGAAATGCGGCGGCTGCTCGCCGACCCGGCGGAGATCGATCGCATCCTCGGGGCCGGCGCCGAACGCGCCCGCGAGGTGGCCGCGCCCACCCTCGCCGAGGTCAAGCGCATCGTGGGCTACTGGGCCGGCTGAGCCTTGCGCCACGACTGCAGGCGCCTCACCGTCGCCGCATGAGCCAGCGCAAGTTCCTGGTCGTCGCCGACGACACCCCCGAATTCCAGGTGGCGTTGCGCTTCGCCTGCCGCCGCGCCCGCTCGACCGGCGGCCATGTGGCGCTGTTGAGGGTCATCCAGCCGGAATACTTCGAGCATTGGTCGGGCGTGCGCGAAGAGATCGACCGCCAGGCGCGCGAGGAGGCCGAGGCCATCCTGCAGACCTCCGCCGAACGGGTGCTGGCCGAAACGGGCTTGCCGCCGGAGTTCCTGATCAAGCACGCCGACAACGTCCGCGCCGCCCTGCGCGAGGTGATCGGCGAGGACCCGGACATCAAGATCCTCGTGCGGGCGGCCGCCGTCGGCGGGCGCGGCCCCGGCCCGCTGGTCGCCTCGCTGGCCAGGGACGGCGTCACCTGGGGCGCGCGCAAGGTCCCGGTGACCCTGGTGCCCGGCGACCTGACCGACGCGGAGATCGCGGACCTGGCGTAATCCCTCCGGGATGGGGAGGGACAGGCCGCGAAGCGGGCCAGGTGGGGAAGTGGCGTTCAAGCGGCCGCCTCAGAACTCCGGCCCACACTTCCCCACCCGTCTCGCTGCGCTCGCCACCCTCCCCGAAACGGGGAGGGATGCTTGCGCCGCCAGCCCCGCGGCGCCACATCTGCTTGATGTTCATCCAGACCGAACCGACCCCCAATCCCGAGGTGATGAAATTCCTGCCCGGCCGCGAGGTGATGGGCGAGGGCACGCGGGATTTCCGCGACGCGGAGTCCGCCGTCGCTTCGACGCTGGCCGCCGAGCTGTTCTCCATCGAAGGCGTGACGCGGGTGTTCTTCGGCCCGGACTTCCTGACCGTCGGCAAGGCGGAAGCCCATGCCTGGAGCCACCTGAAGGCCCCGATCCTGGCGGCCATCATGGACCACTTCACCTCCGGCCAGCCGCTGTTCGCCGGCCAAGACGATCAGGCCGGCGGCCACGACGCGGGCGTCTACGAGGGCGAAACCGCCCAGATCGTCGCCGAGATAAAGGACCTGCTGGACACCCGCATCCGGCCGGCGGTGGCTCAGGACGGCGGCGACATCCTGTTCTCGCGCTTCGACCAGGCGACCGGCGTGGTCTATCTGAACATGCGCGGCGCGTGCTCAGGCTGCCCCTCGTCCTCGGCGACGCTGAAAGCCGGGGTCGAGAACATGCTCAAGCACTACGTGCCGGAAGTGACCGGCGTCGAACAAACCCTCTAGAGTCCGTCATCCCGGCAAACGAAGGGCGAAGCCCTTAGGCCGAGCCGGGACCGGTCTGTTATCTGCCATTCCATGCCAATCCTCGGCCTCGACACCTGCCTGTCCGCCTGCTCGGTCGCCGTTCTCGACGGCGGGCGCGTGCTGGCGTCGGCGCGCGAGGTCATGGCGCGCGGCCACCAGGAGCGCCTCGCCCCCATGGCGCGCACGGTGATGGCCGAAGCCGGGCTCGCCTTCGACCGGCTGGACCGCATCGCCGTCACGGTCGGGCCGGGGTCCTTCACCGGCCTGCGGGTCGGCATCGCCTTCGCCAAGGGCCTGGCCCTGGCGCTCGATCGTCCGACGGTGGGGGTCGGAACCCTTGAGGCGCTGGCGGCGGAAGCCGACGGCCTGGTCTTCCCGGTCATCGACGCGCGGCGCGGCCAGCTCTACCTGCAAGCGTTCGAGGACGGCCGCGCGCTGATGGCTCCCGACGCGCTGGGCGCCGAGGCCGCCGCCGGCCGCCTCGGCGAGCTGTCGCGGGGCCGGCCTTTCACCCTGGTCGGATCCGGGGCGCCGCTGCTCGCCGACCTTGCCGGCTTGGCCGAGGTGGTCCCCGCCGAGGGCGCCGACGCCCGCCACGTGGCCCGCCTCGCGGCGGCGCGCGCGCCGGGGCCGCTGAGGCCGCTCTACCTGCGCGCACCCGACGCCAAGCTGCCGGCATGAAGCTCATCCGCGCCACCGCCGCCCAGTGCGAAGCCATGGCCGCCGTCCACGCCCAGGCGTTCGCCGACAAATCCTGGCGCGACGATGAGTTCGAGGACCTGCTGGACGGCGAAGGCATCTACGGCTTCCTGGCCGAGGACGCAGCCCCGCTGGGCGTGATCCTCTGCCGGATCGCGGCCGACGAGGTGGAGGTGCTGACGCTCGGCGTGGCGCCGGCCACGCGGCGGCGCGGCGCGGCGCTCGCCCTGATGGCTGCGGCCCTGCAGGTCGCCCGCGAAGCCGGCGCCGCCGGGGCCTTCCTGGAGGTCGCGGTGGACAACGGCCCGGCGATCGCCCTCTACGGCCGGCTGGGGTTCCGCAAGGCCGGCCTTCGCAAATCCTACTACGACCGCGGGGCGGCCGGCTGCATCGACGCCCTGGTGATGCGCCTCGACCTTAACGCCGCCGGCGCTTAGACCTATCATCGTTACAGGCGAGCAGCCGGGAGCCGCGTTTGTCCGACCGCATCGAAAAGCTCTGCGTCGAGAAGGGCATGCGCATGACCGAGCAGCGCCGGGTGATCGCGCACGTGCTCTCCGACGCCCACGACCATCCCGACGTCGAGGAACTGCATCGCCGCGCCCACGCCGTCGATCCGCACATCTCCATCGCCACGGTCTACCGCACGGTGCGCCTGTTCGACGAAGCCGGGATCATCACCCGCCACGACTTCCGCGACGGCCGTTCCCGCTACGAGGAGCACCCCGACCAGCACCATGACCACCTGATCGACATGAAGACCGGCCAGGTGGTGGAGTTCGTCGACGCCGAGATCGAAGCCCTGCAGGAGGCCATCGCCAGGAAGCTCGGCTACCGGCTGGTCGACCATCGCCTGGAGCTCTACGGCATGCCGGTCGAGGAAAAATGAGGTTGTCCCGCCCGGTTCCGCCGAGGGATTGCGGTCAATGGCCGCCAACCCCATAACCCCAGCCATGTCCGGTCCCGCGCCTGCGAAGCGCCTCTTCATCAAGACCTACGGCTGTCAGATGAACGTCTATGACAGCGAGCGGATGGCCGATGTGCTGGCCCCGCTGGGCTACGCCGTGACCGAGACGCCCGAGGGCGCGGACCTGGTGGTGCTCAACACCTGCCACATCCGCGAGAAGGCCACCGAGAAGGTCTATTCCGAACTCGGCAAGCTGAAGGAGCTGCGCGAGGCGCGGCTCGCGCAGGGCGGCTCGCGGATGACCATCGCGGTCGCCGGCTGCGTCGCCCAGGCCGAGGGCGAGGAGATCATGCGCCGCCAGCCGGCGGTGGACCTGGTGGTCGGCCCGCAGGCCTATCACCAGATGCCGGAACTGATCGCGCGCTCCCATCGCGCCCGCGGCGAGCGGCTGTCCGCCGATTTTGCGCCGCAGGCCAAGTTCGACGCGCTGGCGCCGGCCGGCCGCCATGCGACCGGGGTCACAGCCTTTCTCACCGTGCAGGAGGGCTGCGACAAGTTCTGCACCTTCTGCGTGGTGCCCTACACGCGCGGCGGGGAATGGTCGCGCACTCCGGAGGCGATCGAGGCCGAGGCCCGGGACCTGGCCGCCCAGGGCGTGCGCGAGGTCACCCTGCTGGGCCAGAACGTCAACGCCTATGCCGGAGAGGGTGGGCTGGCCGCCCTCGTCCGCAGGTTGGCCCGGATCGAGGGCCTCGACCGCATCCGCTACACGACCAGCCACCCGCGCGACATGGACGACGCCCTGATCGCCGCCCATGCCGAGGTGGACGCGCTGATGCCCTACCTGCATCTGCCGGTGCAGTCCGGCTCCGACCGCATCCTCAAGGCCATGAACCGGGCGCATACAGCCGAGAGCTACGTCCGCCTGATCGAGACGATCCGCACGGCTCGGCCGGACATCGCCATCTCCGGCGACTTCATCGTGGGCTTCCCGGGCGAGCGCGACGCCGATTTCGAGGCGACGCTCAGCCTGGTGCGCGAGGTCGGCTACGCCACCGCCTTCAGTTTCAAATATTCCCGCCGGCCCGGCACCCCGGCCGCGGCCATGCCCGGCCAGGTGGACGAGGCGGTGAAGGACCAGCGGCTGGCGCGGCTGAACGCCCTGCTGGACGAGCAGGCGCGCGGTTTCAACGCCGCCCAGGTGGGTAAACTCATGCCCGTGCTGTTCGAACGCCGCGGCCGCCATCCCGGCCAGCTGATCGGCCGCAGCCCCTACTTGCAGGCCGTCCACGCCACCGCGCCGGATCGCTTGATCGGCCAGATCGTTCCGGTTCGCATCGAGTCCGCCGCCCGGATGAGCCTGGCGGGCGCGCTCGCGAGCCAACAGCTGGAGCCCGCCGAAGAGATGGCATTTTGAGCCGCGCGCCTGAATTCATCACCCTGTCCGACGCCGCGTCCCGCGCGGTGGCTGGCGCCAACTCCCGCCACGCCGCCCTGATCGAGGACGCCTTCGACGTGCTGGTGGAAACCCCCGGGGGCGGCGTCTCGCTGACCGGCGACTCGAAGGGCCGCGCTCAGGCCAAGAAGGCCGTCCACGCCATCGCCCAGCGCGCCGACCAGGGCCTCGACATCGGCGAGGCCGACGTCCGCGTGGCCATCGGCAACGCGCGGACTGGCAGCGCCGGCCCTTTGAGCGCGAATGGGGGCGCCCTGCCGGTCGGCCGCCGCGGCCAGGTGGCGCCGAAGACCGCGACCCAGGCCAAGTATCTGCAGGCGCTCGCCAACTGCGAGCTGGTCTTTGGGCTCGGTCCGGCCGGCACCGGCAAGACCTTCCTGGCCGTGGCCCACGGGGCGGGCCTGCTGCTGCGCGGCGAGGTCGACCGGCTGATCGTCTCGCGCCCCGCCGTGGAGGCCGGCGAGCGTCTGGGGTTCCTGCCCGGCGACCTTACCGAAAAGGTCGATCCCTACATGGCGCCGGTCTGGGAGGCGCTGACCGACATCCTCGGCGCCGAGCAGCTGCGCCGCCGCCGCGAGAAAGGCGAGATCGAGGTCGCCCCCATCGCCTTCCTGCGCGGCCGCACCCTGGCGCACGCCTTCGTCATCGTCGACGAGGCGCAAAACGCCACCCGCCTGCAGATGAAGATGGTGCTGACCCGGCTGGGCGAAGGCGCCCGCATGGTGGTCACCGGCGACCCCACCCAGATCGACCTGGTCAATGTCCGCGACTCGGGCCTCGCCCACGCGGTCGGCCTGCTGGACGGCGTCAAAGGCATCGGCGTCACCCGCTTCTCGGCCGAGGACGTGGTCCGCCATCCTCTCGTCGAACGCATCGTCCGCGCCTATGACGCCGAGGCGGCCAACGCCGGGCGCTCCATTTGATCGACGTCGAAGTCGAAGAGCCGGCCTGGATCGCGGCCCTGCCGGACGCCGAAGCCCTGACCGTGGCGGCCGGCGAGGCGACGCTGGCCTCGGAAGGGGCCGTGGGCGAGGGCGTGACCCTGCTGCTCACCGACGACAGGACCGTCGCCGACCTCAACCGCCGCTTTCGCGGCCAGGACAAGCCGACCAATGTGCTGTCCTTCCCCGCGCCGCAGAATCCCGAGCGATTCCTCGGCGACATCGCCCTGGCCTACGGCGTCTGCGCCGAGGAGGCCCAGGCGCAAGGCAAGCCGCTGGCCCACCATCTGCAGCATCTGGTGGCGCATGGGGTGCTGCACCTTCTAGGATACGACCACATGAGCGACGCGCAGGCCGACGAGATGGAAGGCCTGGAACGCGCCGTGCTGGCCGGGCTGGGGGTTCCCGATCCCTACCTGGCCGGCAAATGAGGCCGGCAGACGAGACCATGACCGACCCCGACCCATCGCCGCCGGCCCACGTCCAAGGTGCGGCGCCGCACCCCCGGGCGCGCGGGGTGCTGTCGCTGTTCGACCGCTTCCGCACCCGCCGGACCGCCCAGGCCGACGACCAGGCGCCCGAGGCGCCGACCGCCGCCACCGGCGAGCTGGTCAGCCACGCCCGCGCCTTCCAGGACTTGCGGGTCGACGACGTGATGCAGCCTCGCGCCGATATCGTCGCCATCGACCGCAGCTGCTCCTTCGCCGAGCTCACCGCCCGCTTCGTGGAGGCCGAGCACAGCCGCATGCCGGTCTATCGCGAGACGCTCGACGAACCGGTGGGCGTGGTCCACGTCAAGGACGTCTTCAAGCTCCTGGCCCGCAAGGCCCGCAAGCCCAAGCCCGCCGACCGGGTGCTCTCCGGCCGCCACAACCTGGTGCGCGAGGTGCTCTATGTGCCGGCGTCCATGCGCGCCTCCGAACTGCTCGGCCAGATGCGCGCCCGCCAGACCCACATGGCCCTGGTCATCGACGAGTTCGGCGGCACCGACGGCCTGGTGACGCTGGAGGATCTGCTGGAAACCCTGGTCGGCGAGATCTCCGACGAGCACGACGACGCAGCCGAGCACGGTCCCGCCCCCATTGTCCGCGACGGCGAGGGCTGGATGGTCGACGGCCGCACGCTGCTGGAGGATCTGGAGGCCGCCATCGGCCAGGGCGTCGACCTCGCTCCACCCGACCTCGACGAGGAGATCGACACCGTCGCGGGCCTGGTGAACGCCCTGGCCGGCCGCGTGCCGCAGCGCCGCGAAGTGGTCGACCACCCCGGCGGCTTCGCCCTGGAGGTGCTGTCGGCCGATCCGCGCCGGGTCAAGCGCGTCCGCGTGCGCCGCGTCGCGGTTCCGCCGCCCAAGGTCCACGCCTGAGTGGCGCGCATGGCGTGGACGCGCGGATGGAGCGGACGAGGGCTGGCGCTGCTGGCCGGCCTGGCCGCGGGCTTCGCCCAGCCGCCATTCGGGGTGCTGCCGGGCCTGATCGGCTACGCCCTGTTGCTGGCGCTGATCGATGCAGAGAGCCCGCGGCCGCTGCGCGCGGCCTTCCTGCGCGGCTGGCTGGGCGGAGTGGGTTACTTCGCCGTGGCGGTCTGGTGGATCACCGAGCCCTTCATGGTCGACGCCAGGGAGCAGGGCTGGATGGCGCCCTTCGCCCTGGTGCTGCTGGCGGGCGGCCTGGCGCTGTTCTGGGGGGCCGCGGCCCTGGCCTATCGCGCGCTCGGGACCCGCGGCGTCGCGCGCGTCCTGGTGTTCGCCGGCTGCCTTGCAGGTTTCGAGTGGCTGCGCGGCCATCTGTTCACCGGCTTTCCCTGGGACCTGCCGGGAGAGACTTGGCGCGCAGGCTCGCCGCCGTCCCAGGCCGCAGCGCTCGTCGGCGCCTACGGCCTGTCCTGGATCACCGTCGCCATCGCCGCGGCCCCCGCGGTGCTGGCCCAGCCGGCCGGACGCCGGCGCAAGGCCGCCGCCCTGGTCGCGGCGCTGGCCGCGCTGGGTGGACTCTATGCCTATGGCGACCTCCGGCTGGCCCACGCGGTGAAACCCCGCCCCGGCGCCCCGGTCGTCCGCGTGGTGCAGGCCGACATCGACCAGAAGGACAAGTGGCGGCCGGAGAACCTCGGCCTGATCCTCGACACCTATGTGAACCTGACGGCCCACAAGGGCCCGCTCGCGCCGGCCATCGTCATCTGGCCCGAGGGCGCCCTGCCGGCGATCATCGACGAGCTGATCGCGCCCAGCTCGCCCTACGCGGCCAAGCTGCGCGACGCCGTCGCGCCAGGCCAGACGCTGCTGATGGGCGCCAACCGCGTCGACGTCGGCCCCAACGGCGCGCCCCGCTACTACAACAGCCTGGTCGCATTCCGCGGCGAGCCCGAGGGCCTGAAGGTCACCGCCGTCTACGACAAGCACCACCTGGTGCCGTTCGGCGAATATATGCCGGCCGCGGACCTCGCCACCAGGGTCGGCTTCCGCAGCCTCGTGCACATGCCCGACGATTTCACCGCCGGCCCGGTGTCCCAGCCCATCGCGCCCTTGGGCGTGCCGCCGGTGCAGGTGCTGATCTGCTACGAGGCGCTGTTCCCCGGCGTGACCCGAGAGGGCGCGGCCCGCGCCGGGCGGCGGCCGGCCTGGATATTGAATGTCTCCAACGATTCCTGGTTCGGCGCAGGCTCCGGGCCCCTGCAGCACCTGAACATCGCCAGCTATCGCGCGATCGAGGCGGGCCTGCCGATCGTGCGCGCCACGCCCACCGGCGTCTCGGCGGTCATCGACGCCTACGGACGGATCGCGCCGGGCGCCCGGCTGAACCTCGGCGGCCTGGGGGTTATTGACGCACCCTTGCCGGCGGCGCTTGAAAAGACCCCATTTTTCAAGTCAGGCGACCTCTATTTCGGCCTCATGCTCCTATTGTCCGGCTTGGTCGCTGCGGCCTATCGTGTTCGCCGACCCGCCCTGGGTTGACGGCGAGGGTTTCTGGCGGCGTCTGGCGCCTGGCTTGTCCGACGGCGTATGATGGGAGTTGCATGGACAAGCCCGAAGAGCCCGCACCGGGCCCGAACCCCATCGACCGGCACGTCGGCCTTCGGATCAGGATGCGTCGCAAGGAGCTGGGGATCAGCCAGGAGCGCCTGGCCGAATCCATCGGCCTCACCTTTCAGCAGGTCCAGAAGTACGAGCGCGCCGCCAACCGGGTGAGCGCCTCGAAGCTGTGGGAGATGTCGCGCGCGCTCTCCACCAACGTCAGCTATTTCTACGAGGGCCTGGGCGATGCCATCGAGCCGCGCGGCGTGAACCTGCCCCGCGAGGCCATGCAGAATTTCCTGATGACGCCCGAAGGCATCGAACTCGCCGCGGCCTTCCCGAAGATCGCCAAGGGCCGCGTGCGCCGCAAGATCCTCGACCTGGTCCGCGCCATGGCGGGCGAATCCGACGCGGTGGCGTCCTAGTGTCCCGATTCCGAAGTTCGCAAGCACTTGCGGCAGGCTTTGGCGAACTTCGGAATCGACGAGGACACTAGCAAGCCTATGTTTCTAGTGTGCTTCTTGGATCTGAAGTTCGCTCCGCGCGCGGCCCGTGGAGCAGGCGAACTTCAGATCCAGCACACTAGGCTCCGACGGCCGCGTCCTTAACCAAACCGCGCAAACGCGCGCTTGGCGGGACATAAAGATATCTTTATAGGCTTGCCGACCCTTTTGGCGGCCGCCCTCTATGGCGGCCCGTTTCCCGGAGCCAGCGCCTTGAGCCGTTCCAACTACATCTTCACCTCCGAAAGCGTCTCGGAAGGCCATCCGGACAAGGTCGCCGACCGCATCTCCGATACCGTGGTCGACGCCTTCCTGGCCGCCGAGCCTGAGGCGCGGGTGGCCTGCGAGACGCTGGTCACCACCAACCGCATCGTGCTGGCCGGCGAAGTCCGCGCCGGGCGGCCGGGCGGCTCCAAGGCCGAGAACCGGCAGCTCACCAAGGACATCCTGCGCGGGCTGGAGGACAAGGTCCGCCAGGCGATCAAGGACATCGGTTACGAACAGAAAGGCTTCCACTGGGCCAAGGCCAGGTACGCCTGCCACCTGCACGCGCAATCAGCGCACATCGCCCAGGGCGTCGACGCCAACGACAGCAAGGACGAGGGCGCCGGCGACCAGGGCATCATGTTCGGCTACGCCTGCGACGAAACTCCGTCGCTGATGCCGGCCACCCTGCAATACAGCCACGACATCCTGAAGCGGCTGGCCGAGGTCCGCCATTCCGGCGAATGCCCGGTGCTGGAGCCCGACGCCAAGAGCCAGGTCACCCTGCGCTACGAGGACGGCCGCCCGGTCGAGGTGCTGCAGATCGTGGTCTCGACCCAGCACAAAAAGCGCATCGGCCTGCATACGGCCACGCCCAAGCGCGTCGAGCAGGTCATCCGCCCCTATGTGGAATCGGTCTTCCCCGCGGGCCTGATCACCAAGAAGACCAAGTGGCACGTCAATCCTACCGGCCGCTTCGAGATCGGCGGCCCGGATGGCGACGCAGGCCTGACGGGCCGCAAGATCATCGTCGACACCTACGGCGGCGCGGCCCCGCACGGCGGCGGCGCCTTCTCCGGCAAGGACCCGACCAAGGTCGACCGCTCGGCGGCCTACGCCTGCCGCTACCTGGCCAAGAACGTCGTGGCCGCCGGCCTGGCGCGCAAGTGCACCATCCAGATCAGCTATGCGATCGGCGTGGCCCAGCCGTTGAGCTTCTACGTCGACCTGCACCAGACCGGCGAGATCGACGAGGCCAAGCTGGAGCTCGCCCTGCCGGAGATGATCGGCGGCGCCACGCCGCGCGCCCTGCGCGAGCACCTGCAGCTCAACCGGCCGATCTACGCCCGCACCGCGGCCTACGGCCACTTCGGCCGTCAGCCCGACAACGAGGGCGGCTTCTCCTGGGAACGCCCGGACCTGGCGGACGAGCTGCGTAAACTGGCGTAGCGCGCGCGCTTCTCTCGCTGCCCGTCATCCCCGGGCTTGTCCCGGGGACCCATACGCACAAAGTCACCCGGCAAACCCCAGGCGCTCGTGCGTATGGATGGCCGGGACAAGCCCGGCCATGACGAGCTAGAGGGGGCGGCAAATGAATGATCGCCACCCGCCGCTCCGCTCCTACGGCCGCCTGAAGACCCGGACCATCAAGCCCCGGCAGGCGGCGCTGATGGAAAGCCTGCTGCCCGGCCTGCGCCCGCCGGCCGAACCCTTCGACCCGCGCGCGCTGATGCCCGGCGCGGCCCAGGTCTGGCTGGAGATCGGATTCGGCGGCGGCGAGCACATGGCCGCCCAGGCGGCGCTTCACCCTGACGTGCTGACCCTCGGCGCCGAGCCCTTCCAGAACGGCGTCGCCAGCGCCCTGCGCCACATCGACGAGGCGGCCCTGACCAACGTCCGCGTCCACGACGGCGACGCCCGCGAGCTGATGGCCCACCTGCCCGACGCCTGTCTCGACCGGGTGTTCGTCCTCTTCCCCGATCCCTGGCCGAAGGCGCGCCACAACAAGCGGCGCATCGTCCAGGCCGAGACCGTGGCCGAGTTCGCACGCCTGCTGAAACCCGGCGGGCGCCTGCGGTTCGCCAGCGACTGGGCCGACTATGTGGACTGGAGCCTCCAGCGGTTCCTGGCCGCCCCGGCCTTCCACTGGACCGCGGACCAGGCGTCCGACTGGCGCTTCGCGCCGGCCGACCACATCACCACGCGCTACGAGGAAAAGCGCCTCGGCGACTGCGCCCCGGTGTTCCTGGACTTCCTACGGACCTAGCTTGCGTCCTTGTAACGCTGGATCGCCGCGCGGATCAGGTCGGCGGTCTGTTCGGGCTCGGCCCAGCCGGTGATCTTCACCGACTTGCCCTTTTCCAGGTCCTTGTAGTGCTGGAAGAAGTGGGCGATCTGCTCGGTGAGGATGCCGGGCAGACTGCGCCAGCTGTCCACGCCGGTGTAGAATGGGTGCAGGGCATCCACCGGCACCGCCAGCACCTTCTCGTCGCCGCCGGCCTCGTCGGTCATCATCAGGGTGCCGATCGGCCTGGCCCGGATGATCGCGCCGGGCACGACGGGCGTCTGGCCCACCACCATGATGTCCATCGGGTCCCCGTCGTCGGCCAGGGTATGCGGGATGAAGCCGTAGTTGCCCGGGTAGAACATCGCCGTATGCAGGAAGCGGTCGACGAACAGCGCCCCGGAATCCTTGTCGATCTCGTACTTCACCGGCTCGCCGCCCTGCGGGATCTCGATGATGGCGTTGACGTCATAGGGCGGGTTCACCCCGACGGGGATCTTGGAGAGGTCCATGGAAGCTTTCGGGCGCACAGGAAAGGAAGGTGGCGCGGTGTGTGGACCATCTCGGGTCAGGGGGAAAGGTGTTACATCGCCGGTTCGCGAGGCTGAAGGTTTGCCAGCGGGCCGTCTTCAATGAAGAACTGCGGGAACAGGTCGTCCCAGTCGGGGTTGTCCCTCTCGATCAGATTGATCTTCCAGTCGCGCTTGTATTTCTTCAGCCGCTTCTCGCGATGGATCGCCGCCTCGATGTCCGGGCGACCCAAGATCTCCGCGATGCCGAATGGAGCGCAGAGGCGCCGCCTTTGGCAACCGGGTTCTCTTGAGATCCTGGGTGGCCCGGACAAGCCGGGCCATGACGAACACGAAGCTGAATCGGCTGGCGTGACAAACCCCTCTCAAGCGCCTATATATCCGCCCAACATCGTCCGTTAGCGCTGTATGGCGCCTACGAGCGGCGGGCTCCGGCCCGGCCGCTTTTTTCTTTGCCGGAGCCAGGCCGAAGCCCATGCGTGGGAAGACCGCCGAAGACCTGAACCTCTTGGAGCTGCTCGACCCCGTGGCCGAGGCGGCGGGCTACGCCATCGTGCGCCTGCGGCTGATGGGCGGCGAGCATGCCCGGCGCCTGCAGATCATGGCCGAGCGCCCGTCCGACGGCGACATGAACGTCGAGGACTGCGCCCGGCTGTCGCGCGCCATCTCCGAGATCATGGACGCCGCCGATCCGATCGCCGGGGAATATACGCTCGAGGTGTCCTCGCCCGGCGTCGACCGGCCGCTGACGAGGCTGGCCGACTTCGAAGCCTATGAGGGCCATCTCGCCCGTATCGAGCTCGACCGCCTCGCTGAGGGCCGCAAGCGCTTCAAGGGCGTGCTGGCCGGTGTCGACGAGGGCCAGGTGGCCTTCGACATCGAAGGCGAGGCCGACACCGCGCTGATCCCGTTTTCCTGGATCGCCGAGGCCAAGCTCGTGCTGACCGACCAACTGATGAAACGGGGCGCCGAGGTTCGCGCGGCCCGGCTGCAATCCGAATCCCAACAACAGACTTCCGAGTAAGAGGGACTACCCATGAGCCTCACCGGCATTTCCGCCAATCGGCTTGAGCTGCTGCAGATCGCCGATGCGGTCGCGCGCGAAAAATCCATCGACCGCGAGATCGTCATCGAGGCGATCGAGGAGGCGATCCAGAAGGGTGCGCGGGCCCGCTACGGCGCCGAGCACGACATCCGGGTGGCGATCGACCAGAAGACCGGCGAGGTCGCCATCAAGCGGGTGATCACCGTGGTGCCCGACGACGCCAACTATGGCGTGGTCGTGGGCGAGGACGGCGAGGAGGTCCCGGCCGAGGAGCCGGTCGGCATCCTGCGCCTGTCCGACGCCAAACGCACCGACAAGGACGCGACGGTCGGCAAGACCTACGAGGAAGTGCTGCCGCCCTTCGAATTCGGCCGCGTGCAGACCCAGATGGCCCGCCAGGTGGTGACCGGCAAGGTCCGCGAGGCCGAGCGCGAGCGCCAGTTCGAAGAGTTCAAGGACCGGGTCGGCGAGATCGTCAACGGCGTCGTCAAGCGCGTCGAATACGGCAACATCGTCGTCGACCTGGGCCGCGGTGAAGGCATCGCGCGCCGCGACCAGTCGATCCCGCGCGAGAACTTCAACATCGGTGACCGCATCCGCTGCTACATCTACGACGTGCGCCGCGAGACCAAGGGCCCGCAGATCCTGCTCTCGCGCGCGCACGGCGGCTTCATGGCCAAGCTGTTCGCCCAGGAAGTGCCGGAGGTCTACGACGGGGTCATCGAGATCCGCGCGGTGGCCCGCGATCCGGGCAGCCGCGCCAAGATGGCGGTGATCTCCAACGACTCGTCCATCGATCCGGTCGGCGCCTGCGTCGGCATGCGCGGTTCCCGGGTGCAGGCCGTGGTCGCCGAGCTCCAGGGCGAGAAGATCGACATCATCCAGTGGAGTCCCGACGAGGCGACCTTCATCGTCAACGCCCTGGCCCCGGCCGAAGTCTCCAAGGTGGTGATGGACGAGGAGGACGAGCGTGTCGAAGTGGTGGTGCCCGACGAGCAGCTGTCGCTGGCCATCGGCCGCCGCGGCCAGAACGTCCGTCTTGCGAGCCAACTGACCGGTTGGCAGATCGACATCATGACCGAAAGCCAGGAGAGCGAGCGCCGCCAGCGCGAGTTCGCCGAACGCACCGCCCTGTTCCAGGAAGCCCTGGACGTGGACGAGGTGATCGCCCAGCTGCTGGTCACCGAGGGCTTCGCCACCGTGGAAGACGTCGCCTATGTCGACGTCTCGGAGATCGCCTCCATCGAGGGCTTCGACGAGGACACCGGGGCGGAAATCCAGGCCCGCGCGACCGACTTCCTGGACAAGATCGCCGCCGAGTTCGACGCCAAGCGCGTCGAGCTGGGCGTCGAGGACGGCCTGCTGGAGATCGAAGGCGTCACCCTGCCGATCGCCGTGGCGCTGGGCGAAGGCGACGTGAAGACCGTGGAGAACCTCGCCGACCTGGTGCCGGACGACCTGCGCGGCTGGTTCGAGACCAGGAATGGCGAGCGGGTGCGCGAACCGGGCGTTCTGGAAGCCTTCGGCCTGGAGCCGGCCGACGCCGAGGCGCTGATCATGCGCGCCCGGGTGGCCATGGGCTGGGTCGAGGCGCCGCCGGAGCCGGAGGTGGAGGTGGAGGTGGAGGAAGAGCCCATCGAAGACACCGAAGCCTTCGCCGAGGCCGAACTCGAAGGCCAAGCCCGCGACGCCTGAACCCGTGCCCGCGGGAGCGGGCGCCCGAGGAAATTGTTTGGTCCCCGAACCCCACGAACCACACGAACGCGCCTCGCTCATCGGCCACGGTGAAGGGGAACGACTCGGCCTTGTTCGTGAGGCTCGTGTCGTTCGGGGACAATTTCTTTCGCCTTCGGCGAGGGAGACGTGAATGGCTGGCTCCGCACCCGCGACCCTGGCCGCCGCTGAGCGCGAGCGGCGGGATATCGTCACCGGCGAGGTGATGGACGAAACCCGGCTGATCCGCTTCGTGGCGGGGCCGGACGGTTTCGTCGTCCCGGACCTGGCGCGAAAGCTGCCGGGCCGCGGCCTGTGGGTCGCCGCCGACCGCGCCTCGGTGGAGACGGCGGCGAAGAAGGGCCTCTTCGCCCGCGCCGCCAAGGCCAAGGTCCACGCCCCGCCGGAGTTCGCCAACCTGGTGGAAAGCCTGCTGAAACGCCGGCTTTTATCGGGCCTGGGGCTTGCGCGCCGGGCGGGCGACCTTACCTCGGGATTCGAAAAGGTTTCGGCCGCGATCGCCGCGGGCAAGGCTGCTTGGCTGATCGAGGCGTCCGACGGCGCCGCGGACGGCCGCCGCAAGCTGTGGGCCAAGACCCGAAAACAATCCCCGCCGACGCCGATCTTCGGCGTCTTCAATGCCGAGGAATTGGGTTTGGCCTTAGGCGCTGAGAATGTGATACACACCGCCTTCCTTGCGGGGCGAGCCGCCGATCGTTGGGCGCAGGAGGCTCATCGGCTGTCGGGCTTTTGCCCGCTCCTTCCTGAGAGTTGGCGCGAGGAGCCCTAGAGGCGAACGGGACCTTCACAGTCCCGCCGCCCCGTTGTTTTCGCATCGCGAAAACAACAAGCAGGAAAGCCGGAGCGACGCCGAAAGGCTGCGCTCCGGGATTGTTATCTGTCCTTTGGCCGGACCGCCGGCTGACGAGTAAAGCGAGCGCATGAGCGACGAGAACAACAACGGCCGTCCCCCCGCCCCCGGCGGGCGCCAGCCCCTGACCCTGAAGCCCCGCGGGGCCGGATCGGTCAGCGCCGGCACGGTGAAGCAAAGCTTCAGCCACGGCCGTTCGAAGACTGTGGTGGTCGAGACCAAGCGCCCGCGCACTCACGTGCCGGTGGGTGGCAATTTGGCTGCGCCGTCGTCAGCTGAAAAGCAAATCCATCAGCCCCGCCCGAG
>JBIOED010000015.1:0-36357 GCA_044445675.1 Caulobacterales bacterium | reverse complement strand
GGCCTACGCCGCCGACGTGAAGGCCTACTGGAGCTGACCTTCCCTTCCCATTCATGGGAAGGGGGGACCGTCGGCCGAGCGCAGCGAAGAGCCGATGGTGGGAAGGGCAAGCCGGGAGCGCGGCGCGTTCCCCATCCGCCCAAGACTCACAGCCTGAACCTTGCCCTCTCCACCACTCGTTCTTCGGCGAGCGGTCCCCCTCTCCCGCAGCGCGGGAGAGGAAGGGCTCTACCGGTTCTTCTTCACGAACGCCCGGATGGCGGCGATGATCTGATCCTGGTCGTCTTCGCTGAGGTAGGGGTGCATCGGCAGGCTGATCACCCGGCCGGCCTTGGCCTCGGTGACCGGCAGGCCGCCGGGCGCGGTGGGGTAGGCCGAATAGACCCCCTGCCTGTGGATCGGGATCGGGTAGTAAACCGCGGTCGGGATGCCCTGTTCCTTGAGGTGGGGACCGAGCTCGTCGCGGCCCCCTTCCGTCAGATCGGCCAGCTCGATGGTGTATTGCGCCCAGACGCTGACGCCGCCCTCCAGCACCGTGGGGGTCCTGACGAGGTCCGACAGGCCCGCGGCGTAGCGGTCGGCCACGCGGTTGCGGGCGGCGATCTCGTCCTGGAAGATCTTCAGCTTTTCCAGCAGCACCGCGGCCTGGAGGGTGTCCATGCGGGAATTCATCCCGATGCGGACGTTCAGGTATTTCGGGTCGTGCTCGAAGGTCTTGCCCTCGATGTCCGACTTCACCGCCTGGCCGTGGACGCGCAAGGACACCAGCAGGTCGTGGAAGCGCGCGTCCTTCGACAGCACCGCCCCGCCGTCGCCGTAGCAGCCCAGCGGCTTCGCCGGGAAGAAGGAGGTGGTGGCCACGTCGGCCCAGTGGATCGGGTGGTGGCCGCCCAGCGTGCAGCCGAAGCCCTGGGCGGAATCGGCGATCAGCTTCAGGCCGTGCTCGGCGCAGACCCGGGCGATGGCCGGATAGTCGGCCGGGCCGCCGAACAGGTCGACCGCGATCACCGCGCGCGGGGTGAGCCTGCCCTCGCGCTTCACGGCCGCGATGGCGGCCTGCAGGCTCTCGGGGTCGAGGTTGTAGGTCTGCGGGTCGATGTCCACGAACACCGGCGAGGCGCCCACCAGCGGCATGGCCTCGGCGGTGGCGGCGAAGGTGAAGGAGGGGCAGAAGACCGCGTCGCCCGGCCCGATCCCCCAGGCCATCAGCGGCAGCACCAGCGCCTCGGTCCCCGAGCCGCAGGAGAGCGCGAAGGGCGCCTGGCCGAAGGCCGAGAGCTGGCGTTCGAACTCGGCGATCTCGGGGCCCATGATGTAGGCGCCGGAGCGGACCACCTTGAGGATCGCGTCCTCCAGCGGCTGGCCCAGGCGCCGGCGCTGCGCCTGCAGGTCGATGAACGGAATCATGGCGGGCCTCTCGGAATGCGCGCGGCGCCTATGCCATGCGCCGGGCGGCGACGCCAAAACACGCTTGGTGTCGCTGTGTTGCGGGATAGCGGCGTTCGCGGAAAGAGGGCATGCTTCCGCCGAGAGGCCAGGGGAGGCAACGACATGGTGGCGACGGCGATAAATCCCGCGCGGCGGGCGATGGGGACCTTCTACCTCTGGATGGCGGCGCTGTTCGTGCTGATCGCCTTCAGCGGGTTCGCGGAAACCTATTGGCTGCAACTTCCGGCCGGGACCTTCACAGGCTCGCCGCTGCTGCATCTTCACGGCCTCCTGTTCTCGGCCTGGACGCTGTTCTTCCTGAGCCAGACCTGGCTGGCGGCCAGCGGGCGGATGCAGCATCACCGGGCCTGGGGCGTGGCCGGCGTCTCGCTGGCCACCGCCATGGTGTTCGTGGGCTTCGCGGTCGGCATCGCCAGCATGCAGAAGGATGTCGCCACCGGCTTCGCGCACCAGGCGCGGGCTTTCGCCATCGTGCCGCTCAGCTCCGCGGTGGAGTTCGCCGTGCTGGTCGGCTGGGCGGTGGTCACCGTGAAGGCGCCGGAGGTCCACAAGCGGCTGATGATGTTGGCGACCCTGCAGATCCTGCAGGCGCCGCTCGGCCGGTTCTTTTTCCTGACGGTGGGCGGCGGCGGTGGGCCCGGCTCGCGCCCCGGCAGCGGCCCGCCGGCGCCGGTGACGACCACCCTGGGCGCGGGCCTGATCGTGGGCGTGCTGATCCTGGCGGCGGTCATCTACGACTGGCGCAAGCGCGGCCGGCCGCACACGGTCTATGTGGTCGGCGGGCTGGCGGTGATGGCGGTGATCTTCCTCCGCGCGCCGCTTGCCGACACGCCGCAGTGGCAGGCGGTCGCCCAGGGCCTCGGGAGCTTCGCGACCTACCGTTAGATCTGCCGCGCTCTACCTTCCCAGTAGGGCGCGCGGACCTTGTTGCGCTGGATCTTGCCGGCTTCGGAGCGGGGGAGGTCGTCGACGAAGTCGATGCTGCGGGGCACCTTGAAGGCCGGCAGGTTGGCGCGGGCGAAGGCCAGGATCTCCTGCGCCAGCTCGTCGGAGGGGCGGTAGCCCGCCTTCAGCAGGATCACCGCCTTGACCTGCTCGCCCCACTCGTCGTGCGGCACGCCCACGGTGGACGAATCGGCGACGGCCTCGTGCTTGATCAGCTCGTTGTCGACTTCCTGCGGATAGATGTTCACCCCGCCGGAGATGATCGTCTCGGCGTTGCGGCCGGTGAGGAACAGGTAGCCGTCCTCGTCGAAGTAGCCGACGTCGCCCATCGTGAAATAGTCGCCGACCCGGTTGGCCTGGGTCTTGGCCTCGTCCTTGTAGTAGGTGAAGCCGCCGCCGGGCGGCAGCTGATGGTAGATGGCGCCGGGCACGTTGGGCGGGCACTCGTCACCCGCCTCGTCGAGGATCTTCGAGCCCAGCAGCGCCGGCCGCTTGCCCACCGTGCCGGGCTTGCTCAGCCATTCCTCCGACGAGACCACGAAGCCCGCGCCGCCTTCGGAGCCGGCGTAGTATTCGTTCAGCACCGGGCCGAACCATTCGATCATCGCCAGCTTGACCTCCGGCGGGCAGGGCGCGGCGCCGTGGACGATGTAGACCACGCTGGTGAGGTCGTACCTGGCCTTCACCTCGTCGGGGACCGCCAGCAGGCGCTGGAACATGATCGGCACCAGGTGCATGTGGCTGACCCGCTTTTCGGCGATCAGCCGCAGGGCGTGCTCGGAATCCCACTTGTCCATGAACACCAGCTCGCAGCCTGCGCCCATGGCCCCGCGCACGTCGAACGCCAGGGGAGCGGCGTGATAGGCGGGGCCGGCGCAAAGCTGCACCGAGGTCGCGTGGTCGTAGCCGCGCATCGCGTAGAGCCCCTGCATGGGGATCACCGGTTGGGCGCGATAGACGCCCTTTGGCCGCCCGGTGGTGCCGGAGGTGTACATCATGGCGTTGCCAAGCACCGGGTCGTCGATGTCCGACCCGTCGAGAGGCGCCAGGGCGCCGTCATAGTCGGCGAAGCCCGCGATCGGCCCGCCGACGGCGACCTTCACCAGCAGGTTCGGGCACTGGGCCGCGGCGGCGGCCGAGGCGGTGATCCGTTGCTCGCAGAACACCGCCTTGGCCTCGCAGTCGTTCACGACGTAGGCGATCTCGTCGGCGGTCAGGTGCCAGTTGACCGGGGTGATCCGCCAGCCGCCGCGCTGGCAGGCGGCCAGCACCTCGACGAACTCGGCCCGGTTGGAGCAGACCAGCGCCACGGCGTCGCCAGCCGTCAGGCCATGCTGGCGCAGCAGGCGCACGAGGCGGTTGGCCTGGGCATTGACCTTACCCCAGCTGTGGGTGGTCCCGTTGGGGTCGTGGATGAACGTCGCGTCGGGCTTCACCTCGGCCCACACGGCCATGGTCATGCCGGTCATGGCGGCAGCGCCCAGCCGGTCGTCGAGGCTCGCCCCGTCCTTGCTCGCCTCGTCCTTGCTCACCCGATCCTTCACGTCTTCCATCGAAATCCTCCCGGCGCCTCACTGTGAGCGGCGCGACAAATGCCTTTGGAGGGCTCCGGAGGACGGGACGAAATAATCCGCGTCCCTTGGCGACCCGGGGACCTCGCCGGCACCATCACACGAGACAAAGCGGGCGACAATCGGGAGCGCGCACGCCTCCGCGCGGCCTCAGCCGAACGTCCGGGCCGCCCAGCGCCAGGCGAGGTAGCCGGCCGCCGCGCCGGTCGCGGTGAGGAAGGTCCCCCAGCAGATGTCGATCAGGGTGATGTGGGTCGCCCAGACCTTCAGCGTCGCCTGGTTGGTGAGGTCGTAGGTGGCGTAGCACATGGCCCCTAGGATCGCGCCGGTCAGCGCCGTCCGGCCCAAGCCCGCGTCCCGGTTCGGCAGGATAGCCAGCAGGACGACCCCCAGGACGTAGACCAGGTAGAAGACGATGGCGGCCGGCAGGGCCGGCTTGTCGGCCAGCGCATAGTCGAGGGTCGGACGATAGACCTTCTGGCCGGCGACGGTGAGGTAGATGGCGTCGAGCACCGCGAAGCTGACGCCGGTGGCCAGGTAGGTGATCAGGTATTTCAGCATCGCCCGCGCCCTCTACGCCGGCTTGAGCCGATAGTGGCTGACACCCCATTCGCCGCCGCCGCGGTGGCCGAACAGCCCGGCCGTGGCCAGGAAGAACAGCCGCCAACGGCGGTGCCAGAGCAGCGCCTGGTCGCCGTAGACCGAGCGCAGCACCGGGCGGATCACCGCTGTGTTGCGGTCGTAGTTCGCCAGCCAATCGAGGGCGGTCTTCTCATAATGCGTCCCGCTCCATCGCCAGTCTTCCTCGACGGCGAAGAGGTCGGGGAACTGGCGCATCAGCTTGTGGCTGGGCATCACCCCGCCGGCGAAGAAATGCTGGGCGATCCAGTCGGCTTCGTCCTCCACGTCGAACCGGTAGGGGCCGGTGCGGTGGGTGAAGATGTGGATGAACAGCCGGCCGTCCGGCTTCAGCCAGCCGCGCACCCGGGTCAGCAGGGCGCGCCAGTTGGCCATGTGCTCGAACATCTCCACCGAGACCACGCGATCGAACTGGCCGGCTTCGGAAGGGGTGAAGTCGTTCATGTCGGCGGTGATCACGGTGAGGTTGGTCAGGCCCTCCGCGGCGGCGCGGGCGCGGATGAACGCCCCCTGGCTCGCGGAATTGGACACCGATCTGATTTGCGAGTTCGGCAGGGTGCGCGCCATCCAGAGCGACAGCGAGCCCCAGCCGCAGCCCAGCTCGAGGATCCGCTGGCCGTCGCGCAGGTCCGCGTGCGCGACGGTTTCAGCCAGCGCCCGATCCTCGGCCTGCGCCAGGGTCTCGCCCGGCGCATAGAGGCAGGAGGAGTATTTCAGGCGCGGTCCCAGGCAGGCCTGGAAGAAGGCGGCGGGCACTTCGTAGTGCTGGGCGTTGGCTTCATCGGTGTGTTCGGCGATCGGCCGCTCGGACATCTGGCGCGCGAAGGCGGCGTCGGCGTCCGGCCCGGCCGCCGCGGCCTGGCGGCGCGCGCCGGAGACCAGCAGCTGGATCGCGGCCTTGCGCACCGGGTCGGGCAACGGCGCGCCCTCGAAGGCCTGCAGGGTGGTGGAGACAAGGCTCATCGGGTCCTCAGGCGGGTTTGGGGGGAAGCGGGAAGAAGGCGCTGACGCGGCCCTGGTAGCGGCGATAGGCCTCGCCCTTGGAGCGCAGTTGCGCCTCCTCGAGCGGCGGGATGCCGGAAATACGGGTCAAGAGAATGAACATCACCACGGCCGCCGTGAAGGTGAGCCAGGTGACCGGGCGGCCAGGGTCGAGGCCGATCACCGGATAGGCCAGCCAGCCGAGCCACTCGAAGAAGTAGTTGGGATGCCGCGACCAACCCCAGAGACCGGCGTCGGCGACCCTGCCCCTGTTGGCGGGATCGGCCTTGAAACGCTTCATCTGGGCGTCGGCCAGGGCCTCGCCGCCGATGGCGAGGATCAGGATGGCGACGCCCAGGACGTCGCGCAGGGCGGGATCCTGCCCGGGCGTCCGCGCCGCGACGATCACCGACAGCGCCAGCAGGGCCGAGGCGGGCGCCTGCGGCAGGGAGACGAACAGCATGTTGCGGCCATAGGCCTTGCCCCAGTCCTTGCGGAAGGCGGCATAGCGGGCATCCTCGGGGTGGCCGGCCACGCGGGCCGCGACATAGGTCCCCAACCGCAGCGCCCAGAGCGCCACCAGGCCGGCGACCAGCCATTGGCGCGGCTGCGGCGCGGCGCCGGGCGCGAGCGGGAAGAGCGCCGCTCCGGCCAGGGCCACGCCGGTCCCGAAGGTCCAGAAGACGTCCGTCCAGCCGCCGTTGTGCTTGAGCAGCCCGTAGGTCCAGGCGCAGAGCATCACGGCCGTCATGAAGACGAGCACCGCGATTCCCAGGATCAAAACCATGCCGGATCCGCTTTCCACCTGAGGGATACGAAGCCCTACCCTGGCTCGGATGCGTCCGCGGGGGGAAGCCCATCGTAGCTCAGGCAGGTCGCGCCGCTCCGGCGCAGTACGAATATCTGACAAGACAAAGAGGTTGCGCGTGTTCAATTCGGATGAGCGCCGTCTGCGGGTGGCGGTGGTGGGCGGCGGCGTCGCCGGCCTGTCGGCGGCCTGGCTGCTCTCGACCCGTCACGACGTGGTGCTGTTCGAAGCCGACAGCCGGCTGGGCGGCCATGCCAACACCACCGAGGCCCCGAACCCCGCGGGCGGCCGGACGCCGGTCGATACCGGCTTCATCGTCTTCAACGAGCCCAACTATCCGAACTTCACGGCCCTGCTCGGCCACCTGGGCGTCGCCTCCATCCCGGCCGACATGGCGCTCAGCGTCAGCCTGGACGACGGCGCGTTCGAATATTCCAGTTTCGGGATGAGCGGCATGTTCGCCCAGACCTCGAACCTGTTCTCGGCCCGGTTCTGGCGCATGCTGCGCGACGTGACGCGGTTCTACCGGCATGGGCCGAAGGACCTGGCGGGCCTGGAGGCGCCGCTCACCTCGCTCGACGAATATCTGGCGCAGAAGGGCTATTGCCAGGCGTTCCGCGACGACCACCTGCTGCCGCAGGCCGCGGCCATCTGGTCGACGCCGCTGGCGGCGATCCGCGAATACCCGGCCGCAGCCCTGATCCGCTTCTTCCAGAACCACGGGATGATGAGCGTCTTCGGCCGCGGCCTGTGGCGCACGGTCGAGGGCGGCAGCCGCTCCTATGTCCGCAAGCTGGCCGAGGCGTTCACGGGCGAAGTCCGCCCCGGCGCGCGGGTGACCGGCGTGCGGCGCATATCGGGCGGGGTCGAGGTGCGCGACGTCAGCGGCCAGGTGGAGCGGTTCGACGAGGTGGTGATCGCCGCGCACGGCGACACGGCGCTGGCCCTGCTTGACGATCCAACGGCGGAGGAACGGCGCCTGCTGGGCGCCTTCCGCTACAGCCGCAACCTGACCGTGCTGCACACCGACGCCAGCCTGATGCCCAAGCGCAAGCGCGCCTGGACCAGCTGGAACCACATCGGCCGCCGGGACGCGCCGGAGGAGGGTTGCGTGACCTACTGGATGAACCGGCTGCAGAGCCTCAAAGGCGCCGTCGACCTGTTCGTGACGCTGAAGCCCACGCGGCCCATCGCGCCCGAGGCGGTGATCAAGACCGAGGTCTACGAGCACCCGCTGTTCGACGCCGGGGCGATCGCCGCCCAGCGCGAGATCTGGAGCCTGCAGGGCCAGCGCAACACCTGGTTCTGTGGCTCCTACTTCGGCCACGGCTTTCACGAGGACGCCCTGCAGGCGGGGCTGGCGGTGGCCGAGCAACTGGGCGGGGTGCGCCGGCCCTGGACGGTCGAAGCCGAGTCCGGACGAATCCATCTGGGCCAGGCGGAGAGGCGCGTGGAGGCCGCGGCGTGACGGCGGCTTCGGGGCTCTATGCGGGGCGCGTCAGCCACGCGCGGCTGAAGCCGCGCCAGCACCGGCTCGCCTACAGAATCTTCATGCTGCTCATCGACCTGGACGAGCTGCCGCATCTCAAGTTGAAGACCCTGGGCGTCGGCCGCTTCAACCTGTTCGGCTTCGATCCCGCGCGGTTCGGCGACGGCTCGGGCCGGCCCCTGAAGGCGCAGGTCGAGGCGACCCTGGCCGACGCCGGAATCGCGCACGGCGGACCGGTCCGCATGCTGGCCATGCCGCAGATCCTCGGCCGCGCGTTCAATCCGCTGACCGTCTACTTCTGCCACGCGCCGGACGGGGCGCTGTCGGCGATCCTCTACGAGGTGAACAACACCTTCGGCGAGCGGCACAGCTATCTGATCCCGGCGCCCGACGCCGCCCTGATCCGGCAGGGTTGCGCCAAGCAGTTCTACGTCTCGCCGTTCATGGACATGGACCTGACCTACGCCTTTCGCATCCTGCGCCCGGACGCGCGCGTGCTGGTGGCGGTGGACACCTCCGACGCCGATGGCCTGGTGCTGGCGGCGAGCTTCTGCGGCGAACGCCGGCCGCTGACCGACCGCGAACTGGTGCGGGCCTGGCTGACCCATCCCTGGATGACGCTCGGCGTCGTCGCGGCGATCCATGCCGAGGCCCTGAAGATCTGGCTGAAAGGCGAGAAGGTCCGGGTCCGCCCGCCGGTCCCGGAACGGGCGGTGACGGTGGCCCCGCAGGCCAGGCTCGCGGCGTAGATTCCTTCCCGCAATGGGGAGGAGGCAGGCCGCATATGCGACCCTTCGCTCCGGGGCCGCGCCGATCAGGGGACGGACGTGGCGAGGTCGGTCGTCAGCCGATCCAGCACCAGCCGGCCCGCGGGCGTGGCGCGCAGGCGGTCGGGGTCGTCGGCGAGCAGGCCCAGGCCGATGAGGTCGGCGATCCGGTCGGGCGTGATGCCCAGCGCCGCCACTTCGCAGCGCGGCAGGCCCTCGGTGATCCTGAGGCCGCTCAGCAGCCTCTCCTGCGCGGCCTCGCGGGGACTCAGCGCCTCGCGGGTCGCCAGTCCGATGCCGGTTTCGGCGACGCGGGCGATGTAGTCGGCGGGCCTGGCGGCGGCATAGGTCGCCTGACGGACGCCGCCCAGGGTGAGGCGGCCGTGCGCCCCCGGGCCGGCGCCGACATAGTCGTGGCCTCGCCAGTAGATCAGGTTGTGCCGCGAGCGGGCGGCCTCGCCGCGGGCGTGGTTGGAGACCTCGTAGGCGTCGAAGCCGGCGGCCGCCAGGACCTCCTGGGTGGTGTCAAACAACTCTGCGCCGACGCCTTCGTCGGGAGGGGTGAACTGCCCCCGGCGCACGGCGCGGTCGAAGGCGGTGCCGGCCTCGATGGTCAGCTGGTAGGGCGAGACGTGCTCGGCGCCGAGGTCCAGCGCCCGGTTAAGCTCCGCGCTCCAGGCCGCGGGCGTCTGGCCGGGACGGGCGTAGATCATGTCGATGGAGACGCGCGGGAAGGCGCGGCCGGCCGCCCGGGCGGCGCGGATCGCCGTGGCCGCGTCATGGTTGCGCCCCAGGAAGCCCAGCGCCGCGTCGTCCAGCGCCTGCAGGCCCAGGGACAGACGGTTCACGCCGGCCGCGGCGAAGGCGGCGAACCGGGCGGCCTCGGCGTCGGTGGGGTTGGCCTCCAGGGTCACCTCCAGGTCCGGCGCGGCGGTCCACAGGCGTCGGGCCGCGGCGATCATCTCGCCGGCCCAGGCCGGGTCCATCAGCGACGGGGTGCCGCCGCCCAGGAAGATCGAGGCCAGGTCGCGTGGGCCGGTCAGGGCGGCCTGCGCCGTCAGGTCGGCGACGATGGCGCGCGCCAGCGCCGCCGGCTCCTGTCCGCCGCGGTCCCTGAAGACATTGAAGTCGCAATAGGGACAGATGCGCGCGCAATAGGGCCAGTGGATGTAGACGCCCAGTTGGGGTCGGCTCGTCACAAGAGCGCGGCCTTCAGCTTGGCGAAGGCCTGCGCGCGGTGGCTCATGCGGTCCTTGGCCGCGGGGTCCATCTCGCCGAAGGTCTGGCTGAAGCCCTGCGGCGTGAAGATCGGGTCGTAGCCGAAGCCCCGCTCGCCCCGCGGCGGGAAGCTCAGCGTCCCGTCCACGCGGCCTTCGACCACCACCGCCGGGCCGCCCGGCCAGGCGACGGCCAGCGCGCAGGTGAACCAGGCGGAAAAGTCGCTGGCGCGGGCTTCCTCCAGCCGCGCCTCGACCTTGCTCATGGCCACCGCGAAGTCGCGCCCGGGTCCGGCCCAGCGCGCCGAATAGATGCCCGGCGAGCCGTCCAGGGCCGTCACCGACAGGCCGGAATCGTCGGCCAGCGCCACCAGCCCTGCGGCCTCGGCGGCGGCGCGCGCCTTCAGCAGGGCGTTGCCGACGAAGGTGGTCTCGGTCTCGTCCGGCTCGGCCAGGCCGAGCGCGCCAGCGGTCACCAGCTCGAAGCGATTCTCCAGGATTTCCGCGAGTTCCCGCGCCTTGCCGGAGTTGTGGGTGGCCACCACCAGCCGGGTTCCTGGCTGCAGCTTCAGCGCCATCGATTCACGCTCCCTTTGTCGGTCGGCGACCATAGCTCCGCCCCGTCATGTTGCATTGCAAAAATTTAATATCGTTACCTCGTATTCATTTGATCGCTAATCGATGCGGGAATATTGACTATCGGCATCGGAGCGGGTCACCGCCCCAAGCAATCGCTGCACCGCAGCAAAGACCAAAGGAATACGGCCATGTTCTCCTCCGTGATGAAGGCGTTCGACCGCGCCAGCCTGAGCATTTTCATGGCGCTCGCGCTCATGCCGATGCTGGCAGTCGCCGCCGCCGCCGCGATCCACTAGGCTCCTCGCCTTGGGGTTCGTCCGACCCGCCCCTCCTGTCGCCCCCGCGGGCGCAGCCGGGCGGGTCGTGGCCCCAAGAACCAACGCGGGGAGGCCCAGGATGCGCGCACTCGGACCGGGATCGGTCTCCAGTTTCCTGAAGATCATCCTCGATGTGGTCTTTGCCGCCCTGTGGATCGGCCTGGGCGCCGTGGCCCTGGCGTTGCTGGCGGCGTTGCTGTTCAGCTTCAACCCCGACCTGTTCCCCAACGTCCTGTCGAAGAACGCCGCAACGGTCGCGAGCCGCGGGCCGCTGTTCGCCGGTATGCTGCTGGTCTTCGGCCTGTCGATCGGCGGCGTGCTGGTCATCGTCCATTCGCTGCGCCGGATCTTCATGACCCTGACCGCCGGCGACCCCTTCCATCCCACCAATGTCGGGCGCCTGCGCCTGATCGGCCTGATGCTGGCGGCGCTGGAGATCGGCCGCTACTTCGTCTGGGGCCTGAGCCCGCTGATGCCGTTCGTGAAGCGCGCCCAGCCCAACTTCAACCTCACCTCCTGGTTTTCCGTCCTGGTGGTCTTCGTCCTGGCCGAGGTGTTCCGGGAAGGCGCCCGCCTTCGGCGCGAAGCCGAGCTGACCATCTGAGGGGCGCCGCCGCATGCCGATCCGCGTCCATCTCGACCGCGTGCTGCTCGATCGCCGCATGTCGCTCACCGAACTCGCCGACCGGGTCGGGGTGACCATCGCCAACCTCTCGATCCTGAAGACCGGCAAGGCGCGCGCCGTGCGGTTCTCCACCCTGGCGGCCCTGTGCCGCGAACTGGACTGCCAGCCGGGCGAGCTGCTGCTCTATGAAGCCGGCCCATCCGACGACCTCCCCGAGGAGGAAGACGAGTGAAGATCGCGTCGATCTCGCTAGATCCCGGGCGGGATTGAAGGCGAGGCTAGGTCCGAACCCGCCGCCGGACCTCGATCGCCCGCTCCGGACCCAGCCAGTGCAACAGGGCCAGGACCGCGACCGTGGCGAGGACGCCGGCGGTGAAGGCCGCGCCGGCGGTGACGGACATGCCGGCCGGGCCAATGCTCAGGGGCTTGCGGTCCATCCAGTGCACAAGTTCGCCGTTGGGGGCGGGCCGGCCAAGTTGGTCGGCGTCCTCGATCACCTGCTGGCTCATGACCATGCGTCCCGCTCTACGATCCCGGACTGGCTAACCCGCGCGCATCGTGGGGGTTCCGGACGCCGCCTGCGAAGGCTAGTGTGCGGGATCTGAGGGTCGCCGCACTCACGAGCCAAGCGCCGAGCGAACCGCAGATCCAGGACGCACGCCAGAAACCTACATTTGCTAGTCTCCTTATCGATTCCCCAGGTCGCCCACGGCAGCCGCACGCGCGGGCGAACTGCGGAATCGGGACACTAGAAGCCTCGCTCTCTCTTCAGGACCCGCGCAGACCGACCATGGCCGGACATTCCAAGTTCAAGAACATCATGCACCGCAAGGGCCGCGCGGATTCCGCGCGTTCCAAGCTGTTCTCCAAGCTCTCCCGCGAGATCACCGTGGCGGCCAAGGCCGGCCTGCCCGACCCCAACATGAACGCCCGCCTGCGGCTGGCGGTGAACAACGCCAAGGGCGAGTCCCTGCCCAAGGACGTGATCGACCGCGCCATCAAGAAGGCCTCCGGCGGCGACGCCGAGGCCTATGAGGAAATCCGCTACGAGGGCTTCGGCCCCGGCGGCGTGGGGGTGATCGTCGAGGTGCTGACCGACAACCGCAACCGCGCCGCCTCCAACGTGCGCTCCACCTTTTCCAAGAACGGCGGGAACCTGGGCGAGACCGGCTCGGTGGCGTTCATGTGGGACCGGGTGGGCCAGATCGTCTACGGCCCCGCCGCCGGGTCGGAAGACAAGGTCATGGAGGCGGCCATCGAGGCCGGCGCCGAGGACGTGGAATCCGACGAGGAAGGCCACACCATCTACACCGCCTTCGAACAGCTGTCCGAGGTCGCCCAGGCCCTGGAGGCCAGCCTCGGTGAGGCGAAATCCACCACCGTCGCCTGGCGGCCCAAGGCGCGGACGCCGATCACCGGCGACGCCGCGGTCACCCTCATGAAGCTGCTCGAAGCGCTGGACGACGAGGACGACGTCCAGACCGTCTACTCCAACGAGGATATCGACGCCGCGGAACTCGAGACCTTGGCGGGCTGAGCCTCGTGACTCCCGGCGCCGCGACGGCCCGCGATCAGCGGTTCCTAAATTCAGGGGTTGTTGGCGCCGTCGCGCTCGGATTCCTGATCCTGGTCATCGTCGGCGGCTACGGCCTCTTCGTGGTGCGGGAGAACCTGAAATTCACCGACTGGGTGACCCACACCTACCAGGTGCAGACGTCGATCGACGACTTCCGCGTCGCCGACGAACGGATGGAAACGGCCCGCCGCGGCTACCTGTTGTCGCACGACCCCCAGTTCGACAGCGCGGTCAAGACGAGGGCCAGCCAGTTGGGCGCAGCCCTGGACCGGATCGCGAACAGCACGACGGACAACCCCATCCAGCAGGCCAACGTCACCGAGCTGCGGCCGCTGGTCGCCCAGCAGCTGCAGGCCGTCGAGGTCTCGATGGCCTTCGCCCGGGCCGGCAACTCCGACACCTCCGGCTTCGCCAAGGACGTCGGCGTCACAGCGACGCGGAAGATCCGCGACATCACCGCCGAGATGCTCGACGAGGAGCGGGTGAAGCTGGGCGAGCGCAACCGCGCCCGGCTGGGTACGGTGCGCAACCTCATCGGCATCGCCGTGGTCGCCGCGATCCTGCTGGCGCTCCTGGCGATCAGCTCGATCGTGGTGATCCTTCGCTATACCCGCGATCTCACGGCCTCGCGGCGCCAGCTGAGCGACCTCAACACCGGCCTCGAGGATCAGGTCGCCACCCGCACCGCCGACCTGCAGCGGGCCAACGACGAGATCCAGCGCTTCGCCTACATCGTCAGCCACGACCTGCGCTCGCCGCTGGTCAACGTCATGGGCTTCACCGCCGAGCTGGAGGCCGCCGCCAAGCCCCTGACCCTGTTGCTGGAGCGCGCCGAGGCCGAGGCGCCCGGCATCGTCACCGAGGACGCGCGCGCCGCGGTGCGCAGCGACCTGCCGGAATCCATCGGCTTCATCCGCACCTCGACCCAGAAGATGGACCGGCTGATCAACGCCATCCTGCAACTGTCCCGCCAGGGCCGCCGGGTGCTGGCGCCCGAGCCCGTGGACATGGGCCGGCTCACCCGGGGCATCGCCGACAACCTGAAGCACCGGAGCAGCGAACTGGGCGCCGAGATCGAGATTTCGCCGCTCCTGCCGGGCGTGATCAGCGACCGCCTGGCGCTGGAGCAGATCTTCTCCAACCTCGTGGAAAACGCCTTGAAGTACCTGAAGCCCGGCCGGCCGGGGCGGATTCTGGTAAGCGGCGCGCGCCAGGGTCCGCGCATGGTCTACGAGGTGCAGGACAACGGGCGCGGCGTCGATCCGAAGGACCACGACCGCATCTTCGACCTGTTCCGCCGCGCCGGGACCCAGGACCAGCCGGGCGAGGGGATCGGGCTGGCCCACGTCCGCGCGCTGGCCTACCGCCTGGGCGGCACGGTGACCTGCGAGTCCGCGCTTGACCAAGGCGCGACATTCCGGGTTTCTCTGCCCGCCAGACTGACCGCCGAGGGCCCGCGTCATGAGTGAACAGCGACACGTCACGATCGTCATGGTCGAGGACGACGAGGGCCACGCGCGGCTGATCGAGCGCAACATCCGGCGCGCGGGAATCTCCAACGAGATCCGCCATTTCCTGGATGGCGCCTCGGCGTTGCACTACCTGGAGAACGACGACAAGGGCCCCGCCCTGAACGGCCCGGCGCTGGTGCTGCTCGACCTCAACCTGCCCGACATGAGCGGCACCGACATCCTGGCCCGGGTGAAGTCGAGCGAGCGGCTGAAGCGCACCCCCGTGGTGGTGCTGACCACCACCGACGACAAGACCGAGATCCAGCGCTGCTACGACCTGGGCTGCAACGTCTACATCACCAAGCCGGTCAACTATGAGAGCTTCGCCGACGCCATCCGCCAGCTCGGGCTGTTCCTCTCGGTGATCCAGGTGCCCGAGGTCGAGGGGAACGGGTGAGCGAGACCCAGCGCCGGGTCCTCTACGTCGATGACGACGAAGGGCTTCGCAACCTTGTGCGCCGCGCCCTGGAACGCCGGGGCTACGCCGTGGCGCTGGCCGCCAGCGGCGAGGAGGGCCTGGCGGCGCTGGACGCTGGCGGCTTCGACCTGGTGGCGCTCGACCACTACATGCCGGGCCAGGGCGGCTTCGAGACCCTGCTGCAGATGCGCCGCCGGCCAGACCCGCCGCCGATCGTCTACGTCACCGGATCCGACGAGAGCCGGGTCGCGGTCTCCGCGCTGAAGGCGGGCGCCTCGGACTACGTGGTCAAGACCGTCGGCGACGAGTTCTTCGACCTCTTGGAGAGCGCCTTCGACCAGGCCCTGGCGCAGGTCGAGCTGCGCCGCCGCCACGCCAAGGCCGAGGCCGACCTGGTCACCAGCAACCTGAGGCTCGAGGCTTTGCTGCGCGAGGTCAATCACCGGGTGGCCAACAGCCTGCAACTGGTCTCGGCGTTCGTGCAGATGCAGGCCTCCGCCGTCGAAGGCGAAGCCCGGGCGGCGCTGAAGGACACGCGCCGCCGCATCGAGGCGATCATCCAGGTCCACCAGCGGCTGTATTCCTCGCAGGACGTGGAGTCGGTGGACATGCAGGACTATCTCGCCGCCCTGGTGCGCGAGCTGCAGGATACGCTCTCCACGGCGGCCTCGCCCCGTCACCTCAGCCTGGTGGCCGACGAGGTGCGCCTGACGACGGACAAGGCCGTCTCGGTGGGCGTGATCGTCAACGAGCTGATCACCAACGCGTGCAAATACGCCTACCGCCGCGGCGAGCCGGGCGAGGTCCGCATCCGCCTGGCGAACGAGGGCGCCGGCCTCACCCTGACGGTGGAGGACGATGGGGGCGGCATGGCGGGCGACGGCGTGGTCCGGGGCACCGGGCTCGGCGGGCGGCTGATCAAGGCCATGGCCACCAGCCTCAATTCCGAGGTGCGCTACGACCAGGCCCACGCCGGCGTCCGGGCGATCCTGCGCCTGCCGGCGATTTGACGACGGCTCCAGGCGGAGGCGCTTGGCTTCCGCCACGTCGCAAGCGCACACTTCGCGAAAACCAGATGGGGGACCTACGACCATGCACCTGAAGATCGCCGGCGCCGCGCTCGCGGCCCTGACCGTTTCGAGCCTGACCCTGGCCGCCGGCGCGGCGCACGCCGCCGCCGATTTCGTCACCGTTCCGCTGGAGGCCACGATCAACGCGCCGGCCGACGTGGCCTGGAAGAAGATCAACGGCTTCTGCCAGATCGGCGGCTGGTTCAAGACCACCTGCGTGATCACCTCGGGCAAGGACGGAGAGGTGGGCGCGGTGCGCCGCATCGCCGACCGCATCGACGAGCTGCTGGTGGCCGACACGGCGTGGTCCTACACCTACAGCCAGCCGAAATCACCGATCGACTACCACGGCACGGTGGAGATCCGCCCCATCGACAAGGGCCACTCGAAGCTCCTCTACACGCTGGTCTACGACGCCGGGAACCTGCCGACGCCGGAGGCCAAGGCCGCGGACCAGGCGCGCCGCGCCAAGCAGTTCACCGCCCTGGTGGCGACCATGAAGGCGGCGGCCGAAGCCAAGTAGGGCGCTATCGCCGCCCCAGGAACGTGAAGACGGCGTAGACGGCGACCAGCAGCAGGAAGCCGACCACCACGGCGCGACCCATCAACTTGCGCCTGGCTTCTTCGCGTTCGTCGGGGGGCTCGTTCATCTGCCCGATGAGCCCTGCGGCGACCGCTCCGTCAAGGGTCAGCCCGGCGGCAGGCCGTCCACGAACGCCTTCACGTCGGCCGCGGACCGATCGGGGACCTGCTCCATCGGCACATGGCCGACGCCGGGATAGACGATCAGCTTCGCGCCGGGGATCGCGCCGGCCAGGTTGCGACTGTCGTCAGGGGGGATCACCTTGTCCGCAGCGCCCACCATCACCAGCGTCGGGGTGTGGATCGCCTGGAAGGTGGCGGGCGTCACCGGCGCGTGCGGCCCGCTGTTCTGCGACAGCAGGATTGCCCGGTGGCCGGGCGCGCGGCTGAAATCCACATAGCGATGCACCAGGGCCGGCGTCACCAGCGCCGGGTCCACATAGGCCTGCTTCAGGCCCCGCTCGGCCAGCGGCGTGGGGTCGATATGCTCCAGGATCGCCCGGCCGACCGGATTGCCCAGCAGCTTGAACACCAGGATCGAGCCGCCGCCGCCCTGCTTCGGCGGATGCGGCCAGCCGCCGGCGTCCACCAGGATCAGGCCCTCCAGCCGTTCGGGATGGTTCAGCGCATAGTTCCAGGCGATTCCGCCGCCCATGGAGTTGCCGCCCAGCACGAACCTGGGCGCGCGCAGCCGCTGGGTCAGTTCGTCGATCACCGCGATATTGGCGTCGGTGGACGGCCGGTAGCCGGCGGGCGCGCGGGTCAGGCCGTGGCCCGGCAGGTCCAGGCTGATCACCCGGTAGCCGGGGGTCAGCCGCGCGACCCACGGCTCCCAGGCCTGCAGCGAGGCGGCGAAGCCGTGCACAAGCACCAGGGTATGGGCGGCGTTAGGGTCGCCCTGGTCGCGGTAGTGGACGTGCAGCCCGCCGGGCAGGTCGGCGAACCGCGAGGCCGGCGTCGCGTACTTCGACTCCAATACCCGATAGGGCAGGTCGCCCTTGGCGCAGCCGGCCAGCATCGCCAGCCCGGCTATCGCCGCCGCCCACCGCGCAATCGTCGCCGAACGCCGCATCGCCGCCTCTCCCTGGAAAATGAAGGGCAGCAGGCTCGCGCGCGCTGCGGCAGGCAAGCGGATTCGCCAGCGTTCGGAACCAAGCCTCGCCATCGGCTTTTCTCCCCCAAACATCCATCGGGAGACGCCACGCCATGAAACACGCCCTTTTCCTCAGCGCCGCCGCGGTCGCCGCGCTGTCGCTGGCCGCTTGCAACAAGCCGGCGAGCACCACGACCACCGATACCGCCACCACCGCGACCAACACGGCCGGCGCCGCCATCGACAAGGCCCAGGACGCCACCGGCGCCGCGGTCGGCGCGACCTCCGCGGCGACCCTCGGCTCGCACGACACCGGGGCCTTCGTCTCGAACGCCAGCCAGTCGGACATGTATGAGATCCAGGCCGCGAAGATCGCCGAGACCCGGTCCAAGAACCCCGACATCAAGGCCTTCGCCAAGATGATGGTCACCGACCACACCAAGAGCATGGCGATGATGAAGCCGCTGATCCTGGCCGCCGGCCAGACCCCGGCGGACAAGCTCGATCAGCGTCGCCAGGGCTTCATCGACAACCTGAAGTCGGCCAGCGCCGCCGATTTCGACAAGACCTACGTCGACCAGCAGGTCGCCGCCCACGAGGAAGCCCTCTCGCTGCTGCAAGGCTACGCCAGCGACGGCTCGGACGCCGGCCTGAAGGGTGGCGCGGCCAAGATCGTGCCCACGGTCCAGACGCACCTCGACAAGATCAAGGCCATCCAGGCCTCGATGAAAGCCTAGGGGCCGCGCCTTCCCCAAGAGACGACGACGCCGGCCGGGCCCCCAGGGCGCGGCCGGCGTTTCCATGTGGGCGTCCTTGCCCGCCTATTCGACGGGGGCGGCGGTCTTCTTGACGGCCTTCTTGCGCGTCGCCTTCGGCTTGGCCGGCGGCGGCTCGGCGGCTGCGCCGCGGACATAGGAGGTGTCCCCGCGGTCGAGGATCGACTGGGTCACCCCGCCCTGGTCGACGGCGACGCCCAGGTAGCGCATGCCGTCCGGGCCATAGCTGATGTCGGCCATCGCGACCTTCGGGTCCCGTTTCAGTTCGGAGACGTCGCGCAGGGTCATGCGCAGGGTCATGGCGTCACGGGCGACGCCGTCGGCGTCGGCCTGTTCGATCGCCAGGCGGGCTTCCTCGGCGGCGGAGCCCCGACGACGGGGCGGCTTCTGGGTGGGGGTGCTCATGGTCATGCGTCCGCGAAAAAGCCGTGCTCGCCGCTCACCCGCACCTGGCAGGCGCGGCCCTGGTCCTGAAGGGCGCGGGCGCGCTTGTTGGCCGCGGCCTTGGCCTCTTCCTTTTCGGCGGTGTGGTCGGAGAACACGCCCAGGTGTTCGACAGCCCAGCGGCCTTCGTGCCGCGCCACAGTAAGGGTTTCGCGATCGGCTGCGCCACGAATGGCCATGTCAGGTGATCCTTCTAAGCGCGGCGCAACGGCCGCGGCCCCGGGATTGTTATCAAAAGATTTCGGAATGAGTTTTCTATAGGTAAAACAGCGCGCTGTCTTCCCTTTTCGGCAAAGCTCAGGGGATTTCCCTTGCGTCTTGCGCCCTGTCGTGTGAAGATGGCGGCATCGAATATCGTTTTGGCTCGCCTGCACTCCACCCCCGATTTCCATGTCGGGCGCCGGACCCGCCCTCGACCCTCTCCGAAAATTTGATCTCGCCGCCCATCGTGGGCGCGTGAATACTTAGATACCCGGAAGGGGATACTGATATGGCGACTGGTGTCGTGAAGTGGTTCAACGGCCAAAAAGGCTTTGGTTTCATTCAGCCGGATGACGGCGGACAAGACGTGTTCGTGCACATCTCGGCCGTCGAGCGCGCGAATATGTCTTCGCTGAACGAAGGTCAGAAGATCAGCTACGAGCTGGAAAAAGACCCGCGTAACGGCAAGACGTCCGCCGGCCAGCTGCAAAGCGCCTAAGGACCGACGCCGGCTCAATCGAGCCGCGTAGAACGAACGAGGGCCGGCGCCGCGAGGCGCCGGCCCTTTTCGTTGGGGCGGCGGCGCGCACCTCACCCTAGCTGTCATCCCGGAAGCTGCGCAGCAGCTATCCGGGACCCATAAACATCATTGCGGGCGGCACGAGGTCGGCGCCGACGCCGCGCCCAGACCTCCACGACTGGGTCTATGGGGCCCGGTCTTCGCGTCCCGCGAAACCGGGATGACACACTGTGGCGGCGGCGCGCGAGCCCTCTGTCTCAGGAAGCTTCCGGCCATGAAATTTAAGGCTAAGGTCGCGCCATGCGCATCTCCTCACTCGCCGTAGCCGCGGCCCTCTCGCTCGCCCTTCCCGCCGCGGCCGCCGACAGCGACTCCGGCCCGATCTCGCCGGCCCGTCTCTCCGCCGACGTCAAGGTGCTGGCGGCCGCCAAGCTCGCCGGCCGCGCGCCTGGCGGCCCGGGCGAGGCCGGGACGATCGCCTACCTGGTCGGCCAGTTCAAAGCGATGGGGCTGAAGCCCGCCGGCGACAAGGGCGGCTGGACCCAGGCTGTGCCGCTGATCCGCTTTCGGGTGGCGCCGGACGCCAAGTTCAGCCTGACCGCCGGCGGGACGACGCGGGCGCTGGGCGAGACCCGGGAGATCATGGCCTGGACGCAGCGGCCGGTCGCGCGGGTCGCCATCGCCAAGGCGCCGCTGGTCTTCGTGGGCTATGGCGTCACCGCGCCCGAGCGCGGCTGGGACGACTTCAAGGGTGTCGACCTGAAGGGCAAGATCGCCGTCTTCCTGATCAACGACCCGGACTTCGAGGCCGCGCCAGGCGAGCCGGTGGCCGGCAAGTTCGGCGGCAAGGCGGCCACCTACTACGGCCGCTGGACCTACAAGTACGAGGAGGCCGCGCGCCGTGGCGCGCTGGGCGCCCTGATCGTCCACGAGACCGCGCCGGCCGCCTATCCCTGGTCGACGGTGGTGGCCTCCAACGGCGAGAGCTTCGACGTGGTGCAGCCCGACCCGGCCAAGGTCCATCCCCTGTTGCAGGGTTGGATCCAGCGCGACGTCGCCATCGGCCTGTTCAAGGCCTCCGGCCTCGACTTCGAAGCCCTGAAGCGCTCGGCCCGCACCGCGGCCTTCCGTCCCGTGCTGCTGAAGGGCGCCAGCTTCTCGGCCGATATGGGCGTCGCCACCCATCGCCTGCTCAGCCACAATGTGCTGGCCCAGATTCCCGGCGCGGCGCGGCCGAACGAGAGCGTGATGTTCGGGGCTCACTGGGACGCCTTCGGCATCGGACCGGCGGACGCCTCGGGCGACACGGTCCGTCACGGCGCCATCGACGACGGCATGGGCGTGGCCGGCGTGCTGGAGATCGCCCGCGCCTTCGCCAAGGGCCCGAGGCCGCAGCGCACGGTGGTCTTCGGGATATGGACCGCCGAGGAGCGTGGCCTGCTGGGCAGCGAATACTACGCCAGCCACCCGCGCTTTCCGCTGGCCACCACCGCGGCCGACTTCACCATGGACGTGGTCCAGACCGCCGGGGCCAGCCACGACCTGGTGCTGGTGGGCGCCGGCCAGGACAGCCTGGAGGCCGACCTCGCCAAGGCCGCCGCCCGCCAGGGCCGCAGGGTCACCCCCGATCCGCACCCGGAAAAGGCGCTCTTCTACCGCGCCGACCACTTCAGCGTCGCCAAGCGCGGGGTGCCGACCCTGCTGATCATGGGCATGGCCGGCGGCCCCGACCTGGCAGCTGGCGGCCGCGCGGCCGGGGAGCGCTGGGTCAACGACTACACGACCCGCTGCTACCATCAGGTCTGCGACGACTGGAGCCCCAACTGGGACCTGCGCGGCGCGGCCCAGGACATCGACCTCTTCTATGAGGTCGGCCGCGACCTCGCCAACTCCACCCGCTGGCCGGACTGGAACCCCGGCTCCGAGTTCAAGGCGATCCGCGCCAGGACCGCCGCCGCCCGGAAATAGGCGCCGGCGCGCGCCGCAAGGAACCTTCCGCACACGGCCGGCTTCCGGTTGAGACATGGCCAAGTTCCACCTGCCCAACGCCGCTGAGCGCGCCGCTATCCTGCGCGACGCCCAGCGACAGAAGATGACCCGCTCGGCGCACGCCTATGTGCGCGGCTCGACGCTGAAGTTCTACGAGTGGCTGGAGGCCAGCGGCGGGCGGATTCCGCAGGGCCCCTCGGTGTGGATCTGCGGCGACTGCCATTCCGGCAACCTGGGGCCGGTCTCCAGCGTCCGCGGCCAGGTGGCGGTGCAGATCCGCGACCTCGACCAGACGGTGATCGGCAACCCCGCCCACGACCTGATCCGGCTGGGCCTGTCGCTGGCGACCGCGGCGCGCGGCTCCAACCTGCCCGGCGTGACCACCGCCCTGATGGTCGAGCACATGGTCGAAGGCTACGAGGCCGGCCTGCAGGGCGAGACCCTCGCGCCCGATGAGGAAACCACGCCCGCGGAAGTGCGCCGCGTCCTGAAGCAGGCGCTCAGGCGGCGCTGGAAGGACCTGGCCCGCGAGCGCATCGAGGACGCCAGGCCCTTCATCCCGCTGGGCAAGCGCTTCGGGCCGCTGGCGGAGACGGAGCGCACGGCGCTGGAGGCGCTGGCCGCCGACGAGGGCCTGCGCAAGCTGGTCACCGGCCTGCAGGGGCGGCCCAACGACGCGCCGATCGAGGTGCTCGACGGCGCCTACTGGATGAAGGGCTGCTCGTCGCTGGGGCGCCTGCGTTACGCGGTGCTGGTCGGGGTGGAGGGCGAGAACGGCCAGCCGGAAACCCTGCTGATCGACATCAAGGAGGCGATCCCCGCCGCGGCCCCCCGCGCGCCCGACGCCAAGATGCCGGCCGACAACGCCAAGCGCGTGGTGGCCGGCGCGCGGGCGCTGTCGCCGTTCCTCGGGCGGCGGATGCTGGCCGGCAAGCTGTTGCGGCGCTCGGTGGTGATCCGCGAGCTGACGCCGCAAGACCTGAAGCTGGATATCGAGCGCCTGAGCCGCCCGGAAGCCTTGCGCGCGGCGCACTACCTGGCGCTGGTGGTCGGCCGGGCCCACGCCCGGCAGATGGACGCCGCCACCAAGGCCGCGTGGCTGGCGGAACTGGCCCGCAACCGCTCGAAGACCCTCGACGCCCCGTTCTGGCTGTGGTCGGCGATCGTCGAGCTGATCCAGAGCCACGAGGCGGCCTACCTCAATCACTGCCGCCGCTACGCCCTGGAGCGCGCCGCCTAGACAGGCCGCGGAATGCTGCCGCTGGCGCTGCGGCAACTGGGGTCTGGCCGTCCGCCTGCGCTCGGCGTAGCTTGGCGGCGAGGGACGGCTCAGAAGCGGGGCTGTCATGATGCGTGGTCTGGGGGCTGGCGGGGTTCTTCTCACTCTGGTCGGCGCGGCGGTTGCGGGACCGCTGTTCGCAGGCGTGGCCGTCGCCTCGGGTCTAGGGGCGGCGGATCGGGGCGCGGCGGATCGGGGGACGGCAGGCCTTGAGGCGTCGGCCTGGGCGATCACGCCCGAGGACGCCGCCTGCCACACCGATCTCGAGCTGGTCGCCCGCTCCGGGGCAGTGGCGCCGATCACCTTGATATCCGATGGCGAGCACGTGGCCTTGCGGTTCGCCAAGGAAGGCGTGCCGAGCCAGGCCTTCCTGCCGATCCGGGTGGACGGCCGGCCTTACGCCAACCTGGTGCAGCGCACCGGCGAGCAGGGGCTGGCGATCATGAACCTGTCCGACGAGACCTTGTCGGCCCTGCGCCGCGGCAAGACCCTGCAGGTGGCCTGGCTGGCCGACGAGGCGGTGAGCGCCTCGCTGCTCGGCGCCGGCCAGGGGATCGCCGACCTGAAGACCTGCGGCGCGCAGGTCGCCGGCCAGCACCGCGCCCGCCAGGCGGAGCTGGAGACGCAGCGCGCCCGCGCCCAGGCCGACGCCCGCGCCAAGGCGGTCGCCGACGAGCAACTCGCCGCCGCCCGCGCCCAGACCGCCGCCGCCGAAGCCGAGCGCCAGCGGGTCGCCGCCGAGGCGCAACGCGCCACCGCCCAGGCCGAGGAACTCCAGGCCCAGGCCGTGCAGCAGCGCGCCATGGCTGACCAGGCCCGCCGGCGCATGCGGGCCGACCAGGACCGCGAGCGGGCGCTCGCCGCCGAGCAGCAGTATTATTACGGCGACCGGCCGCCGCCGCCGCAGGAGCCCTGGGGCTACGACCGCCCGTACTATCCGCGCTGAGCCCCTAGCCGGAGGGATGGTGGTCGGCAAACCGGCTGAGCCTGCAGGCGTAGCCTCAGGACCGTCTCCATGGCAGCCCCACATCCGGGTCGCCCTTCCCGGGATCGGGCCGTAAGCTCGCGAGAGGTTCGAGGGGCGGGAGCGGGCGATGGGCAAGGAACGGCTGGCGGCGTTCAGCGACGGGGTGGTGGCGATCATCATCACCATCATGGTGCTGGAGCTGAAGGTCCCGCGCGGCGCCGCGCTCGCCGACCTCGCGCCGCTGCTTCCGGTGTTCCTGGGCTACGTCCTGAGCTTCGTCTACGTCGGCATCTACTGGAACAACCACCATCACCTGCTGGCGCTCGCCCGGTCGGTGACCGGACCGATCCTCTGGGCCAATCTGCACCTGCTGTTCTGGCTCTCCGTCGTGCCCTTCGCGTCGGCCTGGATGGGCGAGAGCCAGCTGTCGACAGCCCCGGTGGCGCTCTACGGCGGGGTGCTGATCATGAACGCGGTCGCCTTTACGATCCTGATGACTCTGCTGGTCCGCCACGAGGGCCCGGATTCGGCGCTGGCCCGCGCCATGGGCCGGGATTTCAAGGGCAAGGCGTCGCTGACGATCTACGCCGCGGCCATTGGCCTGGCCTTCGTCCGCCCGGTCGCCTCGGTGGGTCTCTATGTCCTGGTGGCGGCGATCTGGTTCATCCCCGACCGCCGCGTCGAACGCACGCTGGCGGCCCCGTGACCGCGGCGTGAGGCCGCATCGGCGTCTCGGGCGCGTCCGGCGCAAGGTCAAGCTGACGCATTTTTTCGCCCAGATCGTCCCCTACTGGGCCGGCCATGCACGTCATTCCCGTTCTGCAGACGCACCTTGAGCGGCTTCGCCAAGGCGTGTCTTTCACACCGCGAAGGTCGGTCGTCCTGGCCATCGCCTTCGGCGTGGCCGCGGCCTCCATCGGCATCGCCGAGGCGGCTGTGCATGTAGATAAACTGGCGGGCTGGCGCCCGGTTCCCTCCGCCGCCGCGCTCAATGCGGGGCCGCCGGCCCACCCCCTGACGGTGAAGACGCGCCTGGTCTGGGAGGGCGCCGACCTCGACGGGGACGGGCAACCTGACATCGCCAATCCGACGGGCCAGGCGCCGCGCCAGGCCGACGCCTACGGGGAGGGCTGTTTCCACGCCTCCCGCGACGGCGGCGAGCGGCGGCACGAGGGCGTCGACTATGTCGCCACCCCCGGCCAGGCCATCGCCGCGCCGATCTCAGGCTATGTCTCGAAGATCGGCTACGCCTACCCGGACGACCAGAGCCTGCGCTATGTCGAGATCGAAAACCCCGCGCTGCACCTGACCGCGCGGGTGTTCTACGTGGACCCGGCGGTGGCGGTGGGCGACGCCGTCGCCGTCGGCCATCCCATCGGACAGGCCCACACCCTGCAGCACAAATACCCGCTGGGCATCACCGACCACGTGCACCTGGAAATCGCCGAGCGGGGGCGCAAGCTCGACGCCGAGCGGCTGATCGTGGCGCGCACCGAGACAGATCGGATGGTCGGCGACTGAGACGGCCGCGCGACCGTCGTCGCCAAAGGGTCCCGCTCGGGCGAGCGGGACCCTTCAGCGTTGGATTGCGGCCGGGCGTCCGGCCTGCCTGCCGCTAAAGCGCGCGGCGGCCCACCAGGGCGTGGTAGATGAACAGCACGACCACGGCGCCGACGATGGCGACCAGGATCGAGTAGAGGTTCAGGCCGGTGACCCCGGCCGCGCCGAAACGGGTGAACAGGAAGCCGCCGACGAAGGCGCCGACCACACCCAGGACCAGGTCCATCACGATACCGCTGCCGGTCCGGTTCACGAGCTTGCTGGCAATGAAGCCGGCGACCAGGCCCAGGATAATCCAGGCAAGAATTGACATGAGCGTCTCTCCAAGGAGCCGGCGTTCGAAACCATGTTCGGCCGGCGAATGCGGAATCAAGGCTCGCGAGCCGACTTGGTTCCGAACCGGGGCCGGAAGTCGGCAAAGCAACTTCTTGATGCAACCTTTGCCGTGGCGGAGGGTTCAGTTCCGAGCGTGTCCGCTGCCCTCAAGGAGACATCTCGTGCGCAACAAGCTACTCGCCGCTGCGACCCTGGTGTGCTCGGCCCTGGCCGTGGCCACCTCGGTTCCCTCCGCCGCCCAGGCCCAGCACCATCGTCATAGGGTATGGGTCTGCCGCGACGTGAGTTCGCGGGGCGCCCGCAACACCGGCACCGTCATCGGCGCCGTGACCGGCGGCCTCCTGGGCAATGCGCTGTCGCACGGCGGCGGCAAGACCGGCGGGACGATCATCGGCGCGGGCGTCGGCGCCGTCGCCGGCCACCAGATCGCCAAGCACAACGACACCCATCGCCGGTGCCACTACGAGTACCGCTGAGCCTTCGCGCTGACCGCGATCCCGCTGGCTAGCGTCTGACGCAGAGCCAGCGGGCGCGGTGGAAGTTCTCCGAATTGGCCACCCAGCCGGTGATCTTCGGGCTGACGATGTTGCGGTTCACGATGAAGTAGATCGGGGCCAGGCCCTCGTCGTCGAGCATGGTCTGTTCGGCGCGCGCGAGAATCTGCGCCCGCTTCGCCTCGTCGGGCTCCTGGTCGGCCTGCAGCAGCAGCGCGTCGTAGGCGGCGCTCCGGTAGTCGCCGTAGTTCTGCGCGCCGGTGTCGGACTTCAGCAGGCCCAGGAAGGTGACGGGATCGTTGAAATCGGCGTACCAGCTCACCGTCGCCACCTGGAAATCGCGGTTGCGGTAGGCGGCGAAGGCGATCTGCGTCTCGTTCTGGGCGATGGTCGCGTCGACCCCGATGGCCCGCCAGTCGGCCTGCACCGCCTCGCTCAGCAGCAGCGCGTCGGTGGCGTTCTGGGTCTTGATCTCCAGCTTCAGCGGATGCCCGGCGGTGAACCCCGCCTGGGCCAGCAGGGCCTTGGCCTCGATCTGCCGCTGGACGAAGGGTTCGGAGGCCCAGCGCAGCCGGGCGCCTCGCGGGTAGTGCGCCGTGCCGGGCGGCACGAAGCTGTAGGCGGGAACCTGGCCGGCGCGCATCAGCTTGGCGGTGATGAAGTCTCGGTCGATGGCCTCGGAGAGCGCCCGGCGCACGCGGATGTCCTGCAGGGGGCCGCGGTCGTGGGTGTTGAACGCCAGATAGCTGGTGGCCAGCGACACGTGCGGCCGCGCGTAGCCCGGCATCACCTGGTTCATGTGCTGCAGGCGGTTCGACAGGAAGCTGGTGTTGATGTCGAGTTCGCCGCGTTGCACCCGGCGCTCGGCCGAGACCAGGTCGGGGGTCGGATAGTAGTTGATCCGGTCGACGCAGACATGGGCCGCGTCCCAGAAACGCGGGTTCTTGGCCACCTGGATCTTGTCGCCCAGGCTCCAGGAAACGAGCTTGAAGGGGCCGTTGCCGACGAAGCGGCCGGGCCGCACCCAGGCGTCGCCGTATTTCTCGATCGCATGCCGCGGCACGGGGAAGAAGCTCTGGTGCTTGGCGAGTTCCGGCAGGTAGGGCGCCGGATGCTCCAGGGTGAGCTCCAGGGTGTGGGCGTCCACGGCGCGGGCGCCGAGGGCCTGCGGCGGGGCCTTGCCTTCGTTCACCGCCTGGCCGTTCTTCAGGATGTAGACCAGGTAGGCGTAGATCGAGGCGGTGTGCGGATCGAGGATCCGGCGGTAGGCGTAGACGAAGTCGTCGGCGGTCACCGGCACGCCGTCCGACCATTGCGCGTCGCGCAGGTGGAAGGTCCAGGTGAGGCCGTCCTGGCTGGTCTCCCAGGAGGTCGCCATGCCGGGCGTGGGCGCGCCGTCGGGCGCGTCGGTGGTCAGGCCGACGATCAGGTCGCCGATGATGGTGAACTCGTCGGTGAGGTTCGACTTCTGCGGGTCGAGGGTCAGCGGCTCGGAGTTGTTGCCGTACTCCAGGCAGACCTGGCCGGTCGGGCAGGCCGGCCGGTGACCCTGGCCGCCGCAGCCCGCCAGAGCCAACGCGGCGGCGAAAAGGGCGAGCAGCGGGGGGGTGCGCAAGGGCGGGCGTCTCCGGCGGGCAGGCGCCATCACTCCCTTGCCGACCGGCAAATGTCGAGGCCGGCTCAGTGCAGCTGGAATTCGCCGTCCAGCGCGCGCAGTTCCGCGGGCTTGATCAGCCGGCAGTGCCCGACCGTGACCCTGAACAGCGGACCCTCCAGGGTGCGGGCCCAGAAATCCAGGAAGCCCTTCAGCACCGGGAACTCCGGGAACAGGTCGTACTCCTGCCAGATGTAGCTCTGCAGCAGGGCCGGATGGTCGGGCATTCGGTAGAGGATTTCGGCGGTGGTCAGGCCATAACCGGCCAGCTGCTTGCGGAATTCGGGCGACGCTTGCATGCCGCGACTCCTGAGTTTTCGTCTGAGGAATCTAGTCCCGATTCTTTAAGAAAACCTCTAAAATCAATTGTTTAGCACTCGCTCATCGGGAGTGCTGCTCAAAGCCTGGGCAGCAGGCGCACCGGAATGGGCGGCGAGATGGGCGCCCAGCCGTGCGCGGCGATCACGGCGTTGCTTTCCTTGGCCTCCCGCCCGCGGGCGAGGGACCAGGTGATGTGGTAGGTCGCGCCGTCCGGCCGCGCCGGGCTGCCGCCGATCGCCACCACCAGGGCCTGGACGCCGGCGCCGTCGTCGGCTTCGCCCACGATCTCGCCCGTCGCCGCGTCCGGCGTCGCGGCGTCGCGGTCCCCGAACGCCTGGGTGACGTGATGGGCGACCACGGTGGCGTATCGCGGCGGCACCCGCGCGAGCAGGGCCGGGCGCGCCGCCGGATCGACCAGCCAGCCGGTGTAGAAGGATCGGGGGTCCGACATGGGTCTCCTCGCAAGACCGCCCGGCGCCGCCGCCGGCCAATCGGCGGTTGGCGCCCGGCCGTTAAAGGTTATCGTCGTTCAGGCGGCCGTCGCGGGCGCGGCCTCCGGAGGACCCACAGCCATGAAATTCACCTGGTTCAACCTGATGCCGTGGCCCTATCTGCCGGACGATTTCCGGGAGACCAACCGCTCGGTCTGGGTGGACATCGACCAGAAGCTGTTCGATCCGGTGAAGAGCCACGAAGTCTACAACACCTACATGGACCTCCTGGAATACGCCGACACCCTGGGGTTCGACGGGGTCGGGGTGAACGAGCACCACCAGAACGGCTACGGCATCATGCCCAGCCCCAACCTCATCGCCGCGGGCCTGGCGCGGCGCACCAAGGACGCGGCCATCGTGGTGCTGGGCAACTCCATCGCCCTCTACAACCCGCCGGTGCGGGTGGCCGAGGAATTCGCCATGCTCGACTGCATCTCCGGCGGCCGGCTGGTGGCGGGGTTCCCGGTCGGCACCTCGATGGACACCAACTACTGCTACGGCCAGATCCCCAGTTTGACGCGCGAGAAGTACCAGGAAGCCCACGACCTGATCATCAAGGCCTGGACGACGCGCGAGCCTTTCGCCTTCAACGGCCGCTACAACAAGCTGCGCCACGTCAACATCTGGCCCAGACCGATCCAGCAGCCGCACCCGCCGGTGCACATCCCGGGCGGCGGGTCGGTGGAGACCTACGACTTCTGCATCGACAACACCTATTCCTATTCCTACCTCAGCTTCTCCGGCTACCTGCGCGCCCAGGCGCTGATGAGCGGCTACTGGAAGCGGGTCGAGGAGCGCGGGGTGGACAAGAGCCCCTACCGCGCCGGCTTCGCGCAGACGATCCTGGTGGCCGACACCGACGCGGAGGCCGAGCGGCTCTATTCCGAGCATGTCAGCTATTTCTACAACCGCTGCCTGCACGTCTATCCAGGCTTCGCCGACGCGCCGGGCTACCGCACCATCAAGACCATCCAGACCGGCGCGTTATCGCAATATGCGCCGCCACGCGGCGGCTATGCGCAGCTCAGCTGGAAGGAGCTGACCGAGCAGGGCCATGTGATCGCCGGATCGCCGGAGACCGTGCGCCAGCGGATGGAGGACCTGATCAAGGGCCTCCACGTCGGCAACATCTTCTGCCTGATGCACGTCGGGAACATGCCGGCCGACAAGTGCATGTATTCCACCAAGCTGTTCGCCGAGAAGGTGATGCCGAAGCTTAGGCACATGTTCCCCGACTGGGCGGACGACCACCGCTTCTGGACCACTCCGCTCGACAAACGGGTGAACGCCGGGCGCCTGCCGAAGGACGCACCGACCGGGGCGGATCTCGCCAAGACCTACGCGCTGGAGGCCTGAGCCGTGGAGCTGAAGACCGTCCAGACCCCGCACGTCCCGGTCCGTTACTACGAAGGCGGCTCGGGCCCCGACCTCGTCTACCTGCACGGCGCCGGCGGGGTCACCGCGGACGATCCGTTCCTCGTCGCCCTGGCCGCCAAGCACCACGTCTATGCGCCGCTGATCCCCGGCTACGGCGATTCGGAAGAGGCGCCCGAAATCCGCGACATGCTGGATTTCACCCTGCACAGCTGGGACGTGGTCGAGGCCCTGGGGCTGAAGGACCCGATCCTCGTCGGGCACTCCATGGGCGGCATGATCGCCGCGGAAATGGCGGCCGTCGCGCCCAACGACCTGTCGCGCCTGGCGCTGATCGCGCCGGCCGGCCTGTGGGACGACGCCCATCCGGTGGTCGACATGTTCTCCACCCTGCCGTTCGAGATGCCGGGCCTGCTGTTCCATGACGCCGAAGCCGGGGCCGCGATCCTCACCGCCGGGCGCAATGTCGAGGACCCGGGCTTCCTGCAGGCCTATCTGGTGGCCAACGCCCGCCAGCTGGGCATGGCCGGCCGCATACTCTTCCCGATTCCAGAACGTGGGCTCCATCAGCGGCTCTACCGGATCAAGGCCCGGACGGTGGTGATCTGGGGCGACAGCGACCGGCTGATCTCGCCCACCTACGCCCACGCCTTCAAGCGGGGCATCGCCGGCGCGCAACTGGTCTCGATCCCGGAGGCGGGCCACATGGTGACCGTCGAGAAAACCGCCGCGGTAGTGCAGGCTATCGACAGCCTGGGGTGAGCACCTGCCGGTCCCGCCCGGCTTGCGAGGGGCGACGGATCACCTTGCCGCCGCAGCCTCTTCCGTCTTGATCTGGTCGAGCGCGGCCTGAGCCTTGGCCATGGCCGCCCGGTCGCCCTTGGTCTTGGCGTCGATCAGTTCGCCGGTGGCTTCGATCTCGCGCACCGGCAGCAGGTGGGAATTGTCGGCGTGTTTGAAGGGGCCGGTCTGGATGCGGTCGAGGACGGCGCGCTGGCGTTTGGCCTCGGCGGTGTCGCCGACCCCGTAGCTGAAGATGAACTTGGCGATCTTGGCCTTCACCGCCGGGTCGAGGTCGGCGCGCCAGACCATCGGGTCCTCCGGGATGGTCGGCGAGGTCCAGATCACCTGCAGGCTGTCGAGGGTCTTCCTGGCCATCGGCGTGCCGATCGCCGCCAGCCGTTCCATGGACCGGGTGTTGTCCGTCGCCGCCGGGATCACGCCCGAGCCCACCGCATAGAGGTTGGCCTCGGCGCTCGCCGAGCGCACGGTCTTGAAGCACTTGGCCGGGTCGATCCCGCGCGGGCCGAACAGATAGGTGTTGGGCGCCAGGGTGCCTGAGGTCGACTTCGCGTCGCCCATGCCGAAGTCCATCGTACGGTCGCACTTCAAGAGCCGATCCAAGGTGATCCCTGAGCCCTTCTTCACCAGGATCACCCCCTGGTAGCCGTCGCGGCCGTTCGGATGGGTGGTGCGCGCGAAGACCTCGCCGCCGGCGCGGCGCACGGCCTCCAGGCCCGACTGGTTGGTGAACCAGCCCAGGTCCGACTGCTTGAACCGCATGGCCTCGATCAGGGCGGAATAGTTCGACCCGAAGAACGGCTTCACGGTCATTCCCGTGGCCGCCGCCATGTCCTTCAGGAACGGACCCCACTCCTGCATCTGGGTCTGGGTCGCCTCGGTGGAGACGATGGAGAAGGTCAAGGTCTCGGGCGCGTCGGCCTTGGCGGCGGGTTTGGAGCAGGCGGCCAGCGCGAGGACGGCGAGCAGCGGGATGAGGCGTCGGGCGATCATGGGGTGAAGCATAGCGCAGCTTCGCGGCGGAGCAGCAACTTGGCTTGCCCACGGCCCGCCCGCCCGCGGCCACGACGCAGGAGGTGTGGTAGGCCTCGACAGGCCCTCCCCGGGGCGCTACCGCCAGCGCTATGTTGACAGGCCTTTCCGCCCAAGCCCGCGACGCCAGGAGCTGGCCCTTCGAACAGGCGCGGCTGCTGCTGGAGCGTATCCTTCGGCTGCGGCTCTCCGACGCCGAACGCGACCTGGCCGCGACCCTGTTCGCGCAAGGCAAGTTCGCCGAGGCCGTGCAGACCTTGCCGGCGCTGGCCCGGCCGGTGATCTTTCAGTGCGGCTATGGCGCGTCGGGGCTGCCGCACCTGGGCACCTTCGGCGAGGCGGCGCGGCCGACGATGGTGCGCACCGCCTTCCGGGCGCTCACCGAGGACGCCATCGCGACCCAGCTGATCGTCTTCTCCGACGACATGGACGGCTTTCGCAAGATTCCGGACAACCTGCCTAATCGCGAGATGCTGGAGGAGGACCGCGACAAGCCGGTCACCTCGGTCCGCGACCCGTTCGGCGAGCATGAGAGCTTCGGGGCGCACAACAACGCGCGCCTGCGCGCGTTCCTCGACGGCTTCGGCTTCGACTACAGCTTCATGTCGTCCACCGAGACCTACAGGTCCGGCAAGCTCGACGCCGTGCTGCTGCGGATCCTCGAACGCTTCGACGCCGTGCAGGCGATCATGCTGCCGACGCTGGGCGAGGAGCGCCGGACCACCTATTCGCCGTTCCTGCCGATCAGCCCGAAATCCGGCCGGGTGCTGCAGGCCCCGACCCTGGAGCGCAACGTCCAGGCGGGCACGATCGTCTTCCCCGACGAGGACGGGACCTTGACCGAGGTCCCGGTGACCGGCGGCCATGTGAAGCTGCAGTGGCGGCCGGACTGGGCGGCGCGCTGGACGGCGCTGGAGGTCGACTTCGAGGCCTCCGGCAAGGACCTGATCGACAGCGTACGGGTCTCCAACCGGATCGCCAAGGCCCTGGGCGGCGAGCCGCCGGAGGCCTTCCACTTCGAGCTGTTCATGGACGAGAAGAACCAGAAGATCTCCAAGTCCAAGGGCAATGGCCTGACCATGGAGGAATGGCTGCGCTACGGCACGCCGCAGAGCCTGACCTATTACATGTTCCAGTCGCCGAAATCGGCCAAGCGGCTCTATTTCGACGTCATCCCCAAGGCGACAGACGAATATCTGCAGCAGCTCGACGCCTTCAACCGCACGCGGGCCGACGGGGCGAACGCGCCGGCCATCGACAATCCCGCCTGGCACGTCCACCGCGGCGCGCCGCCGGAGCGCGGCTCCCCGGTGAGCTTCAGCCTGCTGCTGAACCTGGTCTCGGCGGCGGACGCCTCCACCAAGGACATCCTCTGGGGCTTCCTGGAACGCTACATCCCGGGCGCGACGCCGCGGAGCGAGCCAGTGCTGGACCAGCTCGCGGGCTATGCGATCAACTACTACGAGGACTTCGTGAAGCCCTCGAAGGTGTTCCGCGCGCCCACCGATCCGGAGCGCGCGGCGATGCAGGCCCTGGTCGGCAAGCTGCGGGCGCTGCCGCCGGGGGCCGACGCGGACGCCATCCAGAACGAGGTGTTCGAAGTCGGCAAGGCGGCCGGCTTCGAGCCGCTGCGCGCCTGGTTCTCCGCCCTCTACGAGGTGCTGCTGGGCCAAAGCCAGGGGCCCCGCTTCGGCTCCTTCGTCGCCATCTTCGGCGCCGAGCGCACGGTCGCCCTCATCGAACGCGCCCTGGCCGGCGAGTTGCTGGCCTGACCCTCATAAGGATTGCTCCCCCGCACCGCGGGACGCCCTAAGGAAAGACCCGGCGCCTTGATTACCGTACGTTCGTTATTTGTTCCAGTGCGCGAGTCCGTCGGGAATGCCCTGGAAAGGGTCCCGCCGACGGTGAATTCGGCCCTGGCCGGGCTGCGCCGGGCGGCCTTCGATAGCCGGCGAACATGAGCGAATCGCGGCGACCGAAGCGGCAAGGCCTGATCCCGGCCCTTGTCGCCATCTTCCCCGGCGCGATGCTGTGCGCGGCGATCACCGCGGCCGCGGCGTTGCTCCAGGCCGTCGAGGTGCGGGTTCTTGGCCGGTCCTGGCTGGAGGCCCTGGTCATCGCCATTCTGCTGGGGACCGCGGTCCGCACCGCCTGGACGCCCGGGCGCCGCTGGACCGCCGGCATCGAATTCAGCGCGAAACCCCTCCTGGAAGTGGCGGTCGTGCTCCTCGGGGCGACCATCAGCGCCAAGATGATCGCCGGCGCGGGGCCTGCGCTTCTGGCGGGGATCGTGGGGGTGGTCGTCGTCGCGATCTGCACCAGCTACAGCCTGGGGCGGCTGTTCGGCCTGCCGCACCGGATGGCGACGCTGATCGCCTGCGGCAACTCCATCTGCGGCAACTCGGCGATCGCCGCCGTTGCGCCCATTATTGGCGCGGACGGCGAGGATGTCGCCGCCTCGATCGCCTTCACCGCGGTCTTGGGGGTCGTCGTGGTGCTTGGCCTGCCGATCCTCGCCGTCGCCCTGCACATGACGCCCCGGGCCTTCGGGGTGTTCGCCGGCCTCACGGTCTACGCCGTGCCGCAGGTGCTGGCGGCCACGGCTCCGATCAGCTCGCTCTCGGCCCAGGTCGGCACGCTTGTGAAGCTCGTCCGCGTCCTGATGCTGGGGCCGCTGGTGCTGGTCCTGTCGTTGCTGACCCGGAAGGACCGGAATGAACCCGACGAGCCGGCTCCGGCGGTGACGGCGGGGGATCGTCCCAAGCGGGCGGGCGCCTCCCTGCGTCAGCTCGTTCCCTGGTTCATCGTCGGGTTCCTGCTGCTCGTCGCCGCGAGATCGGCCGGCATCGTCCCGACCACGATCCTGGCCCCCGTCTCGCGCACCGCGACCTGGCTGACGATCATTTCCATGGCGGCCCTTGGCCTGGGCGTGGACGTGAAGGTGGTGGCCAGGACCGGGCCTTCGGTAACGGCCGTCGTCACCCTCTCGCTTGTGGCGATTGGCGCGTTGGCGCTGCTGCTGATCCACGGGCTGGGCCTGGTCTGAGGCCCGTCCGTCCAGGCTCGTTCCGCGACGGGGCGCGCCAGAGCCTCAGGCGGTCATCCTCGGCCCGCGGGGGTGAGGTCCTTGTCGCCCGACAGCTCCGGCTCGGCTGCGTAGGAGCCTGTCGAGTTGCAGGCCGGCCGCGGCAAGGATCAAGGGCGCCACCGGAAGCTCCAGGGCATTCAGAGGAATGACCAGCAGCGGCGCGATCCACAGCAAGGCGGCCAGGATCCCCGTCGTACGCGTCGGGCTCTTGCGGATCATTACCACCGCCGCCGCGGCCAACGGGACCAGATCGTAGCTGAAACTCTGGGGACTGGCGACAAAGGTCGCCACCATGACCGCGGCGGCGCGGAGCTGCATATCGCCGCCGGCGCGGAAGGCCCGCCAGGCCAGACCGACGCCGAGGAGCGTGAAGGGGGCCTGGACAACCAGCGCTTTCGTCGGCGAGCCCGTGACAATGAGGCCGGACATGAACGCTGCCGGGGTCATCAACCGGAAAGGTCCGGTTCCGATCATCATCAGCCGCTGGGTTGGAACCGTGAAGTCGAGGAACGCGCGCCACGCCTCGACGCCGAATATCGCCACCGAGATCGCTGCGACCAGGATCACCACCACAGCGGCAGCTGCGAATGCGCGCCAGCGCCGCCCCGACGCGAGGGCCACCGGCAACAGGAAGCCGAGTTGCGGCTTGAACCCCAGGAGACCGAAGACCGCGCCCGCGACTATCGGCCGGCGTTCGAGTAGCGCGAATCCGGCCAGCAGCAGCGCCGCGGTGATGAAGCCGTTCTGGCCGAAGACCAGGTTCGTCGCCACGGCCGGCGAGAGCATGAGCAGGACGATGTCCCAGCGGTCGCGGAAAAAGGCGCGAGCGGACAGGAGCAGGCCGCCCAGCCCCGCCGCGCACCAGGCGGCATAGGCGGTGAAGTAATCCAGCCGCCCAAGCCAGAGCACGTTGAGGAGGGCGGTCGGAGGGTAGGACCAGAAGTGAAACGGCAAGGCCGGGTCGAACAGACGCCGGGCGCCGACCAGGAATTTCGCCGGCTGGAAGACGTCCAGCACCCGGCCTTCCGCCGTCAGGTGGGCCGCGGTCCAGACGATCACGAAGTCCCGGCCGACGGCGAGGTTGGCGAAATCCAGCCGTCCGTGCGCCGTGGCGAAGTAGGCCGCCGCCAAGAGCCACGCCGGCGCGCATAGGCATCCGAAGGTGAACGCCAACCGTGGGGCGGAACTCGCCGCGACCTTGAGGCGCAATGTCAGGCCTGAGATCGGCGAGAGCTTCACGCGGCCGTTCTACCGCCGCAGGCCCAGCTCGGGCTGGGCGGCGCCGGCCATGGCCTCTTCCGGCAGATGGCAGGTGAAGGTGGCGCCGGCGCCAGGCTCGCTCTCCAGCGCCACCCAGCCGCCGTGCAGCTCGGTCAATGCCTTGACCAGC
>JBIOED010000014.1:0-37156 GCA_044445675.1 Caulobacterales bacterium | reverse complement strand
GATGCGCTCGCAGATCCGGCGGGCCTCGGCCTGCGCCGGTTGGGCGTCGAGCGCCTGCAGCGTGTCGCGGACATAGAGGTCGAGCCGCGGGTCGCCGCCTTGCGCCGCCGTCAGCTCGGCGCCGAGCGCCTCGCGTGCGGCCGGTTCGCGGGCCAGGGCGCGCAGGGCGTCGAGCGCGATGACATTGCCGGAGCCCTCCCAGATGGAGTTCACCGGCGCCTCGCGATAGAGCCGCGGCATGACGCTCTCCTCCACGTAGCCGTTGCCGCCCAGCACTTCGAGCGCTTCGGCGGTGAGCGTCGGCGCGCGCTTGCAGACCCAGTATTTGGAGGCGGGCGTCGCCAGGCGGGCCAGGGCGGCTTCCATCGGGTCGTCGCCGTCGAAGGCGCGCGCCAGGCGCAGGGCCAGGGCCGTGGCGGCTTCGGTTTCCAGCGCCAGATCCGCCAGGACGTTGGCCATCAGCGGCTGGTCGGCCAGCCGGCGTCCGAACGCCAACCTTTGCGCGGCATGGTGCAGCGCCTGCGCCGCCGCCTGACGCATCAGCCCGGCGCTGCCAAGCACGCAATCCAGCCGGGTGTAGACCGCCATCTCGATGATGGTCGCCACGCCGTGCCCCTCGTCGCCGACCCGCCAGGCCAGGGCGTTCTCGAACTCCACTTCGCTGGAGGCGTTGGCGCGGTTGCCGAGCTTGTCCTTCAGCCGCTGCAGGCGCAGGCCGTTCGGCCGTCCGTCCGGCGTCCAGCGCGGCAGGAAGAAGCAGGTTAGGCCCTGCGGCGCCTGGGCCAGCACCAGGAAGGCGTCGCACATCGGCGCGGAGAAGAACCACTTGTGGCCGACCAGCCGATAGGCGTCGCCGCCCTCCACCGGCTCGGCCCGCGTGGTGTTGCTGCGCAGGTCGGACCCGCCCTGCTTTTCGGTGAGGCCCATGCCCATCAGGGCGCCACGCTTCTCTCCGGCCGGCCGGAAGCTGGGGTCGTATTGGCGCGAGAGCAGGCGCGGCAACCACTCGGCGGCCAGTTTGGGGTCGCGGCGCAGCACCGCGGCGGCGCCGTAGGTCATGGCCATCGGGCACTGCACGCCCGCCTCGACCTGTCCCAGCATGTAGAACCCGGCGGCGCGGGCGACGTGAGCCCCCGGACGCGGCTCGGCCCAGGGGCCGGTGTGGAGGCCTTCCGCCACGGCCAGGCTCATCAACTCGTGCCAGGCCGGATGGAACTCCACAATGTCGCGGCGCCGGCCGAACCGGTCGAAGGCCTTCAGGACCGGCGGGTGGCGGTTGGCTTCGACGCCCAGTTCGAGGGTCGGCGCGAGGCCCAGGGTGCGGCCCAGTTCGCCCAGCCGGTCCACGGCCCAGCCGGCGCCCTCGCGGCGCACCGCCTCGACGAGCGGCCGATCGGTGGCGAAGAGGTCGTAGTCCGCCAGCGGCGGCGGCTGGTTGAACACCTCATGGGTGCGGAAGGCGAGGCTGTCGTCGGCTAGATCGGTGGCGTCGGTCATGTCCGTGCTCGTGAGGCCTGACCGGCGGCCATCTCACTCAGGCGGCGACGGCGGCCGGGTCCAGCATATAGTCCCTGGTGATCGGCAGCGCGTCGACCCGCTTGGCGAGCTGGATCTGGAAGACCATGCAGCCGCGGTAGCGAAAGGCGATCTCGCTGATCGCCAGGTAGAACTCCCACATGCGGCAGAACCGCTGGTCGTAGAGGGCGGCGATCTCCTCGCGCTGCGCGGCGAAGCGGGCGCGCCAGGCCTTCAGGGTTTCGGCGTAGTGCAGCCGCAGGATCTCGATGTCGGTGACCCACAGCCCGGCGCGTTCGATGGCGGGCAGCACCTCCGAAAGTGCTGCGATGTAGCCGCCTGGGAAGATGTACTTCTCGATCCAGGGCGCCGAACCTCCCGTGGGCTGGACGTGGCCGATCGCATGGACGAGGGCAGCGCCGTCGTCGGCCAGCAGCCGCGCGATGGCGTCGAAATAGGCCTGGTAGTTCGGCCTGCCGACGTGCTCGAACATGCCGACGGACACGATCCTGTCGAACGGCCCCTGCACGTCGCGGTAGTCCTCCAGGCGAAAATCGACCCGCCCGGCAAGGCTCCGCCGCCGGGCCCGGGCCTGGGCGACCGCGAGCTGTTCCTGCGAAAGCGTGACCCCGGTGACCTCGACCCCGGCCGCTTCGGCGAAGGTGAGCGCCAGGCCGCCCCAGCCGCAGCCGATGTCCAGGACCCGCTGGCCCGGCTTCAGGCGCAGCTTCTGGGCGATATGGCGCTTCTTGGCCGCCTGCGCCTCCTCCAGGGTCATGTCGGGCCGCTCGAAATAGGCGCAGGAGTATTGCAGGTCCTCGTCCAGGAAGCGGCGGTAGAGGTCCATGGAAAGATCGTAGTGGTGGGCGACATGGCGGCGCGCGGCCGCGCGCCCGTTGGCCTGGAGGATCCGGCTCCTGGCCCGGGTATAGGCGCCTGGAGCGCGCGCCCGCCGTCCCGCGAGGTTACGGCCCATCAGGTCGAGGAAGTCCCAGATCGTCCCCCGGTCGATGACCAGGCCGCCTTCCATATAGGCTTCGCCCAGCGCAAGGTCGGGGTTGATGGCGAGGCGTCGCAAGGTCGCCGCGTCGCGGATGCGGACGGTCACCCCGCGGGCAGGCGAACCGTCGCCGACCACGATCGGCTTCGTCCCCGGCAGGACCACCGTCAGGGACCCGGTGCGGACGATCCGCCGCAGCAGGCGCGCCAGCGCCGGCCGAGCCCAGCTCGCCGAAAGGCTGCGCGGCGCGCGATCGCGCTTGTCGGCGCCCGTCAGATGCTCATGGCGGGCAAAGCCGCCGGCTTGTGAATTCATGTGGCGTCTCCCTGTCGTTAAGATAGCGGCAGTGACCCGCGCTGGGTTCCCGGATTTCCCACGGCGCAGATGGGGCAGATAGGGAGAGCCGGAGCGGCGGCTGGCGTCGAGCGGGCCGGACTGGAGGATCGCTAGATCGCCTTGGCGGCCGCAGGCTTCGGCGGGTCCCGCGCCTGTTCCAGAAATCTGAGCAACGCGAGCTCGAATGCGCGCTCGCTCTTCGTGGCTTTCAACGGCAGCGTTCCCGCCTCATAGGCCTCCAGGACGGCGGGATGGATGTAGGCCTTGCGGCAAACGGCGGGCGTATTGCCAAGGACGCCGGCGACGGCCTTCACGCAGGTCACCACGTTCTTCCGCGCGTCGCCCGTGCCGGCGCATTCCGGCAGCGTGATCAGGGCGCGCGCGGCGGCGAGCGTACCGGCCCAGGTGCGGAAGTCCTTGGCGGAGAAGTCTTCGCCCAGCACATCGCGCAGGTAGGCGTTGACGTCGGCGGATTCCACGGCGTGCCGCTGCCCGTCGTCGTCGAGATATTGGAAGAGCCGCTGGCCGGGCACGTCCTGGCAGGCCTTGACGATGCGCGCCAGCCGGCGGTCGCTGAAGCCAGTGGTGTGCAGCTTGCCGCTCTTGCCGCGGAATTCGAACACCGCCTTGTCGGTCCCGACCCTGGCGTGGCGGTCGCGCAGCGTGGTCAGGCCGAAGCTCTTGTTGGCCTTGGCGTATTCCTCGTTACCGACCCGGATCAGGGTGATTTCCATCACCCGGATGACCGCCGCCAGCACCTTTTCGCGCGGCAGGCCCCGGCGGACGAGGTCGCGATCGACCTGGCGGCGCAGTTTGGGCAGGGCGTGGCCGAAGGCGATCAGCCGGTCGTACTTGCCGCTGTCGCGCACCTCGCGCCAGCGTTCGTGGTAGCGGTACTGCTTGCGCCCCTTGGCGTCGCGGCCGGTGGCCTGGATGTGGCCGCGCTCGGCCGGTGCGATCCAGACGTCCGTCCAGGCGGGGGGGATGGCAAGCTTGCGGATGCGCTCCAGGATGGGCTCGCCGGCGACCGGCTTGCCTGCGGCGTCCAGGTAGTTGAAGCCGTGCCCGGCCTTCCTGCGGCGGATGCCAGGGTCGAGGTCGCTGACATAGGTGAGGTGGGCTGCGTGCAGCTCAGCGACCGGCGTGGTCTCGTCCGGCAGGTCCCTGGCCAAGTGACTCTCCACTGAAGCTGAGCCAACGTGGTATGCGCCAGCTCGGTTCCTGAGAGGCCAACCCCTTGAACTATCGACACGCCTTCCACGCCGGCAACTTCGCCGACCTGGTGAAGCACGCCGTGCTGCTGCATCTGCTGACGCGCCTGACCGCCGGCCGGGAGCCGCTGACGGTCATCGACACCCATGCCGGGCGCGGCCTCTATGACCTGACGGGCGTCGAGGCGACGAAGTCCGGCGAGGCGCAGGCGGGAATCGTCCGGCTGATGGCCGCCACCGATGCGCCGGCCTCGTTCGCGCCGCTGGTCGCGGCGGTGCGCAAGCTGAACGGCGACGGGCCCGTGCGCCGCTATCCGGGTTCGCCGTGGCTGATCGCCGAGACGCTGCGGCCCGGCGACAGCTATCTCGCCTGCGAACTGAGGCCCGACGAGCACGCGGCGCTGCGCGACCTCACGAAGGCCCGGCGCGGCGTCCGCACCCTCTGCGCCGACGGCTATGGCGCCGCGGTCGGCCAGACCCCGGCGGCCGGCAAGGGGCTGGTGCTGATCGATCCGCCGTTCGAGCGCGCCGACGACTATGCGCGGGTCGTCGGAACCCTGGCCGGCGTGCGGCGGCGCAACCCGAACGCCACAGCGCTCGCCTGGCTGCCGCTCAAGGACCTGGAGACCTTCGACGGCTTCCTGCGGGACCTCGAAGACGAGCTCGAAACCCCGGTGCTGGTGGCCGAAACGCGGATGCGGCCGCTCACCGACCCGCTGAAGATGAACGGCTGCGCCCTGGTGCTGGTCGGCGGGCCGGCGGAGCTGGCGGGGCCGCTGGACGCGATCTGCGGCTGGACCGCCCGGGCCTTGGGGCATGGCGGCGAGGCTCGGGTGTACGACCTGCAACCCTGAGGGCCGCCTGACTTGGCGCAGGGCCGCGGCTGCGCCTACAACCGATGACGCCGCGATCTCAAGGCGGCGATTGGGCAGGAGCGGTCTTGAAGCGGGCCTTGGATATCGCCGGCGGCCTGGCCGGTCTCGTCCTGCTGTCGCCGCTGCTCCTGGGCCTGGCCGTCGCCGTGCGCGCGGAGAGCCCGGGGCCGGCGCTGCACTGGTCGCGGCGGGTGGGGCGGCGCAACCACATCTTCGTCATGCCGAAGTTTCGCACCATGCGCACCGGCGCGCCGGACGTCGCCACCCATCTGCTGGGCGACCCGGACGCCTGGGTGACGCCGCTGGGCCGGTTCCTGCGCCGCTCGAGCCTCGACGAACTGCCGCAGCTCTGGAGCGTGCTGAAGGGCGACATGAGCCTGGTGGGGCCCAGGCCTGCGCTGTTCAACCAGGACGACCTGGTGGCCCTGCGGACCGAGGCCGGCGTCGACGCCCTGCGCCCCGGCCTCACCGGCTGGGCGCAGATCAACGGCCGCGACGACCTGCCAATACCCGAGAAGGCCCGCCTCGACCGGGAGTATCTGGAGCGGATGTCGCTGGCCTTCGACCTGCGGATCATTGCGGTCACGGCGCTGGCGGCGCTGTCGGGTCGGGGCGTGACACACTAGGCGGCGCCTAAACCTTGGTTATGCGTTCAGGTTACGGCTGGGGCGCCGCGGAGCTTTCGTTTGACCACAGACACGGCCACGACACCCGAGACGGGCGGCGGCGAAAGCGCCGAACCGATCGCGCGCAAATCGCCTCGCCGCGTCCTGGCCTGGACCGGCGGCGTCTTCGTGGCGCTGGCGATCGCCGTGGCGATCCTTGCCGCCATCTGGGATTGGAACTGGTTCCGCGGGCCTGTCGCCGCCATCGCCTCGGCGCGGATGCACCGGCAGGTCTCGATCGACGGGAACCTGCGGGTCCACCTGTGGTCCTGGCAGCCCAGCGCCACGGCCGAGGGCGTGCGCGTGGCCAATCCCGCCTGGGCGGGCAAGGCCGACCTCGCCGACATCGACCGCATCGCCGTGCAGATCCGGCTGGCGGCGCTGTTCGCGGGCCACCTGGACCTGCGCCTGCTGGAGTTCGACCGGCCGCGGCTGACGCTATATCGCGACGCACAGGGGCGCTCGACCTGGGACTTCTCGGACGGGACCAAGCCCGACCAGCCGCTGCGGCTGCCGCCGGTGGGCAATTTCGTCATCGATCGCGGGACGATCGACTACAAGGACGACAAGCGGAAGCTGAGCTTTGCCGGGACCATCGACGCCAAGGAGCGCCTGGGCGAGCCCAATCACGGGTTCCACATGACCGGCCGGGGCGTGATCAAGGTGCAGCCGTTCGGGCTGCAACTCACCGGTGGCCCGCTGCTCAACATCGACCGCACCAAGCCCTACCCGTTCAACGCCGACATCCACGCCGGCGAAACCTATGTGACGGCCCGGGGCGCGGTGCCGAAACCCTTCGCCCTTGGCCAGTTCTCCATGGACGTTACGGCGCGCGGGCCGGACATCGACGACCTGTACGGCCTGACCGGCATTCCCTTGCCCAATTCGCCGCCGTTCGACCTGCATGCCCGCCTGTCGCGGGACGTCCATATCTGGAAGCTGGACAATATCGGCGGCCGGGTCGGAAGCAGCGACCTGAGCGGTTCGCTTTCCGTCAGGACCGGCGACAAGCGTCCGTTCCTGACGGCGGACCTGCACTCCAAGAGCCTGGATTTCCCGGACCTCGGCGCGCTGTTCGGCGGCGCGCGCAAGACCGGCCCCATCGCCTCGCCCGCGCAGAAGGCGGCGGCCAAGATGATGCAGGCGCAAAAGCGCCTGTTCCCCGACGCCACCCTGGCCACCAACCGGATCCGCTCCCTCGACGCGGACGTGAGCTACGCCGCCGCCACTATCCGCGACGCGCCGATCAACCTGCGGGCCGGCTCCGTCCAGGTGAAGCTCGATCACGGCCTGCTCAAGGCCAATCCGCTGGTCTTCGACCTGCCGCAGGGCCGGGTCAGCGGCTTCATCAACCTCGACGCCCGTCCGGCGACGCCGGTCACCGACCTGGATCTGCGCCTGTCGAATGCGCGGCTGGAGACGTTCCTCCCGGTGCGTCCGCAGGACGGCTCGCCGGTCACCGGCGCGCTGGTGGGGCGCGTGCAACTGAAGGGCGCGGGGGATTCCATCCATCGCGCGCTCGCCAACGCCAGCGGCGAGATGATGATCGTGGCGCCCGGCGGCGAAGTCCGCCGCACCTTCGCCGAACTGGCCGGCGTCGACCTGGTGAAGGGCCTGGGCCTGCTGCTGTCGAAGAACCAGGACAGCACGCCGCTGCGCTGTGGGTTCGCGCACTTCAAGGCGACCAAGGGCCTGCTGACCTCCGACAGCCTGGTGATCGACACGGGGCCGGTGCTGATCAACGGCTCCGGCTCCATCAACCTCGACACCGAACGCCTGGACCTGAAGGTGCAGGGCCATCCGAAGAAGTTCCAGCTCGTGCGTCTGCTGGTTCCCATCACCGTCAGCGGGCCGCTGCTCGCGCCGAAGGTCAACGTGGAAAAGGGAAACGCCATCGCCCAGGGCGGGGTCGCCCTGGCGTTGGGCGCGCTGTTGTCGCCGGTGGCGGCTCTGCTTCCCTTCATCGACCCCGGCCTCGCCAAGGACGCCAACTGCTCGAGCCTGCTGGCCGAGGGCAAGGCGCAGGGTGCGCCCGTGAAGGCGACGGCGCCTCCGCCTTCGACGCATCCGAGCAGGGCGCGCCGCTGATCCATCGGGTCCGTAACCTACTTGACGCTTGACGCGCCTGGCATTGCATATGCAACATCGTGCATATGCAACGAGGAAAGGGTGTGGCGATGCGCGGGTTTGGTTTCATCGGCGCGCTTGCGCTGGTCGGCGGGCTGGCGTTCGGCCCGGGGGCCGGGCAGGCGGCCCCGGCGGGGGAGGCCATCGCGGCTGCCGTCGCCGCCAAACGGCCTGCCGGCGACACCGCTCGCGACGCCGACCGCAAGCCCGCGGCGGTGCTGACCTTCGCCGGCGTGAAGCCCGGCGACAAGGTCGGCGACTATGCGGCGGGGCAGGGCTATTTCACGCGGCTGTTCTCGGCCGTGGTCGGGCCGCGCGGCCACGTCTATGCGACCGTCCCGGCCGCGCTTTTCCAATATCCCAACATCGTCAAAGGGATCGCCGAGATCGAGGCCTACGCCAAGGATCATCCGAACGTCAGCGTGACCGCCGCCTCGGCGCTCGATTCCGCACGCTATCCCGAGAAGCTCGACCTGTTCTGGATCTCGCAGAACTACCATGACCTGAAAGACCCCTTCATGGGCCCCGTCGACATGGCGGCGTTCAACAGGGCGGTCTACGCCGCGCTGAAGCCCGGCGGGACTTACATCGTCCTCGACCACGTGGCGGCGAAGGGCTCGCCGGCCGACGTCACCGACACCCTGCACCGCATCGAGCCCTCGACCGTGCGCCGCGAGGTCGAGGCGGCGGGCTTCAGGTTCGTGGGCGAAAGCCCGGTGCTGGCAAATCCCACCGATCCCCACACCAAGGGGGTGTTCGACGCCTCGATCCGCGGACACACTGACCAGTTCCTCTACAAGTTCAGGAAATAGCGAGGCCGGGATGTCGAGTTGCGTCTGCCTGCACGTGCGCCGCGCCGCGCGCGTCCTGACGCGGCTCTACGATGAGGCGCTCGCCCCCTGCGGCCTGACTTCCATGCAGCTGGGCACGCTGGACACCCTGTCGGACATGGGCCCCTCGACCCTGGCCCAGCTCGCCGACGCCAACAGCCACGAGCGCAGCGCCACCTGGCGTGGCCTGCAGCCGCTGATCCGCAAGGACCTCGTGCGCCGCGCCGACACTTCGAAGCGCCCCGACCGCTACGAGATCACTGACGATGGAGCAGCCTTGCTCGCGACCGCCATCGAACTCTGGCGGGTCGTGCAGACCCGGGTGGTCGCCGAACTGGGCGAGGAAGCTGGCCGCCTGACCGCGATCGCCGACAAGCTCGAAGCGCTGGAGGCGCCGGTGGTCTGACGCTAACGCTCGGCGGCGTCCCGAAGGCATTTCAGCCAGGCATCCTCGCGGGCCTTCTCCGCCGTGCGCAGGCGGGCTTCGGCGTCGCGGACCTCGGCGTCGTGCTTGCGCCACTCTGCGACCGCGCCCTCGCGGGCCGCGCGGGCGGCCTCCAGGGTCACGAAGCGGGCCAGCACCGCGCGCACCGAATAGCTCACCGGCGGCCCCACCGTCTCGCGGTCGGGATAGAAGCCGGTGATGGAATCGGCGCTCTCGGTCTCGATGTGGAAGACGTCCGCCCAGCCGGCATGATGGCGCATCAGGGCCCAGGGCCGTTCCATCCGCTCGCTCACCGAAATCTCCTCATGGTCGTCGCCGTCGAATCCGCCCGGGAGCGGTGTGGCGCGCAAACTAGCGCAGCGCCCGGCGCGCTCCAACGTCGGGGGCTGCGATTTGGGCTTTCGTCGCCGGGGCCTTCCGTGGAAAAGCCTTGGCCATTGATTTGATCCATTGATTCACGAGCGATTCCCCTTGGCCAAGATCGTCATCGCCCAGCAATTCTGCGGGCCTCCCAACTCCGGAAACGGCGGCTATGTCTGCGGCGTCCTTGCCCGCGACATCGAGGGCGTCACGACCTCGGTGCTGCGCGCCCGGGTGCCACTGGACGTGGATCTGCACCTCAGCCTGGAGGAAGGCGGGGTCGTCATGACCGACGCCGAAGGCCGCCTGGTCGGCAAAGGGGCGCCCGCCGACGCCGCCCTGCTACCGGACCCGCCGGCGCCGCCCAGCCCTGAGGCCGCCCGCTCGGCGGGCCAGGGTTACCCCGGCCTGCAGCAGCGCATCCACCCCACCTGCTTCACCTGCGGGCCCGAACGCGATGAGGGCGACGGCCTGCGCGTCTTCCCGGGCCAGATCGAAGGCGCGCCGGTCGGCCACGTGGCCTGCATCTGGACGCCGGACGGCGCCTTCGCCGACCCGCAGGGCCTGGTCCCAACGGAGGTAATCTGGGCGGCGCTGGACTGCCCGGGGTTTTTCGCGTGGGTGGTCAAGGCGGGCCGCCACGGGGCGCTCCTCGGCACCATGACCGGCGAAGTGATCCGCCGCCCGCGGACGGGCGAGGCCTGCATCGTCACCGCCTGGCCCCTGGCCCGCGAGGGCCGCAAGGAGACGGCGGGGGTCGCCCTGTTCTCGACGGACGGCGAACTCCTGGCGCGCGGCCATCAGGTGTGGATCATGAGCGTCCCGCCGCCGCCCGCCTGAGGCTTGCGCCGGCCCGCGCTTCGGGCTCCAACTTCCCCTGGTTCGGCAGGGGCCGTGATCGGGGGAGGGACGTTTGCGCGCGGCTTCGGTCTCGGACTATCGGGAGCTCGCGCGGCGCCGGCTCCCCAACATCTTCTTCGAATACATCGACGGCGGCTCCTATGCGGAGGCGACCCTGGCCCGCAACGTCGCTGACCTGGAGGCGATCGCCCTGCGCCAGCGGGTGATGCGCGACATGTCCACGCTCGACATGACGGTCACCACGCTGGGCCAGACCCTGTCCATGCCTGTGGGCCTGGCGCCGGTGGGCATGGCCGGGATGTATGCCCGCCGCGGCGAGGTGCAGGCCGCCCGCGCGGCGGCGCAGATCGGCATCCCGTTCTGCCTCTCCGCCATGGGGATCTGCGCGGCCGATGAGGTGGCGGCGGCCGGCGTCGCGCCGTGGTTCCAGCTCTATATGCTGAAGGACCGCGGCTACATGCGCGAGTTGCTGGGACGGGTGAAGGCGCTGGGCTGCCCGGTGCTGGTGTTCACGGTGGACCTGCCGGTTCCGGGCGCGCGCTACCGCGACGTGCGCTCCGGTTTCACCGGCTCGAGCGGCCTGTCGGGCGCCCTTCGCCAGGCCTGGGATGGCCTTACCCATCCCGCCTGGATGTGGGATGTCTGGGCGAACGGCCGACCGCACAGCCTGGGCTCCGTCGCCGGCGCCGTGACGGGCGGCCGGGGGGTGACCGACTTCCTGTCCTGGGTGGCCCGCAACTTCGACCGCACGGTGACCTGGGCCGACCTGGACTGGGTGCGCGAGACCTGGGACGGTCCGATCGTCATCAAGGGCGTGCTGGACGTCGCCGACGCGAGGGATGCGGTGAAGGCGGGCGTCCAGGGCCTGGTCGTCTCGAACCACGGCGGACGGCAACTGGACGGGGTGCGCTCCGCGATTTCCGCCCTGCCGAACATCGCCCAGGCGGTGGGCGCCGACCTTGAGGTCTATATGGACGGGGGCGTCCGCTCGGGCCTGGACGTGCTGAAGGCCATGGCCCTGGGGGCCAAGGCCTGCTTCGTCGGGCGTGCGTGGGCCTATGCGCTGGGCGCGGGCGGCGAAGCCCAGGTGGCCAGGATGCTGGGAACCCTCCGGTCCGAGCTGGCGGTGGCGATGATCCTCACGGGTTGCGCCAGGCTGGGCGACGCCGGCCGCGACCTGTTGGATTTCGATCCATAGACGCAGCGAAAGCCGGGGCCCGCTACCGCCATCGGGAGGCCGCGCGGGTCCAGCAGAGATCCGCGATGTTCAGGCGGGAATTCGTTTGTCCGGCGCAAGCCTGTGGTCACGTTTGCGGCAACTGAGGGTCGATTGCTGCGGCGCCGCGAAACCTCTTGCGGCGTCGCGTGTTCAAGCCTGGTCAGTAAGCGTGAGGAGCCTCGAGCCAATGCCGGAAAACTCGCCATTCGCCTATTCGCTGAGCCAGGTCGAGGAAGGCTGGCGCTGGAGCGTCTACGACGAGGACGGGGTGACTGTGGCAGATGGCGCGCACGCAAGCCGCTGCGCCGCCGAGGCGGCCGTGGAGTTGACCTTGAGGTCGCCGCTGGCGCAGGGCGCGGCCCTCGGCTGAGTTTGACCGGAAGCGTTACGGGGTTCTGCCAGCTTCTCGGAAGCTGGTAGTCTCCGTGGGTCCGGGTGCGGGGAGGCCGATGCCAGCGATTCTGAAAACCCTGCTGAAGCGGATCGAGAGCCGCGCGCTGATCCTGGTGATCGGCGCGGCCGCCGCGTTCTGGGCCTTTTTCAACATCGGCAGCGAGGTCGGCGAGGGCGAAACCATGGCCCTCGACAAGCACATCCTGCTGGCGTTGCGAAATCCCGCCGACCCCAGCGATCCGATCGGCTCGCAGTCGCTGCAGGAGGCGATGCGTGACGTCACAGCGCTGGGCGGCGTGACGGTGATGACCCTGGTCAGCATCGTCGCCGTCCTGGCCTTCCTGATGCACCGCCGGCGATGGCATGCCGGCATCCTGGCCGGGACGATCTTCCTGGCCTTCCTTTCCAGCGAAGGGCTCAAGGACCTCTACGGCCGGCCGCGGCCCGAACTGGTGCCGCACGGCAGCTATGTCTATTCGTCGAGCTTCCCGAGCGGGCACTCGACGCTGTCAGCGGCGACCTTCCTGACGCTCGCCGTGCTGATCGCCAGTCTGGAGCCCAACCGCGGGACCAAGCGGATGGTGTTTGTGCTGGCGGTGCTGCTGGTCCTGGCCATTGGCGTCAGCCGGGTCTACCTCGGGGTCCACTGGCCGAGCGACGTCCTGGCCGGATGGTGTCTCGGGGGCGCCTGGGCGCTGGCCGCCTGGACGGCGCTGCTGAGGTTCGGCGCGCGCGACGACGTCAAGGGCAAGGGCGTGGACGCCTGACCGGCGCTAACGCCCGCTTTCGCTGAAGGGTGATTCTCTGAATCCAAGTCCTCGAAACCTCCCTCACGGCGTCATCCTCGGGCTTGTCCCGAGGACCCATGATCTCCGAGGATCAGCAAGCAGCCGAAGCGGCGCCGCCTCGGAACTTTCCGCCCCGGCGGTGCGTATGGGTCCTCGGGACAAGCCCGAGGATGACGAGTTTTGGGGGGGATTGGCGCGGCCTAACACCGGCTTTGGCTGACGCGCGATGCGCGGAATCCAGGTTTCACGGCCCTCTGCATTCCTGCGTCAGCCGATTGTGATTCTGGGCGCTAACGCCGCTTGGCCAGTTCCTTCGCCACGACCGGCGCCAGCCGCTTGGCGATCACCAGGACCCCCTGTGCGTTGGGGTGGATCGCGTCGGCCTGGTTGAGCGCCCGGTTGCGGGATACGCCGGCCAGCAGGTCGGGGTAGAGCGTCACCCCATATTCCTTGGCGAGGCTGGGGAACACAGTGTCGAACTCCCGCGCATAGCCGGCTCCGATCTCGGGCGGCGCATGCAGGCCGGCCAGCACCACGCTCATGCGGCGCTGCTTGAGGCGGGTCAGGATGCGCGCCAGGTTGGCGCGAGTGGTCTTCGGGGCGACACCCTGCAACAGGTCGTTGCCGCCCAGCGCCACGACCACCACCTGAGTGTCGGGCCGGATGCTGAAGTCGACGCGCGCCGCCCCGTCGCCGGTGGTGTCGCCGGAGACGCCGGCGCCGCGCACCATGTTTGGCACGTGCAACCTTGCGAGCGCCAGGTGCAGCTGGGTCGGCAGCGACGCCTGCTGCGCCAGGCCGTAGCCGGCGGTGATCGAGTCCCCCAGGATCGTCACCACCGGGCCGCGCGCCGCGAGGGCGTGGGCGGGCAGGGCGACGAGCCCTGCGGCCACCAGGGTCCGCCGGGAAATCGCGGGGGGTCGTGTATCGGCCATGGGTCTGTCCTATCTAGGGGATCGCGTCCGCCCCTTAAACGCCCGAAGGCTCATCCTTGCCCACCATCGACATCGACGCCGCCGCCGCTCCGCTGGTTCTGGAGAACGTGTCGCTGACCCTGCCGTCGGCGGCCGGGCCGGTGGAGATCCTCAGGGGCCTCGACGTGACCGTAGAACGGGGCGAGCGCGTGGCGCTGGTGGGGCCGTCGGGATCCGGCAAGTCCTCTCTGATCGCGGTGGCGGCGGGCCTGGAGCAGCCGACCGGCGGACGGGTGCTGCTGTTTGGAAGGGACCTGGCGGGGACCGACGAGGACGGCCGCGCGCGCCTGCGCCGAGGCCGCGTCTCCCTGGTCTTCCAGAGCTTTCACCTGCTGCCCAACATGACCGCCGAGGAGAACGTCGCCGCGCCGCTGGAGATCGCCCGCATCGCCGGCGCCACCGAGGCCGCCAAGGCCTGGCTCGACCGGGTCGGCCTGGCGGCCCGCGGCCGCCACTATCCGCACCAGCTGTCCGGCGGCGAGCAGCAGCGGGTGGCGCTGGCCCGCGCGCTGGCCTGCCGTCCGGCCCTGCTGTTCGCCGACGAGCCGACGGGCAACCTCGACGCCGCCAACGCCGCCCACGTGGCCGACCTGATGTTCGACCTGGTCGCCGAGACCGGCGCCGCGCTGGTTCTGGTCACCCACGACGAGACCCTGGCGGCGCGCGCCGACCGCGCGGTGCGGCTGCGCGACGGCCGCGTAGCGACCGAAAGCCTGACCGCCGCATGACGCCGCTGTCCCTGCGGTTCGCGGGCCGGGAGCTGCGCGGGGGCGTCCGGGGTTTCCGCATCTTCCTGGCCTGCCTGGCGCTGGGCGTCGCGGCCATCGCCGCGGCGAGTTCGACGGCGGAGGCGTTCCGGCGCGGCCTCGCCAGCCAGGCCGGCGAGATCCTCGGCGGCGACCTGGCGCTGACCATCCACCAGCGCGGATTCACCCCGGCCGAGCAGGTCATCCTGCAGAAGGCGGGGCGGGTATCCTATTCCGTGGGGTCCATCGCCATGGCCCAGGCGCCGTCCGGGGAGCGGCGGCTGATCCAACTGCGCGGCGTCAACGGGACCTATCCGCTGGCCGGAAAGGTGACCTTGCAGGGCGCGCCCTCGCTGCAAGCGGCGATCGCGCCGGTCGGCGGGGTCGCTGGCGCGGTGGTGGAGCAGCCGCTGCTGGACCGCCTGCACATGAAGGTCGGCGACCGATTCCTGGCCGGCAACCTGCCGCTGGTGGTGCGCGGCGTGCTGATGGACGAGCCCGACCGCCTGTCGCGCGGCTTCGCGCTGGGGCCGCGGGTGATCACCAACCTGGCCGCGGTGCAGAAGGGCGGCTTCATGGCCCCCGGCCTGCCGTTCGGCGAAACGGCGCGGGTCGCCCTGCCGCCCGGCACGCCGCTGGAAACCGCCAAGGCCAGCCTTCGCAAGGCCCTGGGCGGCGCGCCGCGCATCCGCGACCGGGACGACGCCGCCCCCGGCATCCACCGGCTGATCGACCAGCTGGAGTATTTCCTGGGCTTCATCGGCCTGGCCTCGCTGGTGGCGGGCGGGCTCGGCGTGTTCGGCGCGGTCAGCGCCTATCTGGAGGCCCGAAAGCCGGTGATCGCCACCCTGAAGGCGCTGGGCGCCGAGGGGCAACTGGTGCGCGACATCTACCTGATCCAGATCGGCCTCCTGGCCGCGCTGGGCGTGGTCATCGGCCTGGCGGTCGGGGCGGCGGCGCCGCTGGTGATGGGCCTGCTGGTGCAGGACAAACTACCGATCCCGGCGCTGTTCGCGGTCTATCCCTGGCCGCTCGCCAAGGCGGCGGGGTTCGGCCTGTTGTCGGCCGCCGCCTTTTCCCTGGCGCCGCTCGGCCGCGCCCGCTCGACCCCGCCCGCGAGCCTGTTCCGCAGCGATCTTTCGGGCGCGCTGAAGATTGGGCCGGAGATCGTCGGCGCGGCGCTGGCCGCGGCTGGCCTGGCGGCCATGGCGGTGGTCACCGCGCCCACGCCCCTGGCGGCGGGGATCATGATCGCCGGCGTGGCGGTCTCCTTCGGCCTGCTCTGGGCGCTGGGCTGGGGGTCGGCCAAGGCTGCGGGCGCGGCGCGGGCGGGTGCGCGCGGGCCGATGCGGATCGGCCTGGCGAACCTCGCCGGACCGCATTCGGCGGCGCGCACCGCCTCGCCGGCCATCGGCCTGGGCGTCGCCCTGCTGGCCTGTGTGGTGCTGATCCAGTCAGCCCTGCTCAACCAGGTCACCGAGGTGGCGCCGCGCACCGCGCCGGCGCTGGTCTTCACCGACATTCCCGGCGACCGCGTGGCGGCCTTCGACGCGGCCGTGACCCGCGCCTTCGGCCAGCCCCTGACGCGCAAGACCTATCTTCGCGAGCCCTTCGTCACCGGCCGCATCACCAGGGTGCGGGGCCAGGCGGTGGACATCTCGCGCATCCCCAGGGCGGATCGCTGGGCCTATGACAGCGACATCACCATGTCGGCCATCGGCCCGCGGCCAGAGGATCCCGGCATCGTCGACGGGCGCTGGTGGCCCGCGACCTATGCCGGCCCGCCGCTGCTCGCCATGGACGTCGACGCGGCCAAGGGCGCGCAGATCAAGGTCGGCGACGCCGTCACGCTGTCGGTGCTGGGCCGCGATATCGACGCGCGGGTGGCGGTGCTGCGCAAGGTGGATTTCGGCGGTTTCGGCGCCAGCTTTCCCCTGGTGGTGACCCCCCAAGCGGTGGCCGGCGCCAACCTGCATCAGGTGGCCATCGCCAAAGCCTCCAAGGCGCAGGAGACCGCAGTGACCCACGCGCTGGGCCGCGACTTCCCCACCGTGAACGTGATCTCGGTGCGCGAGCAGCTGGAGGCCGCCACCGACCTCTTCGACCGCCTGGCGCTGGCCGTCCGCGGCGCGGCTGCGGTGGCGGCGCTGGCCGGCTTGCTGGTGCTGGCCGGCGCCATCGCGGCCCGCGCCCGGGCGCGCACCCGCGAAGCGGCGACCCTGAAGGTGCTAGGCGCCTCGCGCGCCCAGATCCTCGCCGCCTATGTGCTGGAATATGGCGCGGTGGGCGTGATCGCCGGGACGGCCGGCGTCGCGTTGGGCTACGCGGCCGCCTGGCCCGTGGTGGTGAAGGTCTTCCACGCCAAATGGAGCATGGACTGGGCCGGCGTCGCCGCCCTGGTGGCCGCCGCGGCCTTGGTGGCGGGCGTGGGTGGCTTGCTGGCGGCGTTCCAGGCCCTCTCCAAGCGGCCCGCGCCGGCCTTGCGGACGGAGTAGGCAGGGGGCGCCATACGCTCGCGCCGAGGAGGTCGGCGGCCGGCCGATCCTGGCGCGCCTGGCGACCCAGGCGGACGCTTGGAAGTTCGATCCTTAAGGTTGGTGACTCAATTCCTTCCCCTTTGATCGTCATCCCCCCGGCTTGTCCGGGGGACCCATGATCTCGAGGCCGCTAAGAGGCGCGCCGCGCCGCCGTGGCCGGTCTTCCAATGCGGAGGTCATGGGTGGCCCGGACAAGCCGGGCCATGACGTTATTTAGTAAATTTAACAAGTTGTAGCGTAGTCGCCCTAGCCGGCGTCAGGCCGCGGCCGCGAACCCTTCGAGGTCGGGAACGCGGCCGTTCCAGCCCGAGACCCTTTCGAAGGCCGCGCCCAGGGCCACGACGGTGGCCTCGTCCCGCGGCCGGCCGAGGATCTGCAGGCCCACGGGCATGTGTTCGGCCGTCAGCCCGCAGGGGACGCTGATCCCCGGCAGGTCGAGATAGTTGGCGGCGCGGGTCAGGCGGCTCAGCGGCGAGACGGCCTCGTCGACCTCGCTCATCGGCGGCCCGGCGATCGGGCAGGTGGGCGTGACGAGGCCGTCGTAGGCCGCCAGCCAGGCGTGGAACTGCGTCTGGTCCTCTGCGCGCCGCGCATGGGCCTCGGCCAGGCGGTCGTCGGAGATGTCGCGACCGACCTCGAAGCGGCGGACGATCCATGGATCCATGACCGGGCCGTGCGCCGCGATCCGCTCGCGCCAGATGCGCCAGCCTTCGCCGGCCATCAAGAGGCCGTTGGGCAGGAAGCTGTCATCCAGCGCCTTGGGCGGGCGGACCATCTGCACGGTGACGCCGGTCTTGCGCAGCCGGTCCAGGGCGGCGAGGTAGAGGCGGCCGACGTCTGGATCGACCGCGCCGAGGTGTTCCAGCGGAATCGCCGCCAGCCGGCGGCCTTCGACCTCCATCGCCAGCGCCGCCTCGGCGTCGAACGGCCCGCGCACCGCGGCCGCCCCATCGGGGCCGGAGATCACGCCCAGCATCCGCGCCGCGGTGGCCACGTCGCGGGCGAGGGCGCCGACCGTGTCGAGCGCCGGCGCCAGGGGATGGACGCCCAGCAGGCTCACCAGCCTACGGCCCGGCTTGAGCCCCACCACGCCGCAGGTGGCGGCCGGGATGCGCACCGAGCCGCCGGTGTCGCTGCCCAGCGCCGCATCGACGAGGCCTGCCGCCACGGCCACGGCCGAACCGGAGGACGAGCCGCCCGGCGCCCGGTGGGTCTTGGCGTCCCAGGGGTTCCAGGGCGCGCCCACCGCGCGGTTCGTGCCCCAGCCGCCATAGGCAAGCTCCACGGTGTGGGTCTTGCCGACCGCACGCCAACCCGCGTCCAGCAGCTTCTGCACCACCACCGCGTTCGCGGCCGGGTCCTCGGCCAGCGGCACCTGGCCGCCGCCGCCGGTGGGGACGCCCTTCACGTCGAAAAGGTCCTTGACCGCAAAGGCCGGACCGTCGCCCTCGCCCAGCGCCGGATCGAACACCCGCACGAAGGCTTTCAGGCGCTCGTCATAGCGTTGGATGCGGGCGAGGGCGTCGGCTGGGGACATCGGCTTCCTTTGCACGAGCGACTATCGCTGCTCCCACGTCAGGAAACCAGATGACGTGGGCGGTCGGCTGTGGCTTTTCCTTAGCGCCATGGCCAGCACGCTGCCCGACGAGCTTCGAACCACCGTCCGGTTCCTGGGGCGCGTGCTGGGCGATGTGATCCGCGCCGAGGACGGCGAGGCGGTGTTCAACCAGATCGAGGAGACCCGCCAGGCCTCCGTCGCCTTCCATCGCGAGGGCACGCCGGCCGCGGCCAAGGCGATGGCCGAGCGCCTGGAGCGCCTCAGCCTGACCGAAACCGTGCGCTTCGCCCATTCCTTCGCCTGCTTCCTGCAGATCACCAACATCGCCGAGGACCAGATTCAGCGCGGCCGTGGCCGCCGCGGGGACGCTCGGCCCGACACCTTGGCCGGCGCGACCCGCACGCTTGCCGCCGAGGGGGTCAGCCGCGACCGGGTGGTCGAGCTGCTGCGCCACGCCCTGATCGCCCCGGTGATCACCGCCCATCCGAGCGAGGTGCGCCGCAAGAGCGTGCTCGACCGCGTGGGGGCCATCGCCGACGCCCTCGACGCCTACGACCACGCCGGCAGCGAGGCCGGGCGCGCCGCCGCCGAACGGGAATTGGTCCGGCAGGTTTCGATCTTCTGGCGTACGCGCCTGCTGCGGTCGGTGAAGCCCGGCGTCGATGACGAAATCGAGAACGCCGTCTCCTATTTCGAGCGCAGCTTCCTGCCGGAGTTGCCGAAGCTCTACGCCCATTGGGTGGAGGTGCTGGGCGAGCCGAAGGATCTGACGAGCTTCCTGCGGGTGGGCTCCTGGGTGGGCGGCGACCGCGACGGCAATCCGTTCGTCACCGCCGAGGTGCTGCGCCAGGCCATGCGCCGCCAGGCCCGCGCCGCGCTGCACATGTACCTGGAGGCGATCAATGCGTTGGGCGCCGAGCTGTCGTTGTCCGGCCGGCTGGCGGCGGTGACGCCACAGCTGCAGACCCTGGCCGAGGCGGCCCACGACGCCTCGCCACAGCGCGCCGACGAGCCCTACCGGCAGGCGCTCACCGGCGTCTACGCCCGACTGGCGGCCGCCTACGTCCTCCTGACCGACGAGCTTCCGACGCGCCCTGCGGCGGTCAAGGCCGAGGCCTACGACAGCCCCGACGCGCTGAAGGCCGACCTGGAGACCGTGCTGGAAAGCCTGATCGCCAAGCATGGCGCCGCCTTCGCGCGCGGCCCGCTGCCCGACCTGATCCGCGCGGTGGACACCTTCGGCTTCCACCTGGCGCGCCTCGACCTGCGCCAGAACTCCGCGGTGCACGCCCGCACCACGGCCGAACTGCTGAAGGTGGCCGGCGTCTGCGACGACTACGAGGCGCTGGAGGAGGAGGCGCGATGCGCGCTGCTGATCGCCGAGCTCGGCCACGGCCGGCTGCTCTATTCGCCGTTCGCGGCCTACAGCGACGAGACCGTCCGCGAATACGCCGTGCTCAGCGCCGCAGCGGAGGTGAAGCGGCTCTACGGCCGGGACGCCATCCGCGCCTACATCGTCTCGAACACCCAGTCGGTCTCGGACCTGCTGGAGGTCTATCTGCTGCTGAAGGAGGTGGGTCTCTTCGCGCCGGGCGATCCGCCGCGCACCCAGGTGTTCGCCGAGCCGCTGTTCGAGACCATCGGCGACCTGCGCGCCGCGCCCCAGACCCTGAAGGCCTACCTCGCCCTGCCGCTGGTCCGGGCGCTGGTCGAGCCGATCGGGCTGCAGGAGGTGATGATCGGCTATTCCGACAGCAACAAGGACGGCAGCTACCTGACCTCGACCTGGGAGCTTTACCAGTCCTCGCGGGCGCTGGGCGGCGTGGCGCGGGACGCAGGCCTGCGGCTGCAGCTCTTCCACGGCCGCGGCGGGGCCGTGGGGCGCGGCGGCGGCTCCAGCTTCGAGGCGATCCTCGCCCAGCCCGGCGGCACCGTGAACGGCCGCATCCGCATCACCGAGCAGGGCGAGGTGGTGGCCAACAAATACGCCGACCCGGAACTGGCGCGGCAGAGCCTGGAGACGCTGACGGCCGGCGTGGTGCTGGCCTCGTTCCGCGGCGCGGCGGACTCGGAGGTCGCCGAACCGCACGCCCGGGCCATGGAGGCGCTGTCGCAGGCCTCGATGACCGCCTATCGCGCCCTGGTCCATGACACCCCGGGCTTCGTCGACTACTTCTACGGCGCCACCCCGATCACCGAGATCGCCGACCTGAACATCGGCAGCCGGCCCACGTCGCGGCAGGCGACCCGCAGCCTCGGCGGCCTGCGCGCCATCCCCTGGGTGTTCTCCTGGTCCCAGTCACGGGTCATGCTGCCGGGCTGGTACGGCTTCGGCTCGGCGGTCGCCGAGGCGGGGGTCCCTATCGAGGACCTGGCGGAGCTTTACGAGAACTGGCCGTTCTTCTCCTCGGCGCTCGCCAACATGGAGATGGTGCTGGCCAAGGCCGACATGGCCATCGGCGGCCGGTACGCCGCTCTGGTCGAGGACCGCGCTCTGGCCGACAGCGTCTTCGGGCGGATCATGGCCGAGTGGGAGCGGACCCACGAGGCGCTGCTGAAGATCACCCGCCAGTCGGCGCTGCTGGACAAGAACCCGGACCTTGCCGCCGCCATCCGCTCGCGCCTGCCTTACATCGACCCGCTCAACCACCTGCAGATCGAGCTGATCGGCCGCCGTCGCCGTGGCGATCCCGACGAGGCCGTGCTGGAAGGCATCCACCTGACCATCAACGGCGTCGCCGCCGGCCTGCGAAACACCGGTTAGGGACAGAGGCGCGCATGGAAAACACCCGTCGGGATTATCTCAGGCTCTCCGCGGCGGCGTCAGGCTTGGCGCTCGTCGGGCCGCGGGCGCGCGCTACGGCGGCGCCCAAGCGCAAGCTGCGCGTCCTGATCCTCGGCGGCACCGGTTTCATCGGACCGCACCAGGTGCGTTATGCGCTCGCCCGCGGGCACGAGGTCACCATCTTCAACCGCGGCAAGCAGCCCCAGGCCTGGCCGGGGCGCGTCGAGGAACTGCTCGGCGACCGCAACACCGGCGACCTGAAGGCGCTGGAGGGCCGCGAGTGGGACGTCTGCATCGACAACCCGACGACCCTGCCGTTCTGGGTGCGCGACGCGGGGCAGGTGCTGAAGGGCAAGGTCGGGCAGTACGTCTTCGTCTCGACGATCTCGGTCTACGCCTCGAACGACATTCCGTCGGACGAGACCGCGGCGCTGGCGGCCTATGAGGGCGCGGATCCCCTGGCCGAAACCGCCAAGACCCTGGGCGCGAAACCAGCCCTCTACGGGCCGCTGAAGGCCGTCAGCGAGGCGGAGGCGCGCCGCCAGTTCGGGGCGGAGGCCACGACCATCGTCCGCCCTGGCCTGATCGTCGGCCCCGGCGATCAGACCGACCGCTTCACCTACTGGCCGGTGCGTCTGGCCAATCCGGAGGGCCGATGGGGCGCCGAGGTGCTGGCCCCCGGCGACGGCGGCGACCCGGTGCAGTTCATCGACGCCCGCGACCTCGCCGAGTGGATCGTCCGCATGGCCGAGAGCGGGACGCCGGGCGTCTTCAACGCCACCGGCCCGGCCCGGCCGCTTACGATGAAGCCGTTCCTTCGGCAGGTCGCCGCCGGCGTCCAGGCTCGTCCGAGGTACGTCTGGGTCGCCACCCCGTTCCTGGACGAACATAGGGTCTCCGCCTGGAGCGACCTGCCCGTCTGGGTCCCCGGTCAGGGCGAGACCACGGGCTTCCATCGCCGCGATATCGGTCGGGCGCTGGGCGCCGGCCTGACCTATCGCCCGCTGACCGTCACCGCCGCCGACACCCTGGCCTGGTTCAGAACCCTGCCGGCCGAGCGCCAGGCGACGCTGCGCGCGGGCCTCGCGCCGGATCGCGAAGCCGCGCTGCTGGCGCAGTGGAAGGCGAAGGCCTGAGCCGCATGGCCAATCTCTACGACCTCCTGGCCGGCGGATTCCCCGCCGACCGCGCCCGGCCCGCCTTTCTGCTGAACGATGGGCGAGCGGTGAGCTATGGCGAGCTCGAGGCCGGCGCCGCCCAGGTCGCCGGACACCTGATCGCCCAGGGCGCCCAGCCCGGCGACCGGATCGCATTGCGGACGGACAAGTCGGTCGAGGCGGTGATGGTCTATCTGGGCGTGCTGAAGGCCGGGGCGGCCTTCCTGCCGCTGAACCCGGCCTATACGCCGGCCGAGGTGGACTATTTCGTGGGCGACGCCGAGCCGCGGATCTTCATCACCGACGCGCAAGGCTTTCTGGCGCAGGCGCGATTTGCGGCGCCGCTGAGCGATGCGGTTCTCCGCGACGCCGGCGACCTCGCCTCCCTGATCTACACCAGCGGCACCACCGGCCGCTCGAAGGGCGCCATGCTCAGCCACGGCGCCTTGGCGGCCAACGCGATCGCCCTGCACCGGATCTGGGGCTTCACGCCGGACGACGTGCTGCTGCATGCCCTGCCGATCTTCCATGTGCACGGCCTGTTCGTGGCGCTGCACTGCGCCTTTCTCTCCGGCGCACCGATGGTCTGGCTGCCGAAGTTCGACGACGCCCAGGTGCTGGCCGGGCTTTCCCGGTCGACCGTGATGATGGGGGTGCCGACCTTCTACACGCGGCTGCTGGCCAACCCCGGGTTCACCCGCGAGCGGGCGCGGCGCATGCGCCTGTTCATCTCCGGCTCCGCGCCGCTGCTGGAAAGCACCTTCGGCGAGTTCGAGGCGCGGACGGGGATGCGCATCCTCGAGCGCTACGGCATGAGCGAGGCGGTGATCATCACCTCCAACCCGCTGGACGGCGAGCGCATCCCGGGCAGCGTCGGCTATCCGTTGCCGGGCGTGGAGTTGCGCGTCGCGGGGGGTGAACAGACCGGCGTGCTGCAAATCCGCGGCCCCAGCGTCTTTTCGGCCTATTGGCGGATGCCGCAGAAGACCGCCGAGGAGTTCACCGCCGACGGCTTCTTCGTCACCGGCGACGTCGGGCGCCAGGACGCCGACGGGCGCGTCTGGATTTCCGGCCGGGCCAAGGACCTGATCATTTCGGGCGGCTACAACGTCTATCCCAAGGAGATCGAGCTGGTGCTCGACGACCTGGCCGGCGTCACCGAAAGCGCGGTGATCGGCCTGCCGCACCCGGACTTCGGCGAGGGCGTGGCGGCGGTGGTGATCGGCGCCGGCGACGAGGCGGCCCTGATCGCCGAATGCCGCCGCCGGCTCGCGCCCTACAAGTCGCCCAAGCGTATCGTCTTCGTGGACGATCTGCCGCGCAACGCCATGGGCAAGGTGCAGAAGAACCTGCTACGCGACCGGTATAGAGACCTGTTCGAGACAGGCTGAAACGACGGAGGGAGAGACCGCGATGGACCTGCAGCTCAAAGGCAAGGTGGCGCTGGTGACCGGCGGCACGCGCGGTATCGGCCGCTTTATCGCCGAGGCCTTCGCCGACGAAGGCGCCGACGTCGCCATCTGCGCCCGCAACGCCGAGCAGGTGGCCGAGACCGTCAAGGCGCTCGAGGGGCGCGGCGTGAAGGCCTGGGGCGATGTCGTCGACATCGCCGATGGGCCGGCGTTGCAGGCGTTCGTCCGCAAGGCGGCCGAGACCCTGGGCGGGCTCGACGTGCTGGTCTCCAACGCCAGCGCCCTGGTCCAGGGCAATGCGGAAGCCGACTGGCAGGCGATGTTCGAGATCGACATGCTGGGGGCGGTGCGCACCTGGGAGGCGGCCAAACCCCTGCTCACCGCCGCGGCCGGCAAGTCCGGCGACGCCGCCTTCGTCATCATCTCGTCGGTCTCGGCCGTCAACTCCGACAGCCCGTCGTCCTACGGCGCGATCAAGGCGGCCCTGATCCACTTCGCCAAGGGGGTCGCGCGGCAGAACGCGGCGAACAAGGTGCGCTGCAACGTCGTTTCGCCGGGCACGGTGTTCTTCGAAGGCGGCGTCTGGGGCAATGTGAAGGCCAACATGCCGGACTTTTTCGACCAGATGATCAAGCGCAACCCCACCGGCCGAATGGCCACGCCCGAGGAAATCGCCGCTGCGACGGTGTTCCTGGCGAGCCCGCGCTCGGCCTTCACCACCGGCATCAACATGATCGTCGACGGCGCGATCACCCAGCGCGCCAACTACTAGGCGCAAGCCGCGGGCCGGCCGCGGCGACGGGGCGGCGCCTTTGGGCGCGTGGCGATGAACCGGACATAACCGCGGCCTCAGACCCGGTTCAGCGGCCACGGCGCTAAATGCAGTCCATGAGCGGCGCCGACCCTTCGGCTCCGCCTGAACAAAGGACTGGAGAAACACATGAAGGTCGCCGCAATCTCTGGCGCCGTGATCGCCGCCCTGGCGGCCGGCGCCCTCGCTACCCCCAGCTTTGCGCAGCCCTATCGCGCCTATGCTTACGACAACGGTTGCCAGGCCCGCAGCGACGGGACCGCCGGCGCGGTGATCGGTGGCATCGCCGGCGCGCTCCTGGGCTCCAATCTCGCCAGCCACCACGGCGGCCGCGCCGGCGGCGCGGCCCTGGGCGGCATCGCCGGCGCCTTGGTCGGCAGCAGCATCGCGCGCAGCAACGACGGGTGCCGCACCTACAGCCACGCCTATCAGGCGCCGGTCTACCAGGCCCCGGCATATGGCTACGGCGATCGCTACGCCTATGGTTACGACAGCCGCTACCAGCGGCCGGCCTACGGCAACGATTACAACAACCGCTACGCCGATAGCTACGACAGCCGCTACGAGCGGCCGGCCTATCACCGCGACTATCGCAACGGATGGTAAGGGCCGGCTGAACCTTCGGCGGCCGCGTCCCAGGATGGACGCGGCCGCCTTGCTGCGCGAGACCTACGCCGCGCTCACCTTGTCGAAGAGGCCAGCGTTGTAGTCGCGGATAGCGTCGGCGATCTCCTCGCGCGTATTCATCACGAAGGGGCCGTGGGCCACGACCGGCTCGCCGATCGGTTCGGCGTGGCCGAACAGGACGAGGGCGTCCTCGGTCGCTTCGATCTCCAGCATGTCGCCATCAAGATCGAACTCGGCCAGATTCCAGGCGGGCACGGCCTCTCCGTTGACCTTCACCTCGCCCGAGACCCCGTAGAGGAAGACGTTGCGGCCGCCCAGCGAGCCGAAGCCCGCCTTGCCGCCGGCCTCGAGCTCGATGGTGGTCATGAACGCCCCGGTGAGGGAGGGGATCGGCCCGGTGTGGCCGCCCCAGCTTCCGGAGATCAGGTGGATGGTGGCGAGGCCGCGATCGACGGGAATGGCGGGGATCTGGTCGGCCTGCAGGCCGACGTAGCGCGGCGGGCTCATCTTCAAGCGGCCGGGCAGGTTGATCCACAGCTGCAGCAGTTCCAGCGGGCCGCCGTCCCGCATGAAGGCCTCCGGCGAGACTTCGGCATGCACAAGGCCCGAACCCGCGGTCATCCACTGGACGCCGCCGGCCCCGATCACGCTCTCATGGCCGGCGCTGTCGCGGTGCGCCAACTCGCCCTGCAGGATGAAGGTCACGGTCTCGAAGCCGCGGTGCGGATGGGGCCCGAACGGCAGGCCGGCGTTGTTCGGTCCGTAGGCCTGCGGCCCGTGGTGGTTGAGGAACAGGAACGGGTCCACCTGCTCAAGACCGGGCGCCGGGACCGGGCGCCGGGTGGTCAGGTCGCCGATGTCGTCGCGCTGGGCCGGGTGCAGGGCTTTCAGGGTCTTGGCGGTCATGGGGTGCATATAGGGGGTTTCGCGCCCTTGCGAAGCGGAGCCTGGTAGGCTCATGAAAGCAGGATGGAGCCGCTCTTTTTCGACCTGCGCGCCACGCACAACCCGCACCGTTGGTTCATGCCGCTGACGCCGGCGGTCTGCGTCGGCCGGCCCGACGAGATGTTCATGTTCGGCGGCGTCGGCCTGGCCTCGGCCATCGGCGCCATGGAGCGAACCACCGGCCGCCCGCTGATCTGGGCGACGGCGCAGTATCTCTCCTATGCCCGCCCGCCGAGCGTCGTGGACCTCGATGTCCGGGTCCCGGCGGTGGGCAAGTACAATAGCCAGGCGCGCGTCATCGGCCATGTGGGCGACAAGGAGATCTTCACGGTCAATGCCGCCTTGGGCGCCCGGCCCAGCGAGATCTCCGAGCAGTGGCTGGCCATGCCCGACGCGCCGCCGCCGGAGGATTGCGAACCCGGCGAGCATTGGCGTGGCGCGGGCTTTGGCCTGCACAGCCGCATCGACGTCCGCGTGGCCAAGGGCCGCTATGGCGGCGACCGGGCGGGCAATCCGGAAAAAGACGGCCGCTCCCTGCTGTGGATCCGGCCCAAGGCGCGCTGCGCAATCGACGCGGCGATGCTGGCGATCATGGCCGACCACGTGCCGTCCGGCATCGGCAATGCGCTGGGCAAGAACGCCGGCGGCAACAGCCTCGACAACACCCTGCGCATCCGTCGCATCGTGCCCACCGAATGGGTGCTCTGCGACATCCGCATCCTGGGCGTCCACGGTGGCTTCGGCCACGGCGCCATGTACCTGTTCGCCCAGGACGGGGAACTGATGGCCACCGCCAGCCAGTCGCTGATCGTGCGGGTTAGGGAGACCGCCGACGACCGGTGACGCGCAGCCCATCGCGCGCGCCGTGGGAGGACGCCTCAAGTGGGGGCCTCTGTGCTCCGCTGCGGGTTCCGTCCGAAGCCGAGATCGTCCATTGCGACAAGCTGTCGGTTTTTATCGCCTGTGACGCGAATCGAATTGACGAACCGATGTTCGCTGACAGATGGTTAATTCTCGATCAATCGGATTTCACATAGATCCGAAGGAGGGCGATCATGAAGCTTTTCATTTCAGCCATCGCATCGGCAGCCGTTCTTGCCACTGCCGGAGCCGCCGCGGCGAGCGTGCAGGTTCAAGTCCTTAAATTCGACTCGGCGGCCACGCAGCTATCGGCCAACGAAACCACGTTCGCCGGTCTTAGCGGGGCCACGGCCACCTATACCTTCACCTATAGCGGTCCAATCGACTGGTCGACCAGCAGCAGCACCAACACGTTTCTCGATTTCGTCGGCGCGGCCGACAACGCGCTTATCACCGGCTTGACCCCGGCGCAGTTGGCGGCCCTCGATGCGACCAACCTGAGCCAGGCGGGAACGGCCCACCAGTCGTTCTTCCGCATCACGGGCAACTACCTGTCGCCCGGCTCGGGCACCGGCGCGATAACCCATGACGACGGGGCGGGCATTTTCTTCGACGGGTCGTTGATCGACGCCATGACGACCAACCAGGAAGGCTGGACCACGTCCGAGGTCGGCACCTTCAACAACCCGACGGCCGGCAATCATGCGTTTGCTCTCGACTATGTCGAAGGCAATGGGTCGCCCTCGGTCCTTAGATTCATACCGGCCGGTATTCCGGAGCCCGCGACCTGGGCGATGATGCTCGTCGGGTTTGGCGGACTTGGCGCGATGATGCGCCGCCGGAGGCAGATCGCCTTGACGGCCTGAGTGCTCTTGAAGATCAGGCGACAGAGCCCCGGCCTCGCAAGAGCGCCGGGGCTTTTCGTTGGTCGCGGGCTTGCCGACGAGAATCTCGCCGTCAGATCCGCGCCGGAATGACCACCGGCAGGGTCTCGTAGCCCTTCACGAAGCTGGAATAGACCCGTTTGGGCTCGCCCGTGACCTCGATGGTCGGGAAGCGCTTGAGGATCTCTTCCCAGATCACCTTCAGCTGCAGCTCGGCCAGGCGGTTGCCGACGCAGCGGTGGATGCCGAAGCCGAAGGAGATGTGGGTGCGCGGCCGTTCGCGGTCGATGATGTAGTCGTTGGGCCGGTCGATGACCTCTTCGTCGCGGTTGCCCGAGACGTACCACATGATGACCTTGTCGCCCTTGCGGATCTGCTTGCCCTGGAACTCGAAGTCCTGCAGCGCGCGGCGGCGCATGTGGGCCAGCGGCGTCTGCCAGCGGATGGTCTCGGAAACCATCGAGGGGATCAGGCCGGGGTTGGCGCGCAACTTGGCGTACTGGTCGGGATTCTGGTTCAGCGCCAGGATCGAGCCGGAGATGGTGTTGCGCGTCGTGTCGTTGCCGCCGACGGTCAGCAGCACGATGTTCCCGAAGAATTCGCGCGGCTCCATGTTCCGGGTCGCTTCGCCGTGCGCCAGCATGGAGACCAGATCGCCGGTCGGGTCGGCGTTGACCCGCGCGTTCCACAGCTTGGTGAAATAGGCGTGGTATTCCACGAAGATCGCCATCTTCTGCTCGATGGAATCGACCAGCCCCTGGCCGGGCGCGGCGGTGACCACGTCGGACCAGTAGATCAGCTGGCGGCGGTCCTCCTGCGGCATGCCGAACAGCGTCGCCAGCGTCATGCCGGTGAGCTCCTTGGACACCTTGTCGACCCAGTCGAACTCCTCGCCGATGGGGAGCGCGTCGAGGATCATCGCCGCCCGCTCGCGGATCAGCGGCTCCATGACCTGTAGGCTGGTGGGCGACACCGCGGGGCTGACGGTCTTGCGCTGCACGTCATGACGCGGCGGGTCCATGGCGATGAACATCGGCAGCGGCCCGTCGCCCTGGGTCTGCTCGGCGATGGTGATGCCGCCCTCGGACGAGAACACCTGGTGGTTGGTGTCGATCGCCATGATGTCGTTGTACTTGGTGATCGACCAGTAGGGGCCGAACTCGTGTTCGGCCGTGTAGTGGACCGGGTCCTCGGCGCGCAGGCGCTCGAAGATCGGCCACATGGTGTCGGCCTGGAACAGCGCCGGCTGGGCCGGATCCAGCTTCGCCAGCGGCGTCGCATAGATCGCGTCACGGGCCTTCGCAAGGTTCGAGAGATTGCCGTCAGCCATGGCTCGTCCTCCGCATTTTAGCATTGTATAGATCGCAAAGTGACGCCAGCGTCAACTTTCTCGTCGGGAGCCAGGCTTCCTCGAGGGCGTTTGACCCCTGCGCAGGAAATCTTAGGGAGCAGGCGTGGCGTCGCGTTGGCCGGAAAGATTGTGGATCGTGCGCCACGGGCAAAGCGCCGGCAATGTCGCGCGCGACGCCGCCGACGCCGCGGGCCTGGGCCGCATCGAGATCGCCGAACGCGACGTGGACGTGCCGCTTTCGAAGCTCGGCGAGGAGCAGGCCTGCGCCCTGGGCCGCTGGTTCCACGAGCTGCCGCCGGACGAACGGCCCGAGGTCGTGCTGACCTCCACCTACCTTCGGGCGCTACGCACCGCCGACATTGTGCGCGAGTGCGGCGGCTTTTCCCCCGACGCCCATCGCCCGGTCCCCGACGAGCGGCTGCGCGAGAAGGAGTTCGGCGTCCTCGATCGGCTGACCGGCTACGGCATTCGCGAGTTCCATCCTGACCAGGCCGAGTTCCGTCGCCTGCTCGGCAAGTTCTACCACCGACCGCCGGGCGGGGAGAGCTGGTGCGACGTGATCCTGCGGCTGCGCAGCGCGCTCGACACACTTTCCCTGCACCATGCCGGCCAACGGGTGCTGATCGTCAGCCACCAGGTCGTGGTGCTCTGCCTGCGGTACCTGCTGGAATGCCTGACGGAGGCGGAGATCCTGGCCATCGACCGGGCCGGCGACGTGGCCAACTGCTCGGTCACCGAATACCGCTTCGACCGGTCGGAGGGCCACAACGGCGGCCTCAAGCTCTGCCGTTACAATTTCACCGCGCCGCTGGAGGAGGCGGGCGCGCCGGTGACCTCGCGGCCGGACCCCGCGGTCGCCGCGCGGTGAGCACGCCCATCGCAGTCACCCGCGAGCTGCTCTCGCGCTGGCGGTTGCCGCAGATCTCCGGCGACAGCGACAAGGAGGGCCGCGGCCGCGTGCTGGTGCTGGCGGCCGGCGCGCAGGTGGCGGGCGCCACCTTGCTCGCGGCGCTGGCGGCGCTGAGGGCCGGGGCCGGAAAACTGCAAATCTGCGCGCCCGCGAGCCTCGCCACGGCCCTGGCCCTGGCCCTGCCCGAGGCGCGGGTGATCCCGGCGGCGGAGACGGCCGGCGGCGAACTCGCGCCCGAGGCGGTGCGAGAGCTGGGCGAGGCGCTTGGGCGTTGCGACGCGGCGGTGGTCGGGCCCGGCATGCTGGACGAGGCCCTGGCCGGCGAACTGGCGCTCAGGCTGGCGGAGCGGGAAGGCCCCGCCCTGGTGGTCGACGCCGCGGCGCTGGTGGGCCTCGCCCAGGACCCTGGCCGGGCCGCCCGGCGCCAGGGCCGCCTGGTGCTTACGCCGCACCTGGGAGAGATGGCGGCGCTCATCGGGTCCGGGAAGGCGGAGATCGAGGCCGATCCCGTGGCCGCAGCGCAGACCGCGGCCGCGCGGTTCCAGGCCGTGGTGGCTCTAAAGGGGGCGGAAACCTTCATCGTCACGCCGGAAGGCCGCGCCTGGCGCCACGAGAGCCGGGCGGTCGGCCTCGCCACTTCCGGTTCCGGCGACGTGCTGGCGGGGCTGGTCGCCGGACTGCTGGCGCGCGGCGCGGCGCCGGACCAGGCCGCGGTTTGGGCGGTCTTCGCGCACGGCCAGGCGGGCGCGCGCCTGGGGGAGCGCATCGGCCGGCTGGGGTTCCTCGCCCGTGAGCTGCTGGACGAGATTGCCCCGGTGCTCAACGACCTGGAGGCTGGCCCGGGCGCGTGACACAAGGCCCTATGCGGGCCGTCATTCCCATCCTCGATCCGGACGATCCGCGCCTGGCCGACTACCGCGCCGTGCGTGAACGCGACCTGGTCGGGCGGCGGGGCGTCTTCATCGCCGAGGGCGTGGTGGTGCTGGAAAAGCTGGTCCGCGCGGGGCGCCATCCGATCCGCTCGGTGCTGGTCGCCGAGAAGCGGGTGGCCGCTCTGCAGCCGTTGCTCGCCGAGCTGGCGCAGGGCGTCGAGGCCTATGCCGCGAGCCAGGCGGTGATGGACGCCGTCGTGGGCTTCCCCATCCATCGCGGCGTGCTGGCGGCCGGGACGCGGCGCGAGCCCGACCTCGAGACGCTGCTGGACGGGCTACCGGAGCGGGCCCTGGTCCTGGGCCTGGTGGGAATCGCCAACCACGACAACATGGGCGGCCTGTTCCGCAACGCCGCGGCCTTCGGCGCCGACGCGGTCCTGCTGGACGCCGGCTGTTGCGATCCGCTGTACCGCAAGGCGATCCGGGTCTCCGTGGGAGCGGCGCTGACCGTGCCGTTCGCGCGGGGCGGCGAGGCGACCGACCTGGCGGCCCGGTTGCGGGCGCGCGCCTTTTCGCTCCTCGCGCTCTCGCCGACCGGGGAGACGGAGCTCGCCGCGCTCGATCCCGCCCCGCGCATCGCCGCCTTCTTCGGCGCCGAGGGGCCAGGGCTGCCAGACGCGGTGATGGCGCAGGCCCGCACGGTGCGGATCCACATGGCGGGCGGCTTCGACTCCCTCAACGTGGCGACGAGCAGCGGCATCGTCTTGCACCATCTGATTGCGGGGCCCGGCAAATGACGGCGTTCCAGAGGCTTTCTTAACTCCCGTCGGCCATTTTTCGCGGAGTGGACGGAAAACCCATCCCGGGGGGATGTATGGCGGGCGACGATCGCCAGACGATACCGAGTGGGCTCGAACAGTCGGGGCCGGTCTTCGACCGCGCACGCCGGCTGGCCAGGACCCTGTTCGGCGCCGTCGACGCCCAGGTCGTGCTGATCGGCGAGGGCGAAGGCGAGGCGTGGCGAAGCCATGACCCCGACGGGCGCCTGCCTCGGGACGCCCCCGCGGCGCGGATCGCCGTCGATGAAGGCCGCCTCCTGTGGGTTGCCGACGCGAGCCGCGACCCGCGCTTCTGCGATCGGCCGAACGTCACCGGTCCGCCGCATGCACGGCTCTACGTCGCCGCGCCACTGCGCCTGGAAGACGGAACGATCCCCGGCGTGCTCGCAGTCGGCGGACCCGTCGCGCGAGCCTTCGACCAGGAACTCGCCGATCGCCTCCTCGACCTGGCGGACTTCGTCGCCGACGAGTGGAGCCGGATTCAGGCCAAGCGGGCTCGCGAGGCCGCCCGCCGCGAGAGCGACGTCGCCCGGCGCGAGAGCTACTTGGCGCGGCGGATGGTGGCCCAGATCATCCAGGCTGCGCCGATCTCGCTACTCATGACCGACCAGGAAATGCGCGTCATCTCCGCCAGTCCGCGCTGGATGGAGAGTCGCGAGATGGTGGGCCGCGAGGTGGTCGGCCATTCGTTGTATGAGCTCTTTCCAGGCGCCTACGAGAAATGGCGGCCGATCTACAACCAGTGCCTGGCCGGCGAGTCGGTCAGCGCCGACCGGGTGGCGCAGACCCGCTCCGACGGCTCGATCATCTGGCGGCAGGTGGAGCTGACCCCCTGGCGCGACGCGGGCGGCGGGGTCGGCGGGCTGATCATCACCTCCCACGACGTCACCGAGATGGTCGAGGCGCTGGAAAGCACGGCCCGCTCGGAGGAGCGGCTGAAGCTGGCCATGGAGATCGCCGACCTGCATGTCTGGGAGCTGGATTACCAGCGTGGCGAGCTGATCAAGGTCGGCGCGGAGGACACCTTCTTCACCGAACCGAAGACCTACGGTGACCTCGTCCCCGACGTCTGGTCGACGATCGACCGGCGCGACCTGGGCCGCGTGCAGGAGGCCTGGGATCGGCATGTGAAGGAGGGCGCGCCCTATCATCCGGAATACCGGGTCAACCGTGCGGATGACAAGGAGGTGTGGGTGCAGGGCGCCGTCCGCTACCTGCAGGGCGGCGATGGCCGACCGCAGCGGCTGATCGGCGCCATGCAGAACATTACCGAACGCAAGGCCTCCGAACGCGCCCTCATCCAGGCCAAGGAGCAGGCGGAATCCGCCACCCGGGCCAAGAGCGCCTTCCTGGCCACCATGAGCCACGAGATCCGCACGCCGCTGAACGGCGTGCTGGGCATGGCCCAGGCCATGGCCATGGGCGAGGTCACCGACCAGCAGCGCGAGCGGCTGGAAGTGATCCGCCAGTCCGGGGAGAGCCTGCTGGCGATCCTCAACGACGTGCTGGACCTGTCGAAGATCGAGGCCGGCAAGCTCGAGCTGGAGCAGGCCGAGTTCGACATCAGCGAGCTGGCGCGCGGCGCCCATGGAACCTTCGCGGCCACTGCCCAGGCCAAGGGCCTGGCCTTCGAGCTGAAGGTCGAGCGCAGCGCCCGCGGGGTCTATCGCGGCGACAGCGTGCGCGTGCGGCAGATCCTCTACAACCTGGTCTCCAACGCCCTGAAGTTCACCGACGCAGGCGGCGTGAAGGTGACGGTCAGCCGCAAGGGCCGGCAGCTGATCCTCAGCGTCACCGACACCGGCATCGGCGTCGCCCCGGAAAACCTTGCGGGCCTGTTCCAGAAGTTCGAGCAGGCCGACGCCTCGACCACCCGCCGCTATGGCGGCACGGGCCTGGGCCTGGCGATCTGCCGCGACCTCGCCGAACTGATGGGCGGCACGATCCGCGGGGAGAGCATCCTGGGCGAGGGCGCGACCTTCATCGTCCAGCTGCCGCTCAGGCGGATCACGGCCTCGGCGCTCCAGCCCGCGCCACTGGCCGCCCCGCCGGTTCCCTCGGTCGAGGGCGCCGCGATCCGCGTGCTGGCGGCCGAAGACAACCGCATGAACCAGCTGGTGCTCAGGACGCTCCTGGAACAGATCGGCGTCGAACCGGTGATCGTCGCCAACGGCCGCGAGGCGGTCGCCGCCTGGGCGCGCGAGCCCTGGGACCTGATCCTGATGGACGTGCAGATGCCAGAGATGGACGGCCCCACCGCCGCCGGCCTGATCCGCGCCCGGGAACGGGTCGAGGGCCGCGCCCGGACGCCGATCGTCGCGCTCACGGCCAACGCCATGTCGCACCAGGTGGCGGAATATCTGCACTCGGGCATGGACGATTTCGTCGCCAAGCCGATCGAGGCCGGCCGCCTCTACGCGGTCATCCAGGCGGCGCTGGACAAGGCGCAGAGCCTGCAAGCGGACATGTCACCGCCGGGGCCTCATGCGAATTTCAAGCCGGCGCGCCGAATTCGTAACCGCTGATCGCGACGTCCATCGCCATGTCGCGGAAGGCGCGGCGTCCGGGTTCGCCCTCCGCCGCGCCGGCGGCGATGAACAGCGGCGCCAAGTGCTCCTCCCGCGGATGGGCTTCGCGGGCGTAGGGCCCCTGGTCCCAATGGCGGAGCGTCTCGTCGCGGCGGGCGGGATCGGCGATCGCCTGCGCCAGCCACGCGTCGAAGGCCTCGGACCTGGCCGTGAAGGCCGGGCTGAAGCCGCGCATGTTGTGCCAGCTCATGCCCGAACCGACGATCAGCACGCCCTCGTCGCGCAAGGGCGCCAGCGCCCGGCCGGCGGCCAGGTGCGCCTGTGGATCGAGGTCGCCGCGCAAGGAGAGCTGGACGACCGGGATGTCGGCGTCCGGCGTCACCAGCTTCAGCGGCACGAAGACCCCATGGTCGTAGCCGCGTTCGCGATCCTCGGCGGTCGGGAAGCCTGCGACGCCCAGCAGCCCGCGCACGCGCGCCGCGAGGGCCGGGGAGCCGGGCGCATCGAACCGCAGCCGATAGGTCTCCTCCGGGAAGCCGTAGTAGTCGAAGAGCATCGGCGGCCGTTCGGACGAGCCGACGGTGAACACCGGCTCTTCCCAGTGGCCGGAAACCACCAGGATCGCCTTCGGGTGCTCGGGCAGCTCGGCGACCAAGCCCTTCAGCCAGGCGGCGGTCCGGTCCCAGGTGTCGGCGGGGCCGCGGGTCCAGTCCATGAAGAAGCACGGCCCCGCGCCATGCGGGATGAAGAAGGTGGGCAGGGTCATCGCCGTCAGCTCAGATGCTTCTCGATGCCCTCGGCGAAGGTCTGGCCGAAGCCGGTCAGGAACTCCCGGGTGCTCTCGTTGACCAGCTCGCCCTTGGCGTCGAACAGCGCCGCGACGCCGCCGACGTAGGTCTCCGGCTGGTTCAGCGTCGGCATGTTCAGGAAGACCAGCGACTGGCGCAGGTGGTGGTAGGCGCCGAAGCCGCCGATGGCGCCCGGCGAATTGCTGACCACGGCCGCCGGCTTGCCGTTCCAGGCGCTGGAACCGTAGGGCCGCGAGCCTACGTCGATGGCGTTCTTCAGCACGCCGGGGACCGAGCGGTTGTATTCGGGCGTGACGAACAGGACCGCGTCGGCCGCCTTGATGCGGTTGCGGAAGTCGGTCCACTCTTTCGTCGGCGTGGCCTCCAGGTCCTGGTTGAAGGGCTGCAGCTGGCCGATGTCGACAAAGTCGAAGGTCAGATTGGCCGGCGCCAGCGCCGCGATCGCCTTGGCGAGCTTGCGGGAGAAGGACTCCTTGCGGAGGCTGCCGACGACGACGGCGACGGTGCGGGGGTTTGGCATGGGATATCGCTCCTGAATGGCGTGCTGCCGATGTGGACCCGCGCCTGCTGGTTGATAATCCGGCCCTCGTGCACAATTATATTTCCAATAGGGAAGTAATGGGGTCGGGAGCTGTGCATGGACCGGGTCGACGAGATCAATGCCTTCGCCGCCGTGGCGGATGCCCGCAGCTTCACCCAGGGCGCGCGACGGCTGGGCGTCTCCAGCGCCCAGGTCTCCAAGCTGGTGGCGCGGCTGGAGAACCGCCTGGGCGCGCGGCTGCTCAACCGCACCACGCGCGACGTCTCACTGACCGACACCGGCCGCGCCTACCTGGAGCGCGCGCGCAGCCTGCTGGAGGACTTCGAGGCGCTGGAGGGCTCGGTCCGCGACCAGAGCGGGCCGCGCGGCCTGTTGAAGATTTCCGCGCCGGTCTCCTTCGGCGCCAGCCAGCTCACGCCGGCCCTGCTGGACTTCGCCGCGGCCTATCCGGAGGTGTCGCTGGACGTCTCCTCCACGGATCGCATGGTAAGTCTCGTGGAGGAGGGCTTCGACGTAGGCGTCCGCATCGGCCAGCTTGCCGATTCCTCGGTGATCGCCCGCAAGCTGGCGGCGGTGCGCATGGTGACCTGCGCCTCGCCGGACTATCTGCAAGCGGCCGGCGCGCCGGCCACGCCGCAGGACCTCGCCCGGCACGAAGCGATCCTCGACAACAACATGCGCGAGCCCCTGGTCTGGACCTATGGCGTCCAGAGCGACCGCTACGAGGTCCGCGTGCACGGCCGCCTGCGGTTCGGCGGCGCCGACGCCTGCGTCGCCGCGGCTCGGCGGGGCCTGGGCGTCACCCGCACGCCCGCCTTCGCGGCGGCTGAGGACCTGCGGGCCGGGCGGCTCACGCCGCTGCTCTGCGCCTATGAATCGCAGCTGATCCACGTGCACGCGGTCTATCCCCACGCCCGGCACCTGGCCGCCAAGGTCCGGGTGTTCGTGGACTTCCTGGCCCAGCGCTATGCCGGCGAGCCGGAATGGCACCAAGGCTGGGGCGGGCGGCCCGCGGCCTGAGGCTCCAGGGCGGATCGGCATTCAAGGCGGTGCTTACGGTGTCCTCCTCCCACAAGGGGAGGAGGATCGCCACGGCGCGGCCTCGTCCCAGAACGAATCGTGATTCAACCTAACGGCCCTTCGCCGCCAGGAAGCGGGCCAGGGCGTTGGCCGGCTCGTCGGTAGTCCAGGCGTCTTCGAACGCCTCGACGCCGGCGGCTATAGCCTGGCTTGTCGGCAGGTCCTCCCAGGCGCGGATCAGCGCCTTCTGGATCTGCACCGCGCGGGGTTCGGCCTCCAGCAGCCGGTCCAGCAGGTCCTCGACGGCGGCGAACAGCAGCGCGGGCGCATGGATTTCCTCCACCAGCCCCCAGGCCAGCGCCTC
>JBIOED010000013.1:0-37544 GCA_044445675.1 Caulobacterales bacterium | reverse complement strand
CGGGGCGTTGTACCAGAGGAAGCCCAGGCCGGCGCCGATCATCGCCCCGCAGTAGATCGCTATCTCGCCGACGCCGGGCACGAAGTGCAGTTGCAGGTAATTGGCGAACACGAAGTTGCCGACCAGATAGGCGATCAGGCCGTAGGCGGAGGCCGCGATCATCACCGGCACCGTCGCCAGGCCGTCCAGCCCGTCGGTGAAGTTCACCGCATTGGCGGCCCCGACGATGATGAAGGCGCCGAACACCAGGTAGAACCAGTGCAGGTTCAAGAGCGCCAGCTTGAACAGCGGGAAGCTGACCGAGGTCAGGAGGTCCGGCGCCTGCGGCGGCTTGGCGGCGAAGAGGATGATCAGGGCGACGGCCGCCATGGCGATCGCGGCCTCCAGCCCCAGGCGCAGGCGGCCCGAGATGCCGTCGCTCGACCGCTTGGTGACCTTGGCGTAGTCGTCGAAGAACCCCAGCAGGCCGTAGCCCGCGGTGACCAGCAGCACCGCCCAGATATAGACGTTGGAAAGGTCGGCCCACAGCAGGGTGCCGATGATCAGGCCGGCCAGGATCATCACCCCGCCCATGGTCGGCGTACCGGCCTTTTCGACGACGTGGCGCTGGATGCCCTCGGCGCGGATCGGCTGGCCCTTGCCCTGCCTGGCCTGCATCCAGCGGATGAAGCGAGAGCCCATGGCGACGACGATCACCTGGGCGGTGAAGATCGACATGCCGGTCCGGAAGGTGAGATAGCGCACGAGGTTGAAGATCGAGACGTGGCCGTGGCCGCCGGCGGAGAAGTGCTCGTAGAGCCAGTAGAACATCAGCTGGCCTCCCCCGGCCGGACGTCGAGGCGGGCCAAGGCCTGGGCGATCAGCCCCGCCTTCGATCCGTTCGAGCCCTTCACCATCACCACGTCGCCGGGCTCTGCGGCCCGGGCGACCAGCGGCGCCAACTCCGCCGCTGTCTCGGCGTAGCTGCCCCGCCGAGTCGGCGGAAGGGCGTCCCACAGGGATTTCATCAAGGGGCCGGCGCAGAACACCAGCTCGACCTGCGCCTCGGCCAGCGGCTCGGCCAGCGCGGCGTGGAAACCCCTGGCGTCCACGCCCAACTCCAGCATGTCGGTGAGCGCCACGATCCGGCGCCCCGCCAGGGGGCGCGCGCCCAGCGTGGCGATGGCCGAGGCCATGGAGATCGGGTTGGCGTTGTAGCTCTCGTCGATCAGGGTGAAGTCGCCGGCGGCGAGACGCACCGCCTTTTCCGCGCCGCGCCCCTCCAGCGGCTCGAATGAGCCAAGCGCCGCCAGACTGTCGCTCAAGCTCACGTCGAGCGCCTCCAGCATCAACAGCACGGCCATGGAATTCAGGCCCCAGTGGAAGCCGGTCTGCAGGATCGGGAAGTCGAGGCCCTTGCCGTGCAAGCGCGCCTGCACCACCGCGTGGCCCCCATCCTGTCCGATCTTCGCCCCCTGGAAGTCGATCAGCCGCGCGTCGCAGCCCTCGGCCCGGCCGAACGTGCGCACCTGCGCCCCGGCCCTCTCCGCCTCCGCCTTGAGCAGGCCGAACCAGCGGTCGTCGGCGTTCAGCACCGCCACGCCGCCGGGCTGAAGGCCCTCGAAGACCTCGGCCTTGGCGCGCGCCACGCCGGTCTCGCCGTCCGGGAAGTTCTCGACATGGACCGGCCCGACGGTGGTCACCGCCACAGCGTGCGGCCGGACCATCCGCGTCAGCGGGCGAATCTCGTCGGCGTGGTTCATGCCGATCTCGAAGACCGCGCGCTGGGTGTCGCGCGGCATGCGCGCCAGCGTCAGCGGAACCCCGATGTGGTTGTTGTAGGACTTCACCGAGCCATGCGCCCGGCCGGCCAGCCTGAGCCCCGCCACGATCGCCTGGGTGACACTGGTCTTGCCGACCGAGCCGGTGACCGCGCCGCGCCGGGCCTGGACAGCGCGCTCGCGCGCCGCCGCGCCCAGGCGCTCCAGCGCCTTGAGCGGGTCTTCGACCATCACCGCCGAGCCGAACACCTGGCGCGACGCCAGCGCCGCCACCGCGCCCTTCTCCATGGCTTCGGCCACGAACTCGTGGCCATCCCGCACGCCGCCCAGCGCCACGAACAGGTCGCCGGGCTGCAGGGTCCGGGTGTCGATGGATAGGCCGGACGCCGAGAAAGGCTTGCCGGCCAGCTTGCCGCCCGTCGCCGCGACGATCTCGTCGGAGGTCCACAGCGTCTGGGGCTCAGCCATCGAGCGCGCCCGCGGTCTCGGCGACATCGTCGAAGGGGTGGGTGACGTCGCCGACCACCTGGCCCTGCTCGTGGCCCTTTCCGGCCACCACGAGGATATCACCGTCCGCCAGCAGGGCCACCGCGGCGCGGATCGCCTCGCGGCGATCGCCGATCTCCCGGGCGGCGCGGGCGCCTGTCAGGATCTCGGCGCGGATGGCGCCGGGCGCCTCGCTGCGCGGGTTGTCGTCGGTGACGATGGCCACGTCGGCCAGGTCGGCGGCGATGCGGCCCATCAGCGGGCGCTTGGTCCGGTCGCGGTCTCCGCCGGCGCCGAACACCACGATCAGCTTGCCGCGCACGTGGGGACGCAGGGCGCGCAACACGGTCTCCAGCCCATCGGGCGTGTGCGCGTAGTCCACATAGGCCTCGCCGCCGCGCGGTCCGCCGCCAACCCGCTGCAAACGCCCCGGCGCCCCCTCGATGGCCTCGAGGCCACCCAGCGCCTGCTCGACCGAGAGGCCGCCGGCGATGCAGAGGCCGGCCGCCACCAGGGCGTTCGACGCCTGGTAGGCGCCGACCAGCGGCAGGCGCACTTCATAGGCCCGGCCATCGTGCGCCACCCTGAGGATCTGGCCGTCCGGCGATGGGGTCCGTTCGAGGAGCTTCAATCCCTGGCCGGCTTCGCCGACGCTCATGACGCTCTGGCCGGCGCCGACCGCGGCCCCGGCGAAGGCCGGATAGGCGTCGGAATCGGCGTTCAGCACCGCGGTCCTGCCGCGCGCCAGCAGGGTCTCGAACAGGCGCAGCTTGGCCGCCCGGTAGACGCCCATGGTCCCGTGATAATCGAGGTGGTCCTGGGTGAGGTTCAGGAAGCCGGCGGCGGCGAGCTTCACGCCGTCGAGGCGGCGCTGGTCGATGCCGTGCGACGAGGCCTCGAGCGCCAGGTGGGTGACGCCCGATTGCGCTACGCGCGCCATCAGTTCGGCGACGTCGGCGGCGTCGGGGGTGGTGAGGCCCGGCGGGGTGATCTGCAGGTCCTCGGCGTCCCCTCCCGCAGTCCTCGGCGCGCTGACGCGGACGCCCAGCGTGCCCATGCTGGCGGCCTTGAAGCCCGCGGCCGCGAACATCTGGCGGCAGAAGGCGGCCACCGAGGTCTTGCCGTTGGTGCCGGTGACCGCGACGCAGGTCGCCGGCTGCGCGCCCCAGAAGGCCGCGGCGGCGAGCGCATAGACCCGCCGCGGGTCCGAGGCGATGACCAGCGGCCCGGCCAGGCCCTCGATCTCGCGGCCGGCCAGCACCGCGACGGCGCCCTGCTCCACCGCCCGCGGGGCGAAGCTGCGGCCGTCGACCTTGGCGCCCGGCAGCGCAGCGAACAGCCAGCCTGGGCGGACCTTGCGGCTGTCGGCGGTGACGCCCTCGATCTGCGGATCGAAGCTCAGGTCGCGCTTCACGAGGTCGGACAGCCGCATGCTCAATGCTCCTCTCCGGCGTCGGCCGTCGCGTCCAGGGCAAACGGCGTGAAGGGTGGGCGCGGCCGCACGCCCAGGAAGGGGGCGATGCGCTCGATCACCTTGCCGACGGCCGGCGCGGCCACGATGCCGCCGGTCGGGTCGGCGCCGTTCTTGCCCCGCTGCGGCTCGTCCATGAGGATGAACACGAAGTAGCGCTGGGCGCTGGGCGGCCCGTCCGTGGGGAAGGCGGCGGCGAAGGACGACACCTGCTTGGTTTTCGAATAGTGGCGGATCGCCGGGTCGTACTTGTTGCCGGTGCCGGTCTTGCCGCCGACGTTCAGGCCCGGGACCTCGGCCGACTTACCCGAGCCGCAGGCGCAGTTGACGTTGGCGCGCATCAGCTCCAGCACCTCCGCGCTGGTCCTGTCCGAGATCACCTTCGGGCCTGTGACCCGGGCGCCGGGCGCGAGCTTGCGGATGGTCAGCGGCAGGACGTAGCCGCCGTTCAGCAGCGCCCCGTAGGCGCGGGCGAGGGTCAGGGGGCTGACGTCGATGCCCTCGCCGAACGAGGTCGAGGCGATGGCATCTTCATTCCAGACCCTGGGCGTGAGGGGCCGGGCGGACTCCCGCAACTCGACCTTCGCCGGCTGGGTCAGGCCGAGGTTCTTGAAGTAGCGGCTAAGGCGATCCGGCCCGATGGCCAGCGCCAGTCGCGCGGTGCCGATGTTGGAGGAGTGCTGAAAGACCTCGACCATGGTCAGCATGGCGTGGGTCGCGTGGTAGTCGTGGATGGTTCGGTAGCCGATCTGCAGCGGATGGGTGGCGTCGAAGGTGGTCTGCAGCGTGGCGGCGCCGGTATCCAGACCGATCGCCATGGTGAAGCCCTTGAACACCGAACCCATCTCGAACACCGAGGCCGCGGCGCGGTCGAGCCTGGCGTTGTTGGACGCCTCGCCCGGCTGGTTCGGATCGAAGGTCGGGAAGCTGGCCATCCCGAGGATCTCGCCGGTATCCACGTTGGTCACGAGGCCCACGGCGCCCTTGGGATGGAATTCGGCGGCCGCCTTGTAGAGCTCATCCTCCAGCGCCGCCTGCACGCGCAGGTCGATGGACAGCGGCACCACGCCGTGGTTCGTGGCGGCGCTGCGGATGTCTTCGTTCAGGGCCGCCTCGGCCCCGGCCAGGCCCTCGCCGCCGGTGTCGGCGAAGCCCACCAGGTGGGCGGCGGTGTAGCCCAGCGGGTAGACCCGCTTCTGTTCCGGCTCGAAGCTGACGCCGGGCAGGCCCAGGTCATGCACCTTGGCGCGGACGTCCGGCGTCAGGCCGCCGATCACGAAGGTGCGGCGCCCGGCGCGCAGCGCCCGCTCCAGGCGCTCGGGGGTGAGGTCTGGCAGGTTGGCGGCGAGCGCGCGGCGGGTCTCGTTGCTGTCCCAGATCTCCCGCGGGTCGATGTAGAGGCCGTAGTGCAACAGATCCGCCGCCAGCATCTGGCCGTTGCGGTCGACCAGGTCGGCGCGCGCGGCGCCGATCGGCGGGGCATAGCCGTCGCCCTCGCCGGCCTTGGAGAACAGCGCCGCGTGGGTGGCGCCGATCGCCAGCACGACGAAGCCCAGGGAGAACAGCGCCAGCACGAAGAAGATGCGGATGCGGGTGTCGTCCTCCGCCCGACCGGAGGCGCGCGCGCGCTCGAAGGCATGCTCGAAGCGCCACATCCAGCCCGCGAGCCGCCGCGACAGCCACCAGGGTCCAAAGCTCGCCTGCCCGAGGCTCATCGTGTGGCCACCTGGGTCGGTACGGGAAGCGGCGCCGCCGGGCCCCGCGGCGCAATGGCGAGCGGATCGGGCGTGGCCTCCACCGGCTTGGCGGGCGGAGCCAACGGTCTCGTCGCCAGCTCGGGAAGCGCGTCGGGGCCGGCCTCCCGCTTCAAGGAGACCGGCGCCATGCCGAGGTAGGTTTCGGAGAGGCGCTCGATGCGGGACGGCTCCTCCAGGTGGCTGACCTCGGCCTGCAACAGGCGGATGCGGGCCTTCTCCGACCCGATCTGGCGTTCCACGGTGGCGATCTTGGCCCGCTCGCCCCCGGCCACGGTCTTGGCGAGATAGACGCCCACCACCAGCACCGTCAGCAGGCCCACCGCGACGAGGTCGACCAGCCGGAACCCGCGAACCCGGCGATTGAGCCAGTTCATGCCGCAGCCCTCCACACGGCGGCGTCGGTGCGCACCGCCGCCCGCAGTTTCGCCGACCGAGCCCGGGGGTTCGCCGCCAGTTCCGCCGCCGACGGCGTTCGCGCGCCGTTGAACAGCAACTGGAAGCTCGGCGCCGCGGCGGTTTCCACCGGCGGCGCATGGCGCGATCCCGCCGGAGTTCTTCCCGCCCGCACCGCGAAGAAGGTCTTCACGATTCTGTCTTCCAGCGAATGGAACGTGACGACGCAGAGGCGCCCGCCCGCCTTCAGGGCGCGCTCGGCCGCGGCAAGCCCGGCCTCCAGCTCTGACAGCTCCTCGTTGACGGCGATGCGGATGGCCTGGAACGAGCGGGTGGCGGGATGCACCTTGGCGCCCCTGCGGCCGCCCAGCGTCTTCTCGATGAACTCGGCCAGTTCCAGGGTGCGGGTGAACGGCTGCTCCTCGCGGCGGCGCGCGATGGCGCGGGCGATCCGGCGGCTCTCGCGCTCCTCGCCATAGACATAGAGGATGCGGGCGATCTCGGCCGGCTCGGCCTCGTTGACCAAGTCGGCGGCGGTCGGGCCGTCGGCGGCCATGCGCATGTCCAGCGGGCCATCGCGCATGAAGGAAAAGCCGCGCTCGGCCTCGTCGAGCTGCATCGAGGACACCCCGATGTCGAACACCACGCCGTCCACCGCGCCGTCGCCGGTCTCGGCGTCGAGTTCGGAGAAGCGGCCCTCCACCAGCCGGAAGCGGTCGGCGGGCAGGCCGTCGGCGAAGCGCCGCGCGCTGGGGTCGCGGTCGAAGGCGATGAGGCTGGCGCCGCCGGCCAGCAGGGCGCGGCTGTAGCCGCCCGCGCCGAAGGTCCCGTCGACCAGCAGCTTGCCCGCGCGGGGCTGCATCGCGTCCACGACCTCGTCGAGCAGGACGGGCGCGTGCGGCGCGGTCATCCGGCCGATCCCCCGCCTGCCGTGGCGAGCCGGGCGGCGCGCTGCTGGGCGCGCATGGAGGCCAAGCCCTCGCGGGCCACATCGCGCTGAGCGGCACGATGCGCCTGAAAGGCCTCGCGGCTCCAGATCTGGAAGCGGTCGCCAAGCCCGACCACCACCACCCAGTCGGTGAGGCCGAACTGGTCGCAGAGGATCTCCGGCAAGGTGATGCGACCAGCGGTGTCGTAGGAGAGCTGGGCCATGCCGCCCAGCACCGAGACCTCCAGGGCGCTGCGGATCGGGTCGCCGAATTCCAGCTCCTCAATCACCCCGGCATAGCGGTCGAACAGGGTCTTGCCGCCGCCCTCGATGCAGTCGGCCTCGATGGAGGGGAAGCAGAAGACCCCGTCGAACGGCCCGGCGGTCTGGGCGCGGAAGTCCTGCGGCACGACGATGCGCCGCTTCCCATCCAGCTGTTTCTCGAAGGTCGAGAGAAACACCGCCAAGCCCCCGAAACGAGCCACCCCACCAGCGGCTCCCGCCTTGCTCCCAAACCGGCCGCCCCAACTGCGCGGTTTGGTTAGCAAAGTAAGAACGGGATATCATGGGCTAGAATGGGACACAATGACTCCAATTGACCTTTTGTTAGAGAAACCAAGGTGTCGCAGGCAAGTACGGTTAACCGGAAGTTCTTATCCACAGAACATACAGAGAACTATGGCGGCGCTTGTTAACGGATATGGGCGATAGGTCTGCAGGGAGAGTCATTCCGTCCAATTCTCGGCGCGTCAGCGCCTATCCAAATTCAACCGCCAAGGACGCCAAGAGCGCCAAGACGTCTCGAAGGCGCGATGCTGCAGGACCGGTCACGATCCCTTGGGCTCTTGGCGGTTGAAAGACGCGCCTGGGGCGCAAGATGGACCAGACGGCCTGTAAGCCGGGTTCTGTGCCGCCCAGGGCCGAAGCCCGGGACTTAGGCGATCATTCCTCTGGACCGCCCCTCGCGGGACGGTTCTCGCGACCTACCCGGACCGCTCGGGCCTACGACAGCCCTGCCCTCCCTCGCCGAGGCTACGGAGGGCGCACGGCCCCTATTCGGTCTTGCTCCTGGCGGGGCTTGCCATGCCGTCCCTGTTACCAGGCACGCGGTGGGCTCTTACCCCACCCTTTCACCCTTCCCTCCCGGGCGAACCCGGTGCGAGGAGGTTTGCTTTCTGTGGCGCTATCCCTGGGGTCGCCCCCGGCGGGCGTTACCCGCCGCCATGTCGTCGTGGAGCCCGGACTTTCCTCGACCCCCTGAAAGGGAACCGCGATCGCCCGGCCGTCTGGTCCGCGCGGAACCTGAGCGTTTCACCTCGGGAGGTCAAGGCGCGTAGACGCCGGGCCGCCACCGCGGCGCCCCGGCGTTCGCGAAGCCGCGTCAGCTAGCTGTGGATATGACGGTGGATGCGGTTTTCCTGGCGATTGAGCCGGTGCTGCTCGACGCGGGTCAGGTAGCCGCGGCTGCGGACCTCGCGGGCGACGCGCCGGTCGGCGGCGAGCAGGCGGTGGGCCTTCATCGGGCCGATCTGGCCGCGCCGTTCGGCGATGCGGATATCCTGGCGCTGGTGCTGCACGCGGGCCAGGACTTCATGCTTGCGGGGATGCTGCAGGGGTTGCGCCGAGGCCGCGGTGCTCATGGCGCCGAAGCTGGCCGCGCCGAGGATCAGGACCAGGGCGGTGCGCTTGAGATTCATGGCGAGGGTTCCTTGCGTTCGTTCCGCTTGCGCGCCGCCGGGGAGCCGACGCCAAGCCCGGGCAACCTGGCTCCGCCGGCTTGAACCGGCCCTGAGGCCAAGGTTGTCCGCGGTTCAGGCTCGCGGCGGGATTGCGGCGCGCATGAGGGCCGCCATCGGGTGCTCGCCGAGCGCGCTGGCGATCGCCGCGCGGTCGGTTTCCGGCTTGTTCTGCGAAAGCTTGACCGTTCCTTCCAACCGTTCGACGTGCAGGCGCGCACCGACGATGGCCCCCAGCAGCCGCTCGAAAAAGGCCGGGCTCATCTTGTCCCGCGTCCAGGGCGGCTTGGGCGCCAGGCGCGCCTCTTCCTGGGCGGAGAGGTCGTCGAGCAGGGCGACCGTCCCCTCGCGGGTCAACAGGCTGAGCGGACCCTCCGCCTCCACGGAGACGTAGTTCCAGGTGGGCACCTGGTCGGGGCCCGACATCCAGTCTGGGCTGACATAGGCGTTCGGCCCGGCGGCGAGCACCACCGCACGGGTCTCGTCCGACAGATGGGGCGCAATCGCGTTGCGCTGGGCCACGTGGAAGTCGAGCGCAAGGCCTTCCGGGAGCCGCCGCAACAGCACCGGGACCTGAACCACCATGGGACGGCCCTCGCCGACTACGCAGAGGGTCGCGAAGGAATAGGCGGCCAGACGCGCCTCCAACTGCGTCATGTCCTCCTCGCGGTGATAGGGCGCGGGATGCATCAGCCGGCCAACCTCAGGAGCGCGATCAGCCGGGCGCGGGTTTCGCCGTCCGCGACGCCGTCGACGCGGTCCTGACGCCAGTGCTGCTGGAAGGCGGTGACCACCGCCCTGGTGGCGGCGTCGAACGCGCCGGATGGCGGCAGGTCGTAGCCCAGCCGGGTGAATCCCGCCTGCAGGGCGAACACCGCGGGCCCTTTTTCGCCCTCGGCGAGCGGCAGGCCGGGGGCCGTCGGCGGCTCGGCCCACAGCCCATGGCCGGCCTCGGCGAGCCGCTTCCAGGGGAACAGCTCGCCCGGATCGTCCTTGCGGCCCGGCGCCACATCGGAATGGCCGACAATGCGGTCGTCGGGGATCGTCCAGCGGGTTCGGATGTCCGCCATGAGCTCGATCGCCGCGGCGATCTGCGCGTCTGGGAACGGCCGGTAGCCCCATTCGTGGCCGGGATTGACGATCTCGACCCCGATCGAGACGCCGTTGATGTTGCGCTCGCCCTTCCAGTAGGAGACGCCGGCGTGCCAGGCGCGTCGTTCCTCGGGAACCAGGCGGAAGATGCGGCCGTCCTCCTCGATCAGGTAGTGCGACGAGACCTTGGCCTCAGGGTCGCGCAGCCTATCGAGCGCCCGCGGGCCGGTCTGCATGCCGGTGTAGTGCAGGACCAGGATGTCCGGCGGCGCGGTGCGGGCGTCGAAGTTGGGGCTGGGCGCCTCGATCACGTTCATTGCGCGCGGTTCCGGATGGCAAGCAGCAGCGGCATGACCTGGTTCCTCCGCGCTGCGATGATCAGGACGCCGGTGAGCGCAATGGCCGACCCTATCGCCATGCGCGGACCGAACGGATCGTGGAAGATCGCCACCCCCAGGGCAATCGTGGCCAGCGGCGACATCAGCGTCAAAGACGAGATCAGATTGGCCTCATAGCGGCCGATCAGCAGGTAATAGACCGTGTGCGCCCCCACCGAGACCGCCAGGCCGGAATAGAGCACCGCCGCGAAGAACGGCCAGCCGGCGGCCAGGCCCTCGCGCATCTGCCCCGGCTCCAGCCACGCCGAGAGGGCCGCCAACGGCCAGACGGAGGCGAAGCCGACCCAGGCCTGGAACTGCAGCGGCTTCACCCCTTCGATCTGCTTCATCATCACCGCCCCCAGCGAGCCGGCCGCCGCCGAGGCCACCACATAGATGAGGCCCGGCGAAATCGCGAACCCACGCGGGTCGTACATCACCGCCAGCGCACCCAGGAAGGTGAGCGCGATGCCCAGGGCGCGGCGCCAATGGATTGTCTCGCCCAGCATCACCATCGACAACAGGGTGGTGATCGGCACGCCGAGCTGACCGATCACCGCAGCGGCCGACGGGGTTGAGGTCTTCAGGCCGATAAACAACAGGGCGAAGTTGCCGCCGCCCATCAACAGCGCGACCGCGATCAGCCGCCAGCGCGGCCGCGGCATCGGCAGCAGCCACGGCAGCGCCGCCAGCGCCACGATCCCAAACCTCACCGCCGCATAGAACAGCGGCGGCAGGCCCAGGTGGCTCACCACATATTTCGAGACGATGTTGTTGGACGCCCAGACCAGGCAGACCAGCGCCAGGAGCCCGAAATCGCGCAGGGACATGCGACCCGCTTAAGCCGCGTCGGGCCGGCGGTCACGCGTTGGTCCGATGGGTCAGCCAGAATATGGGCCCGAACGGCTCAGCGGAAGACCCGTCCATTTCGGCGCTTGGCGATCTGGGTCCCGGCCTTCGCCGGGCTGAGCGGACTAAATTTGGATCTCAGGCTCGGTCACAGGCTCAACCTTGGCCCGGGTGAAGCGCAGCGCGGAATGGGTGGGCGAAAAGGCCACGACCTTGTTGTCGATCAGGCCGCGAGCCTTGGCGGCGTCGATAACCTGCGCGCCCTTGACCGCGGCGGTCTTGCCCTTCGCCGAGACGATCCACACCGCGCCCTTTTCGGCCAGCATGGGCACGAGCGCATCGACGCGGGCCAGAGCCTCGGCGCTTTCCGCCGCGTAGAACAGCAGGTCGAGGTTGGCGAGCTCGGTCACCGGGACCGCACCCTGGTCCGCCAGCTCGCCGCTCAGGGTCGGGTCTTTGACGCCCAGGACGGCGACGCGCATGCCGGCCTTCACGCCGATCTTGTCCATCCGGCTTTTCGTACTGGCGACGGCCATTCAAATCTCCGCTCAACCCCGCCGGCCGAGGGACCGGGCCGGGGCGAGCGGAGGCCTATAGCACTAAGCGGCCTGTCCCAGGCTCAGGAACTCATAGCGGGCCAGGTGGTGGTCGGTGGAGCCGAAGGCGCTCTCGATCATGGTGGCGCGCTTGAAGTAGTGGCCGATGGCCATTTCGTCGGTCATGCCCATGCCGCCGTGCAGCTGGATGGCGTTCTGGCCGACGAACCGGCAGGCCTTGCCGATCTGCACCTTGGCGGCGGCGGCGGCCTTGGTCCGCTCGCGATCGTCCGTGAGCTTGATGGTCGCCATATAGGTCATGGAGACGGCCTGCTCGACCTGGATGAACATGTCGACCATGCGGTGCTGCAGCACCTGGAAGGCCGAGATCGGCTGGCCGAACTGCTTGCGCTGGCGGGTGTAGTCCAGGGTGCCCTCGTGCAGCTTGCCGAGCACGCCGCAGGCCTCGGCGCAGGTGGCGGCGATCGCCTCGTCCACCACCTTCTCGATCAGCGGCAGGGCCTGGCCCTCCGGGCCGACCAGCGCTCCGGCCCCGACCTTCACGTTCTCGAGGACGACCTCCGAGGCGCGGAAGCCGTCGACCGTCGAATAGTCGCGGGTGGTGACGCCGGGGGCGGATTTCTCGACGATGAAGACGCTGATCCCCTGCGCGTCGCGCTGGCCGCCGCCGGTGCGCGCGGTGACGATCAAGTGGCTGGCGTAGGGCGCGCCGATGACCACCGCCTTCATGCCGTTCAGCACATAGCCGGCGCCGTCGCGGTTCGCCGTGGTCTTCAGGTCCGCCAAGTTATAGCGGCCCTGCGGCTCGGCGTAGGCGAAGGCGAAGATCGCCTCGCCGGCGATGATCTTGCCGATCAGCGCCTCGGCGTCCGGATGGCCGGAATGCTTGAGGAAGCCCCCGCCGATCACCACCGTGCCCAGATAGGGCTCGACGACCAGCGCCCTGCCCAGCTCCTGCATGACGATCATGTTTTCGACCGGCCCGCCGCCCAGGCCGCCCAGCTCTTCCGAGAATGGCGCCCCCAGGATGCCCAGCTCCTCGGCGAACGCCTTCCAGGTCGCCGGGCTCCAGCCGGGTTCATGGCCCAGGATGGCGCGCCGCTGATCGAACGAATAGTGGTCCGCCAGGTAGCTCGCGACCGTGTCGCGCAGCATCGACTGTTCTTCGGTGAAGCTGAAATCCATCGGCCGAGCGGCTCCGTCAGAGTTCGATATATGTGTGGCGGCCGGCGATCAGGCCCCGGCGCCATCTTGGCGCTGCTGCGCCGTCGCTTACCCCCAGCGCAGCGAAGTCAGCAATACCTTGAACTGTTGCTACGGCAAACATGCTGCGCCGAAGGCGCCGGTTCACCGCAGTCGGCGGCCTGGCAAGCTACGTCGGGATGGCAAGGCGCCGGATCCCGCTCCGTCGCCCGTCGCCCTTGCCCCGGCACGGGCCCGTCAGAAGCGCCGCTCGACCTCGATGTTCAGGCGCATCTGACCGTCAGTGTAGGTCCGCGCCGCGCCGGCGGCGAGGAGATAGCCGCCCTGGACTTCGATCTCGCCGCCCTGCAGCCAGTCAGGGCGAATTTCCCACCGCACGGTCGGGCCCACGTAGTGCGCGTTACGGCCGCCAGGCAGCCGGTTCGTCCCAAGGTTCCCGAAGGCTTCCGCGCCCGCCCTCAGGCCGGGCGCCAGTTCCCAGGTGGCTGACGTCGCATAGCCGAACTGAGTCACCTTTTCGCCGGGGCGGCTGGTGAAGGGGTGCTGAACGATCAGGTTCAGCAGGCCCTGGAACCGATCGACGTTCTTGGCCAACAGCAGCTTGGCTTCGCCCACGCCGCTCTCATTGTGCAGGCGTTGCTCGTACTCCACGTAGAGCCCCGTATCGATGCCAAGCTTGGGAAGTTGGCCCAGGTAGACGACGCCCTCCAGGCCGACGCTATCGAGCTTGGCCGCTTCGCTCGGATGTTTTTCGAACTCGCCCAGCAGCGCGAGGCTGACCCGGTCGCCGAGGCCCTTCTCCAGCTCGACCACCGTCGTCGCATCGCCCCCATCGGAGCCCCCGGTCAGCCGCGCGCTGCGGACCTCGACCTCTGTCAGGCCATTTCGGACGTACGGATCGTAAACCTTGTTGCCCAGCCCGGGCTCGGCGGCGGCATGGCCAGCCACCCCTAGACAAAGCGCGGCGGCCGCGGATCCCATGGCGATTTTCAACGGACACCCCTTCGTCTTGCGAGGCGACCGCATATCTCTTGTTGCGAATGATTGTCAATTGCGACAATACATTCCGGGTTCACTCCCCGATGGATCGCCAATGACCTCGTTTCGCTCGACCGTCTTCATCCTGTGCGCAGTCGCCGCCGCGGCGGCCGCCTTGCCCGCAGCGGCGGCGTCCGGCGCCATCACCCTGGTGCTCAAGGACCACCGCTTCACGCCGGCGGCGTTCACGGCGCCGGCCGGTCAAAAGGTGCAGGTCGTCCTGCTGAACCAGGATGCCGCCACCGAGGAATTCGACAGCCACGACCTGAAGGTCGAGAAGCTGGTGACGCCGAACGGGCGCGCGACCTTCAGCATCGGCCCGCTGAAACCCGGGAGCTACAGCTTCATGGGCGAGTTCCACCCCACGACGGCGCAAGGCCGGGTCACCGTTCAGGAGGCGCGGCCCTAGCCATGCTCGCCGCGCTGCTGATCGTCTTTCGGGAAGTCCTCGAAGCCGGCCTGATCGTCGGCATCGTGCTGGCCGCCACCGAAGGGGTCCGCGGCCGCGGGCGGTGGATCGGCGCGGGCGTCGGCGGCGGCCTCCTGGGGGCGGGCCTCGTCGCGCTGTTCGCCCAGCGCCTCTCCGACGCCTTCGCCGGGTCCGGCCAGGAACTGTTCGACGCCGCGATCCTGGCCGCGGCCGTTGTCATGCTGGGCTGGCATACCGTCTGGATGACCCGCCACGGGCGCGAATTGGCCAGCGAGATGAAGGCGCTCGGGCGGACCGTCAGCACCGGCGGCAAGACCCTCTCGGCCATGGCTCTGGTGGTCGCGGTGGCGATCCTGCGGGAGGGTTCCGAGGTCGTGCTGTTCCTCTACGGCATCGCCGCCTCGGGCGGCGCGCCGGGCGCGATGCTGGCCGGCGACCTCGGCGGCGTGGCGCTTGGCGCAAGCCTCTCCTGGGTGATCTATCGCGGCCTGCTGGCGATCCCCACCGGCAAGCTGTTCTCCGTCACCAATGGCCTCCTGTCGCTGCTCGCCGCAGGCATGGCCGGACAGGCGGCGGTCTATCTCGTCAAGGCCGGCGTCGCCCCCAGCCTCGGCGACGAGGTCTGGGATACCTCCGCGATCCTGGCGGACGACGGCATCCTGGGGCGAGCCCTGCATGCCATCGCCGGCTATTCCGACCGTCCCATGGGCCTGCAGATTCTCATCTACGCCGTCGTCCTGGCCGCCTTGATCGCGTTCTCCCGGCTCGCCGGCCGGGCGCCTTCGGCCGCGCGAGGATCGCCGGCCTGACGCGTTCCGCCGTGGAGGCGCCCGCCGCGCGTGAGATCGACAGTTCGGGTATTTCGGCGTAGCTCTGATCGCCCTATGCGACGCTTCCTCGCCCTCATCGCGGCCTTGGCCGTGTTCGTCAGCCCGATGACCGCCGTGGCGGCGCAGGCGGCGTGCCGTGGGGATGCGGCGTCAGGCATGGCGGATATGCCGGGCATGGCCCAGGCCACGCCCCACGAGGCGACGGGCAAGCCCTGCTGCGATCCCGGCGCATCGCACAAGATGGACCCCAGGAGTTGCGCCCAGGCCTGTGCGGCCTCATGCGCGGTCGTCGCCGCCTTGCCGACCTCCGCCGCGATCGCCGCTCCGGCGTTCATGCGGATTTCCCTCAGTCCGGGGCGGCCGGAAGCGGGCCAGCCCCACCAGCCCGCTGGGTTGAAGCGACCTCCCAAGTCGATGGCCTAGGCCCGCGGGCCTTCGCGCGAGCGCCTGCCGTATCCCGGGCTCGACCTGGGGCCGCATACGCCGCTGCGATCGGCTTGTCGGCCGAGGCGCAACGCCGTGGCCGCGCGCGCCGCGAGCAACCTTCGCCAAGCCTCAGCGACGCCTTCGCCGGCCGCCAAGGCCGCTTTCATCAACGACCGACGACTGACCGAACCGCCGGACGGGAACCCCTCATGCGCCCTGCCTCGCTTCTTACGCTGCTGGCGACCCTCGCCGGCGCCGCGCACGCCGAACCGCTCACCCTGGCCGACGCCTTGTCGCGGGCCAGGACGTCGGCCCCGAGCATCGCCGCCAAGGCGCTGCAGGTCGACGCCGCCCGCGCCGCCGCGGGTCCCGCCGGCGCCCTGCCCGATCCGAAGATCTCGGTCGGCGTGACCGACTTTCCGATCTCCGGACCGCTGGCCGGACGGCCGGGCCTCGACAACTTCAGCATGCTGTCGCTGGGCTATTCGCAGGACGTGCCCAGCCGAAATAAACGTCGGGCGCGGGTCGAGGGCGCGCGGGCCGACATCGGGGCGGCGCAGGCCGAGCAGGCGGCTGAAACCCGCGCGGCCGAAATCGGCGCCGGCGAAGCCTGGGTCGCCCTCTACTACGCGGAACGCAAGCTCGCCGCCCTGGATGCCCTCGACAGGGCGCTGACGCAGGAGCGGGAGACCGCGCCGGCGCGCCTCGCGTCCGGCGCCGCGCGCCCGGCCCTGGCGCTGGAGCCCCAGCAGAGGCTGGCAGCCCTGGCGGATCGCCGCGAGGCGCTGCGAGTCCAGGCGCTCGAAGCGCGCGCCGATCTCGCACGGTGGATCGGCCCTGACGCCGCCGTCGAGCCGAGCGGGCCGCCCCCTGGCCTCGGACTCGATGCGGCGGCCTTGCGGGCTCATCTGGACGACCTGCCCGCGTTGCAGATGGCCGCCGCCAAGATTCGGCAGGCCGAGGCCGGCGCCGACGAGGCGCGCGCAGAGACGCGCCCGGACTGGGGCTATGGCGTGCAGTACGATCACCGCGACCCCAGGTTCGGGGACTACGTCTCCGGCCATCTGAACTTCAGCCTCCCGCTGTTCGCCAGGACCCGGCAGGACCCGCTGATCGCCGCACGCCTGGCGCGGGTGAATGCCGCCCTGGCCGATCGCGACGCGGTGCGGCGCGAGCTTCAGGCCGCCCTGGAGCGAGCGCTTGCCGAGCACACCTTGCACCACGCCCGGCTGGCCCGGGCCCGCGACGTGCTGGTGCCCCTGGCGAAGCGTCGCGCCGAGCTCGAAGCCGCCAGCTATGGGGGCCGAACCGCCAGCCTCACGGACGTGCTCGCCGCCCGCCGCGAGGAGGTCGAAGCCGAACTCAATGCCCTGGACCGGGAAGCCGAGACTGCCGAGCACGTCGTCGCCTTGGTCCTCACCTATGGGGAGACGCAGCCATGAAGTTCAACGCGCGCCTGGCGATGGCCGGAGTCGCCGCCGTGGCCCTCGGGCTCGCGGGCTACGCCGCCGGGCGATGGCAAGGGTCCGCCAAGACCTCCGCCGTCGCCATCTCGACGCCGGCCGCGCGTAAGCCGCTCTACTACTATGACCCGATGGTCCCGTTGGAGCACTACGACCACCCCGGCCTGTCCTCCATGGGGATGCCGACCATCCCGAAATACCCGGATGCCGCGGCGTCCGCCGGCGCGGCGCCGGGCGTCAGCGTCAGTCCAGCGGCCACGCAAAGCCTCGGCCTGCGGACCGCGGTCGTCGCGCGCGGGACCTTGCCGAGTACGCTGACCGCGACGGGAACCGTCGGTTTCAACGCGCGCAACATCGCCGTCGTTCAGCCTCGTGCGGCCGGTTTCGTCGAGCGGGTCTATCAACGGGCGCCGGGTGACCTCGTGGCCGCCGGGGCGCCAATCGCCGATCTGCTGGTCCCCGACTGGGGCGGCGCCCAGGCCGAGTTCCTGGCGGTCCGCCGAACCGGCGACCCAGCCCTGATCGGCGCCGCGCGCGAGCGGCTCCGGCTGCTCGGCATGCCGCCGGGGCTGATCCGCACCGTCGAACGAAACGGCCGCATCCACCCGACGGTCACGGTCAGCACGCCGGTCGGCGGGGTGATCCAGAGCCTCGAGGTCCGGCCGGGCATGACCGTGTCGGCGGGGCAAAGCCTGGCCGAGGTCAACAGCCTCTCGTCGGTTTGGGTGACCGCCGCGGTTCCCGAGGCGCAAGCCGGCGAGGTGCATGAAGGCCAGAGGGTCTCGGTGACCTTGACGGCCTACCCAGGGAAAACCTTCGCCGGGCGGGTCCAGGCGGTGTTGCCGCAGCTCTCGGGCGCGACGCGCACCCTGCAGGCGCGTATCGAACTTCCCAACCCCAGGGCCCGGCTGCGGCCCGGCATGTTCGCGACGGTGGCGTTCGCCGGCGAGGGCCGCTCAGCGCTGCTGATCCCGTCCGAGGCGGTGATCGCCACGGGCCGGCGGACCCTGGTGATGCTGGCCGAACCCGGCGGCCGCTATCGGCCCGCCGAGGTCCAGGTCGGCGGCGAAGCGGACGGGAAGACCGAAGTCCTGGCGGGGCTGGCGCAGGGCGAGCGGGTCGTGGCTTCCGGCCAGTTCCTGCTGGATTCCGAGGCGAGCCTCACCGGCCTCCCGGTCCGGCCCATCGATCACCCTGCGGAGGCCGGCCGATGATCGCCGGGCTCATCCGCTGGTCGGTCGCCAACCGGTTCTTCGTCCTGCTCGGCGCGCTGGCGCTGCTGGCGGCCGGCGTGCTGGCCGTCCGCGCCACGGCCGTCGACGCCCTGCCCGACCTCTCCGACACCCAGGTGATCATCCGCACGCCCTATGCCGGCCAGGCGCCCCAGATCGTCGAGGACCAGGTCACCTACCCCCTGGCGACCACCATGCTGTCGGCGCCGGGCGCCGAGACCGTGCGCGGCTATTCGTTCTTCGGCGACAGCTACGTCTACATCATCTTCAAGGCGGGGACCGACCTCTACTGGGCCCGCTCGCGGGTGCTGGAATACCTCTCCCAGGCGCAGTCGCGGTTGCCGGAGACAGCGCACCCGGCGCTGGGCCCCGACGCGACGGGGGTCGGATGGATCTACGAATACGCCCTGGTCGACCGCTCCGGCCGCCACGACCTCAGCCAGCTTCGCAGCCTGCAGGACTGGTTCCTGCGCTACGAGCTGAAGACCGTGCCGGGGGTCGCCGAGGTGGCGAGCATCGGCGGCATGGTGCGCGAGTACCAGGTCGTGGTCGATCCGGTGAAGCTGGCCGGGCTGGGGGTCACCCAGCAACAGGTGGCCGCCGCCTTGCGCCAGGCCAACGCCGAAACCGGTGGATCCGTCGTCGAACTCGGCGAGGCCGAGTACGTGGTCCGCGCCGGCGGCTACCTGAAGGCCCTCGACGATTTCAGGGCCGTGCCAGTGAAGACGGCCGCGGGCGGAGTCCCGGTCACCGTCGGCGACGTGGCCACCGTCCAGGTCGGGCCGGAGATCCGGCGCGGGGTGGCGGAGCTGAACGGCCAGGGCGAGGTCGCCGGCGGGGTGGTGATCCTGCGCTCGGGTGAGAACGCGCGCCGCACCCTGGCCGCGGTCAAGGCCAGGCTGCAGACCCTGAAGGCCAGCCTGCCGCCGGGCGTCGAGATCGTCCCGACTTACGACCGCTCAGGCCTGATCGACGGCGCCATCGGCAACCTGACGGAGAAGCTGATCGAGGAGTTCCTGGTCGTGGCGCTGGTCTGCGGCCTCTTCCTTTGGCACGCCCGTTCGGCCCTGGTGGCGATCCTGACCCTGCCGCTCGGCGTCCTGGCGGCGCTGATCGTCATGCATCTGCAAGGCGTCAGCGCCAACATCATGTCGCTGGGCGGGGTGGCCATCGCCATCGGCGCGATGGTCGACGCCGCGGTGGTGATGATCGAGAACGCCCACAAGCGGCTTGAGCAATGGGATCGCGCCCACCCCGGCGAGCGGCTGGTCGGCGAAGCGCGCTGGCAGGTGGTCACCGACGCCGCCGTCGAGGTCGGGCCGGCGCTGTTCTTCAGCCTGCTGATCATCACCTTGTCGTTCATCCCGATCTTCACGCTGCAGGCGCAGGAAGGGCGGCTGTTCCGCCCGCTGGCGCTGACCAAGAGCTACGCCATGGGCGCCGCGGCGATCCTGTCGGTGACCCTGATCCCGGTGCTGATGGGTTACCTGATCCGCGGGCGCATCCCCTCGGAGCGGGCGAACCCGATCAACCGTGGCCTGACCGCGCTCTACCGCCCTGCGCTCGATTGGGTGATGCGCCGGCCGCGAACCACGCTGGCGCTGGCGGTCCTGGTCTTCGCCACGACGGCGTGGCCGGCGACGCGCCTGGGTGGAGAGTTCATGCCGCCCATGGACGAGGGCGACCTGCTCTACATGCCCTCCGCGCTCCCGGGCCTCTCGGTCGCCAAGGCCTCCGAGCTGCTCCAGCAGACCGACCGGATGATCAAGGCGGTGCCCGAAGTGCAAAGCGTGTTCGGCAAGGCCGGCCGGGCCGACACCGCCACCGACCCGGCGCCGCTGGAGATGTTCGAGACGGTGATCCAGTTCAAGCCGCGGTCGCAGTGGCGAGCCGGCATGACGCCCGCGAAACTCACCGCTGAGCTCGACCGCGCGGTTCGCGTGCCGGGCCTGACCAACGTCTGGGTTCCGCCGATCCGCAACCGCATCGACATGCTGGCGACCGGCATCAAGAGCCCGATCGGCGTGAAGGTCTCCGGCGCGGACCTCGGCGAAATCGACCGGATCGCCCAGCAGGTCGCAGCGGCGGCCAAGGCCGTTCCCGGCGTCACCTCGGCGTTCGCCGACCGGCTGAGCGGCGGGCGCTACATCGACGTCGCCATCGACCGCGCCGCGGCGGCCAGGTTGGGCCTCAACATCACCGATGTGCAAGGCGCCGTCTCGGGCGCAATCGGCGGCGAGGAGATCGGCCAGACGGTCGAAGGCCTCGCGCGCTACCCGATCAATCTGCGCTATCCGCGGGAACTGCGCGACAGCCTCGAAGGGCTGCGCAACCTGCCGATCCTGACGCCATCAGGCCAGCAGATCACCCTGGGGACCGTCGCCGGCCTGCGGATCACCGATGGGCCGCCGATGCTGAAGAGCGAAAACGGGCGGCCCTCGACCTGGGTCTATATCGACGTGCGCGGGCGCGATCTGGCTTCGGTGGTGTCCGATCTTCAGCGCGCGGTCGGCAAGAGCGTTCGCCTTTCGCCCGGCGTCAGCCTCACCTATTCGGGCCAGTTCGAATACCTGCAGCACGCGGTGGCCCGGCTGAAGGTCGTCATCCCCGCGACGCTGCTGATCATCTTCGTGCTGCTCTACGTCACCTTCCGGCGGTTCGACGAGGCGGCGCTGATCATGGCGACCCTGCCGTTCGCCCTCACCGGCGGGTTCTGGATGCTCTATCTGCTGGGCTTTCACCAGTCGGTGGCCACCGGGGTGGGCTTCATCGCGCTGGCCGGCGTCTCCGCGGAATTCGGCGTGGTCATGCTGATCTATCTGAAGTCCGCGCTCGCCGAGCGGGGCGCCGACCCCTCGCCGGAGGCCGTCGAAGGCGCGGTCCGCGAGGGCGCCCTGCTTCGGGTGCGGCCCAAGGCCATGACGGTCGCGGTGATCCTCGCCGGGCTGTTCCCGATCCTGATCGGCCATGGAACCGGCTCGGAGGTGATGAGCCGGATCGCCGCCCCGATGATCGGCGGGATGATCACCGCCCCGCTCCTGTCGATGCTCGTGGTCCCCGCCGGATTCCTGCTGCTGCGCCGGCGGCGCGCGGGTCCGCCGCTCCAGAAAACCGCGGCCGCCGCCCGAGACCCGGTTTGTGGGGCGGCGGCGCGACGGCGCGTATCTGCCTGTAGACGTCATCAGCCTGAGGAAACACCCCATGTTTACCCGCAAGACCCTATCGGCGGCCGCCGCCCTGGGCGCCGTCGCCCTGCTCTGCGCCGGCCAGGCCTCGGCGCACGCCGCGCTGGTCAAATCCGATCCCGCCGCGAACGCCACCGTCGCCGCGCCCAAAGCTATCGCCCTGACCTTCGACGAAGAGCTCACGCCGGCCTTCTCCGGCTTCGACGTGACGATGGGCGACGGCATGAAGATGAAATTCAGGACGAAGGTCTCGAAGGACCACAAGACGATCACCGGCGTCCCCACGGGCCCGCTGATGGCCGGGGCCTACAAGATCTCCTGGCATGCCGCCGCGAGTGACGACGGCCACAAGACCACCGGGACCCTGGCCTTCACGGTGAAGTAGCCGAAATGTTCGACGCCGCGGTCGTCGTCCTCAGATGGGTCCAGATGACCGGCGCGATGATCCTCTTCGGATCGTCGCTCTTCTTCCTCTACGGACTGCCCAGGACGGGTGCGGGTTCGGCCGCGGCCCTGCGATGGCCGCGGCCGCTCCTGACGGTCAGCGCGGTGTCGGTCCTGGCCGCCTGCCTCCTGGGCTTCCTGGCGCAGACCGTCGTCCTGGCGGGGTCGGTGCAGGAGGCCCTGCAGCCGGACGCCCTGACGGCCGCGGCGACCGGCATGAGCTTTGGGCGATCGAGCATCGTCCGGGCCCTGACCGCGATCCTCTTCCTAATCGTCTTCGCGCGGGCCAGGCCCCAGCGGGCCGGCTGGCGCTTTGCCGTCCTCATGGGCGCGGTAACCTGTGCGAGCTTCGCCTGGATGGGCCATGGCGCGTCGACCAAGGGTGCGGCTGGCCTGTTGCACCTCTGCAGCGACATCCTCCACACCCTGGCGGCCGGCGTCTGGATCGGCGCGCTCGTCGCCTTCCTGATCCTGCTGCTTACCGACGCGCCAGATTGGGCGAAGGGCCGGCAGGTTTTGCATGCGGCGCTCCATGGTTTTTCCGGGATCGGCTCGGGCCTGGTGGCGGTGCTGATCGCCACCGGCCTGGTCAACAGCTGGTTCGTCGTCGGCCTTGCGGGCGTCCCAAAGCTCCTGACCACGCCTTACGGCCAGTTGCTCACGCTCAAGCTGCTGCTGTTCCTCGTCATGGTGGGTCTGGCCACGGCAAACCGCTTTCATTTGACCCCCCGGCTGGGACGGGCGCTTGAGGCGCGGCCGCCGGCGCCGCAGGCCCTCGCCGCCTTGCGGAAAAGCCTGGCGTGGGAGACGGGGCTTTCGATCGCGGTGCTGGCGCTCGTGGCGTGGTTCGGCACGCTGGCGCCGCCCTCGGTCTCCTAGAAGCCCTGGCGCCTCAGCCACCGACGGGGCCGCGTCAAAACCAGGTCCGGATCCCGGCGACCAGGCTTGCGCCGCCGACGTCGGCGCCGCGGGCGCGGGCATAGTCCGCGGTCTTGCCGACCTTGCGGTCCCACGACACCCCGACGTAGGGCGCGAACTCGCGCGTGATCTCATAGCGAAGGCGCAGGCCCAGTTCGGCGTTGGAGAGGCCGGACCCTGTGCGGGTCTCGACGGTGTCCTGGGCCGCGAAATTCAGCTCCACACGAGGCTGCAGGATCAGCCTCTGGGTCAGCCGCAGGTCGTACGTGCTCTCCAGGCGCCCCAGGAGTTCGCCCTCGGTCGAGAGGAACAGCGCCCCCGACACGTCGAACCAGTAGGGCGCGAGGCCCTGGAAACCTACGGTGGCGTAGGTGCGCCCATGGGGCGCGAAGTCCTGCCGCACGCCCGCCTGCAGATCGAAGTAGGGCCCGACGGCGTGGGCGTAGAGCCCCTGGACCTCGGCTGCCCCGAGCCCGTCGCGTCGGCTTCCCTCGCCCTCGCTCTTGACCACGAAGCGGTTGATGTCGCCGCCGATCCACCCCTCGCCATCCCAGCGATACGCGCCGCCGTCGCGCGCCTGGTATTCCACCAGATTGGCCATCAGCATGGAGACAGTCGCCCCGCCGTGCTCCTCGCGCAGGTGGGCGCGGGCCGCCGCCATGGCCGCGGGGTCGTAGTCGCGATCGGCTGCGTAGTCTTTGACTGGCGGCGGCGGGGTGTCGGGGATCTCAGGCTCAGCGGGCGCGTCCTGGGCTGCCGCAGGCTTGTCGCCCGCGGGGGGCGCCGAGCCCTTCATCCCAGGCATGTCCGCCATGGGCGCTGGCCCCGCCGGCGTCGGCCCGGCGGGCGGTTTGGCCGCAGCCTTGGCCGGCGGCATCTTCATGCCGGGCATCGTCGGGTCCATGGCCTGGGCGGCGGCGGCGCCCGCGAAGGCGAGCGGCGCGAGGGCGATCAGGGCCAGCCGGTTCACGCGACGGCTCCGCCGAGCGGCCGGACGCTGAACACCTGAAACATGCCGGCGTGCATGTGGTAGAGCATGTGGCAGTGGAACGCCCAGTCGCCGGATTCAGGCGTGAAGTCCCACGACACCTTCCCACCCGGCGCCACATTGACGGTGTGCTTCCTCGGACCAAACCCCTTGGGGCCGTGCGTCAGCTCGAAGAAGTGGCCGTGCAGGTGAATTGGGTGGGTCATCATGGTGTCGTTGATCAGCGTGACCCGCACCCGCTCTCCCTTGCGGAAGGAATAGGGCTTCGGGCGTTCGCTGAACCGCCAGCCGTCGAAGCCCCAGATGAACCGCTCCATGTTGCCGGTCAGGTGAATGTCCATCTTGCGGGTGGGCGTGCGCAAATCCGCGTTGGGGGTGAGCGCGATCAGGTCCTTGTAGACCAGCACCCGGTGGCCGACGCTCTCCAGCCCCTGCCCGGGCTCGCCGGTGCGGTCCGACGGGATGGGTGCGATGGTCTGCACGCCCGGGCCTATCCTGACGCCCGGCGCGTTCTCGCCGTCGCGCATCGACATCTTCATGCCGCCCATGTTCATGGCCGACATATCCATGCCCATGTCCTTCATGGTGGCCAGCGGGCGGGCGCGCAGCGGCGGGATCGCCGCGACCATGCCGGCGCGCGGGGCCAAGGTCCCGCGCGCCATGCCGGAGCGGTCCATGGCCTCCGCCACCACGGTGAACGCCTTGTCCTCGGTCGGCTGCACGATAACGTCGTAGGTCTCGGCGTTGCCGATCTGGAACTCGTCGACCTCCACGGGCCGAACGGCCTGTCCGTCCGCGGCGACGACGGTCAGTTTCAGGCCCGATATGCGGACGTTGAAGATCATCTGGGCCGCCGAATTGATGAACCGCAGCCGCACCCGCTCGCCGGGCTTGAAGAGGCCCGTCCAGTTGTCGTTCGGCCCATGGCCGTTGATCAGGAACGTCAGCACCGCGCCCGTGACGTCGGAGATGTCGGTGGGGTCCATCCGCATCCGGGCCCACTGCAGGCGTTCCGGCAGGGTCTGGTCCTTGCCGGCGATCAGGCCGGCCACCGTCTCCTTCTGATAGTTGAACAGGCCGGCCTGCTGTTTCAGGCGCGCGAAGAGCAGATGCGGGTGCATGAAGGTGAAGTCGGAGAGCACCACCACATGCTCGCGGTCGCAGGGGATCGGGTCCTCGCCAGCCGGATCGATGACGATCGGGCCGTAGTGCCCTTCCTGTTCCTGCAGGCCCGAATGGCTGTGATACCAGTAGGTCCCGTTCTGCCTGACGGGAAACTCGTAGACGAAGGTTTCACCAGGCTTGATCCCCGGGAAGGTGACCCCTGGCACGCCGTCCATCTGGAAGGGCACAAGGACGCCATGCCAGTGGATGGACGTGTCTTCGGCGAGCGTGTTGGTGACGGCCAACCGGACATTCTGCCCCTCCTTCAGCCGGATCAGCGGTCCCGGCGTCGTGCCGTTGATGGTCACCGCGTGACCGAGCCTGCCGTCGATGCGCAGGGGGCGGTGGCCGATGGTCAGCGCGATGTCCGCGCCCGACACCGCGGGCATGGCGGGCGCCAGGCCTGGCGTGGCGCTGCGCGCCCAACCCGGCAGCAAGGCGCCGATCGCCGCGCCCCCGCCCATGAGGCTCGCGCCCCGTAACAGCTGGCGCCGGTCGAAGTCCTTCGTCACGATCGTAGTCCAGGGCGGCGGGCGGCCCGCGGCGATATGCGGGAGGTATCCGGGGATACGCGCCGGCAAACCCGCGGCCCTCACAGGTCGGCCAAAAAAAGCCCTGGGCGGCCGCGCGGGCGCCGCCGCCTAGGGGATTGGCGGGCGCGGGACGTATAGTTCCCAGGGGCGTGAAGGATCTTGAAGATGAGCGAGCGCTTGGACGAACTGGTCGGCCGGTTGGCGGGATCGGCAACCGATCATGGCCTGGAAGGTCTGGAGGCTGAAGTCGGCCGCCGCATCCTCCTGCTTCGCCGCCAGGCTCGGACGACGACGCTTCTGGCTCCGGTCCGGATCGCGTCCATTGGCCTGGCGCTGGCCATGGGGACCACGGTCGGCGGTGTGACAGCCGCCGGCGCCCTGGCGGGACCGCGGGCGCCCCGAGTATTCTCCGCGGCGGTCGAGCTCGCGCCGTCAACCTTGCTGGAAGGGCGCCGATGACCCTGATGCGCAGCGTCGTGCTGACGCTGGTCCTTTCGGCGCTGGCCGCGGTGCTGGGCGTCTGGGGCGGCGCGCAATATGTGCAGGCCCGCCTGCGGCCCGCGCCGGACCTGCACGAGACGCTGCACCACAAGCTGCGCCTCACGACCGAGCAGCAGCGCCGCCTCGAAGGGCTTGAACGCGACCATTCCGCCAAGCGGGCGGCTCTGGAGGCGGAGATGCGCGCCGCGAACGCCCAGCTCGCCCAGGCCTACCAGGAAGGCCACGCCTACACGCCGAAGGTGCAGGCGGCGATCGATCGGTTCCATCGGGCCATGGACGCCTTGCAGACCGAGACCATGCTGCATGTGATCGCCATGCGTCAGGTCCTGACGCCGGACCAGACGGCGCAGTTCGACGACACCGTCGTGAAGTCGCTGACCGCAGAGCCGATGTGAGCGTGGACGCCGAGGCGTCCGACGCGGCCCTCGCGCACCTCGCCGCCGCGGGCGACGATCAGGCGTTCGCGCGGCTGGTCCGCCGCCACAAGGACGGGATCTATCGCCTGCTGCGCCGCTACACGGCCGATCCCGACGAAGCCTACGAAGCCGTGCAGGAGGCCTTCATCGCGGCCTGGAAGGCGCTGGGCCGCTACGACGCTGACCGCCCCTTCCTGACCTGGCTGCAGACGATCGCCATCAACAAGGCCCGCGACCGCGGGCGGCGGATGGCCGTGCGGCGGATGGTCTTCGGCGGCGCCGGACTCGAGGGCGAAGCGATGGCGGCGGCCGATCCGCGCGAGGCCGCCGACCAGGCGGTGATCGACCGGCAGCTTGCCCGCCGCCTCGACAAGGCCATCGGCCAACTGCCGGGAGCCCTCAAGGAGGCCCTGCTGCTGACGGCTTTCGAGGGCTACTCGCATGTGCAGGCCGGCCACATGCTGGGCGTTTCGGCCAAGACCGTTGAAACGCGGGCCTACCGGGCGCGCAAACTCCTTGCGCAGCGTCTCGACGACGACATGCGGCCGACGGCCAGCTGACGCGATATTCCTGATGGCTAAGTGGGTGCGGCGCGCAGGCGCAGCGCGTTGCTGATGACGCTCACCGAGGACAGCGCCATGGCTGCCGCGGCGATCGCCGGCGACAGGAGCTGTCCGAACACCGGATAGAGGACGCCCGCGGCGATCGGCACGCCCGCGACGTTGTAGACGAAGGCGAACACCAGGTTCTGGCGGATGTTGCGCATCACCGCCCGCGACAGCCGGCGTGCCCGCACCAGGCCCTGCAGGTCCCCCTTCAGCAGGGTCACGCCGGCGCTCTCGATGGCCACGTCGGAGCCGGCCCCCATGGCGACCCCGACGTCGGCGGCGGCCAGCGCCGGCGCGTCGTTGACGCCGTCGCCGGCCATGGCGACCACGCGGCCTTCGTCGCGCAGCTTCTGGACCACCTTGGCCTTGTCCTGCGGCAGGACCTCGGCTTCCACGTCTTCGATGCCCAGCCGCTTGGCGACCGCGAGCGCCGTGGCGCGGTTGTCGCCGGTCATCATCACCAGCCGGACCCCGTCGGCCTGCAGCGCACGCACCGCCTCCGCCGTGGTCGCCTTGATCGGATCGGCGATCCCCAGCACGCCGGCCAGCCGGCCGTCGACGGCGGCGAAGACGGCAGTGGTCCCGTCCTGGCGCAGGGCGTCGGCCTGCGCCAGCAACGGCGTCAGGTCGACGCCGTGGGCCGCCATCAGCGGCGCGCCGCCGAGCAGGATCTTTTTGCCGTCCACCACGCCGGTCACGCCGCGGCCGGCCGGCGAGTCGAAGTCGGCGGCCTCGGAGAGCTGCAGGCCGCGGTCCTTGGCCGCGCGCAGGATGGCGTCGGCGAGCGGATGCTCGCTGCCACGCTCGAGGCTGGCCGCCAGCCGCAGGAACTCGGCCTCGTCGATGCCCGCGACGATCCTGATGGCGGTGACGGACGGCCGGCCTTCGGTGAGAGTGCCGGTCTTGTCGATCACCAGGGTGTCGATCTTCTCGAAACGCTCCAGGGCTTCGGCGTTCTTGATCAGCACGCCTTCACGGGCGCCGCGGCCGACGCCCACCATGATCGACATCGGCGTCGCAAGGCCCAGCGCGCAGGGGCAGGCGATGATCAGCACCGAGACCGCGGCGACCAGCGCATAGGCAAGGCGCGGCTCAGGGCCGACGAGCGCCCAGACGACGCCCGCAAGCACCGCCACCGCGATGACCGTCGGCACGAACCACCCGGCCATCTGGTCAGCCAGCCGCTGGATCGGCGCGCGGCTCCGCTGCGCCTCGGCGACCATCTGGACGATGCGCGAGAGAAGCGTATCGGCGCCGACCTTTTCGGCCCGCATGATGAAGGAGCCGGTCTTGTTCAGTGAGCCGGCGATCACCCGACCTTCGGCCGCCTTCGTCACCGGCATCGACTCCCCGGTGACCAGGGATTCGTCGATCGACGCGCGGCCCTCGGTCAGGGCGCCATCCACGGGGATTTTCTCGCCGGGCCGCACGCGAAGCCGATCGCCGACCTGGATCAGGTCGAGGGTCACCTCCTCGTCGGTTCCGTCCTCGCGGACGCGGCGGGCGGTCTTGGGGGCGAGGTTGAGCAGGGCCTTGATCGCCCCGGAGGTCTGTTCGCGCGCCCGCAACTCCAGGACTTGCCCCAGCAGCACCAGCACGGTGATCACCGCCGCGGCCTCGAAGTAGACCGGCACGGAGCCGGACCCGTCACGGAAGGCGGGCGGGAAGAGGCCCGGCGCCAGGACGGCGACCACGCTGTAGGTCCAAGAGACGCCCACCCCCATGGCGATGAGGGTGAACATGTTGAGACGGCGGGTCACCAGCGAGGTCCAGCCGCGCTGGAAAAACGGCCAGCCGGCCCACAGCACGACAGGCGTCGCCAGCGCGAACTGGATCCAATTGGAGGCGTGATGGCTCAGCAGCATCAGCCGGCCCGGCAGGAGATGGCCGCCCATCTCCAGGACGAACACCGGCGCGGCCAGCACCAGGCCGATCCAGAAGCGCCGGCTCATGTCGGCCAGCTCGGGATTGGGGCCGCTGTCGGCGCTGATCGTCGCCGGCTCCAGCGCCATGCCGCAGATCGGGCACGATCCGGGGCCGACCTGGCGGATCTCGGGGTGCATCGGGCAGGTGTAGATGGCGCCAGGGTCGGCGGCTGGCCGCCCTTCGGCGACCTTCGGCGTCAGGTAGCGCGTGGGATCGGCCTGGAACTTCGTGCGGCACCCGGCGGAGCAGAAGTGGAACTCGAGTCCGTCGTGCTCGGCGTGATGCGGCGTCGTCAGGCGGTCGACGGTCATCCCGCACACCGGGTCCTTGACCTTGGCGGACGCCGCGGCGGCGTCCGGGCGCGCTGCATGCTGATGACCGTCGCTCATTGGGTTTCCGCGGATCCAACGCCGAAGCGGCGCAAAGGTCACCTATATACCCGATATGGGTATTTCAACCCATGCCCCGACCCGGTATATGACGTTAGACCGGAGGACCCGCCCTGACCCAGGACAGCCAGCCCAAACTGCTCAACCGCCTGCGCCGCATCGAAGGCCAGGTGCGCGGCGTCGCGCGCATGGTGGAAGAAGATCGCTACTGCATCGACATTCTGACCCAGCTGCATGCGGTTCGCGCGGCCCTGTCGCGCGTGGAAACCGAGATGCTGAAGGATCACCTCGGCCATTGCATCGAGGGCGCCATCGTCAGCGGCGACCCGGCCGAGCAGCGCAAGAAGGCCGGCGAGCTGATCGAACTGCTGGAACGGGCGGCGCGGTAGCGCCGCGCGACCTTCCTGGACGACGGCCGGGTCCGGCGCTCCGCCAGCGGGCGGTTCCCCACCGGCGGCATCCAGGGCCCCACGCTCGGGCGACGGCGTCGCGGTTCGCGGGAGAGCCTATTTTACCGGCGCGAAGAGCGCGGCGTAGCTGGAGATCCTGGCCTGCAGCTGGTCGCGCAAGTCCATCGCGGCGGCCGCGTATTTGCGCTCGCCCCGGTTCCCCATATCCGTCTTGAAGGCGTAGACGATCAGGCCGAGGTTCTGGCCGGCCTTGTCCCGCAGCGGCTCCAGCACCACGAACTTCTTCACCGTATCGTTTGTCCTGCGCCAGCGCGGGTCGATGATGGTGATGCCCTTTTTCGAGACGTCGATGTCGTCCGGGTCGTCCGGATTGCCGATCCGCTCCGGGTAGGAGCCCGCGAACATCGTGTAGACATCGTGCTCGCCCGGCGGCACGCCGTGGAAGGTCACGCTGAGCAGCTCGGGGTGCTTCGCCATGGTCTCGTCGGCGAGGGCCTGCGCATGGATCTTCTGGGCCGGCGGGGTCCAGTTCTTCTTCGGGGCGGCTTGCGCGCCCGCGGGGCTGGCGGCGCTCAGCAGGACCGCCAGGCTTGCGGCGGCCGGAACGCCGAAACGGCGGATGGATTTCATATCGCTCTCCTAAATCGCGTTGTCCGGCCCGCCCTTATTTGCGGGGGTCGACATCCAGCCAAACCAGTTGCGCCATGCTCTTGGTGTCGCCCGGCGAGGCGGCGAGATAGAGCCGGTTGAGGCTCGGCACATAGATGCCCGTCTTCGAGGCCGGCGGGGTCGCCACCGGCGCAAGCGCCCGATAGTGGTCGGCGTCGTCCTGTTCGACCACCAGCAGACGGCCATCGCCGCCGCAGACGAAGATGCGCCGCCCCACCGGATCCCACAGCGCCTGGTCGACCCGCATCGGCGCGTCGAAGGCCTGCACGGTGGCCCCGGTGTCGGCGTTGACGACGACCAGCTTGCCGGGTTTGCGGGTGACCACGAACAGCCGGTGGCTCATCTCGTCGTAGGCGATGGGCGCGTTCTGCTGGGCTTCCTTCACCAGCCATTTCGCCTTGATGACGTGGGTGGTCTTGTCGACGGTGTCGAGCAGGTTCTTGTCGGTCTGGTTGATGAAGATGCGGTTGCCCTGCTCCTCCACGGCCAGCGCCTCGGTGTGGTCGCCGTCGAACGCGGTCTGGCCATAGGTCTTGCCGGTGTAGGGGTCGATTTCCACCAGCGCGGAGGTGGTCATCTTCACGTCCTTTCCGCCGGTGACCACATAGGCCCGCTTGCGCGGCGCGTCGTAGGCCAGGGAATCCGCGCCGTCGGCGAGCGCGAGCGGCCGTTTGACCGCCAGGGTCTTGGCGTCGAGCACGCGGCTCTTGGTGTTGGCCACCACCACCAGCTCGCCGGTGTCGGGCAGGTAGATCAGGCTGTGCGGCGCATCGAAGCCTGGGACGGACCGCAGCAGCGCCCCGGTCTTGAGGTCGAACACCTCCAGCACGCCGCCGTCCTCGCCGGCCAGGAACAGCCGGTCATCCTTCTCGTCCACCGCGAAATGGTCGAAGTCGCCGGTGTAGCCCGGAATGTCGGTGTGGCCGGCCACGCGCACCGGCGTTGCGGCGTGAGGCGGAGCTGCCGGCGCCTGGGCCTTGGGGCTGCAGGCTGCCAGGGCCAACACCGCGCAGGAGACGGAAAGGGCAAGGCGCATGGGAACGGTCCGTTTGGCTGGTTTGGAGGATAAGGGGACTGGCCGCGCCGCTCAGGAGGCCTTGCCGACCAGGCTCGCTGGCGAGGCGATGTGCGCGGCGATCTCGTCGCGGATCTTCTCCGCGTGGGCGACCAGCGCCGCCTTGTCCTCGCCGGCCCTGTAGGCGAGCACCACGCCCAGCGCGCCGATGCGCCGGCCGTGCGCGTCGTTCAGCGGCAGCTCGGCTTCGAACCGCTTGCCGTTCTCGCTGACTTCCTTGTTGGTCGCCCCCTTGTCGATCACCCGCAGGTCGTCCTCGTCGGCCTTCTTGCCGATGCGGCCGATGTTGGAGCCGAGGATGACGTTGGTCTTCGATCCGGGCGGCGTGGCGTGGATGGCCAGCACCTTGATCTCGGGATGGGCGGCCATGGTCCTGTCCACCAGCGCCTGGGCGTAGCTGTCGTCGTCGAAGTGCGGGTCGTAGGGCCAGCGGTCGACGAGGTTGCCGGCGTGCAGGATGCGCCGGGCCAGCTTGTCGCGGATCGCTTCGGCCTGCCGGCGGTGCGCCTGCTGGTCGTCGCCGGCCTTGTAGGGCCACACCACGCCCAGCGCGCCGATGGTGTCGCCGGAGACGTCCTTCAGCACCTCCTCGACCTCGAAGTGGTCGCCGGCCTTGTTGATCTCCAAGCGCGACTTGCCGGTGGTGATGACTTCCATGTCGTCGGGGTCGGCCTTCTTGCCGAAGCGGCCGATGTTCGAGGCGACGACGACATTGCCCTTCGAGCCCGGCGGGGTGACGTGCATCATCATGATGATCACCCCCTTGTTCTCTCTCATGGCCTGGTTGAGCAGGTGCTGGCCATAGGTGTTGGCCGGGCTGGCGGGGCCGGCGTTCGGAGCCGGCGGGGCGGCGCGCGCCGCCGTTGCGGCGAACGCGGCGGCGGCGGCGGCGGCAATGATGAGGGCGGTTCGCATCGTCGTCTCAACTCCCTGTGGCGTTTCTTCTTGGGGGCCAAGGCAGGTGCGCCGGCGCGCCTCGCCCGTTCGCCAGCGGGCACCCTCCGCAGCCAAGCTGAAAGCACCCTGTCAGCTTCCTGAATGTCCGTTCAGGCGCATCCCACCGGCGGAAAGGGTGGAGGACGGGCGCTATTTGGCAGGGGAAGCCGCGCGCGTCCTGCCGCGCCGATCACGCGCCAAGCGTGCGGAAGGCGATCAGCGCGAGGGTCACCGTGATCGCCCCGCCGATGCGTGTGGCGATCTGGGCGAAGGGCATCAGCTGCATGCGGTTTGCGGCCGACAGGATCGCCACGTCACCCGTCCCGCCCTGGCCGGAGTGGCAGGCGGTGACGATGGCCACGTCGATCGGGTACATCCCCACCAGGCGGCCAACCAGGAAGCCGGTGCCCATCAGGGCGCTCACCGTGGCCACGATGGTGATCAGGGTCGGCGCGTTGAACGCCGCCACCAGCTTGTCCCAGGGCGTCATCGCCACCCCGATGGCGAACAGCAGCGGATAGGTGACGGCCGTGCGGAAGAACTGGTAGACGCTGTAGGCCCCTTGCTCGAGCCCGGGTGAGACGAGGCGGCCGAGCTTGAGCAGCACCGTGAGCAGCAGCATCGCCACCGGCGCCGGGAAACCCCACAGCTTCTGTACGACCGCGCCGATCAGGTAGAGCGTGACGGCGAGAATGGCCGCGGCGGCCACGGTCTCGACGCCTGGCTTCGGCTGGACCGCCCCCTCGCCCGCCAGCTCGACATCCTCTTCCCCCGGCTGCAGCCGGCCCTCGCCCGTAAGGTTCGGGCGGACCTTGCCCAGATAGTTCAGCCCGCCGGCCAGGATGATGGCGGTGAGGCTGCCCAGCATCACCGGGGGCAGCACCTGCGCGAACAGCTCGCCCTGCGGCTGATGGGCGATGGCTGCGTAGCCGATGGAGAGCGGGATCGCCCCCTCGCCCACGCCGCCGGCCATGATCGGCGCGACGATCTTGAACAGGGTGTGCGAGAAGCCCAGCCCCAGGGCGACGCCCACCGCAGAGCCGACCGCGCCCGCCACCAGAGAGCCCGCCGCCAAGGGGATGAATATCTTGATGAAGCCGCCGATCAGCAGCCGGCGGTCCATGCCCAGGATCGAGCCCACGATGATCGAGGCGATGAACAGGTAGAGGAAATTGCTCGCCTTGGTGAACCCCGTGATCGAGACGATCAGCGGCGTCGGCAGAATGTGGGCGTAGACCAGGTAGGAGGGGATGAACGTGGCGAAGATCGCCGCCGCCCCGATGTTGCGGATCAGCGGCAGCCGGCGGCCCACCTCGGCGCAGGCGAACCCGCCCACGGCCAGGACAGCCATATTGGTCAGGATATCGGAGGGAACCTTGCCCTGGCTGACGAACACCGCGGCGACGCCCAGAATGGCCGCGAACACCGGCAAGGGCACGATGCCGATACGGACATCCATGATCCGCCACCACCAGGCCATGCCGCCGCCCTCGCTCTTGGCCGCTGGCCCAGGCGCAGGCCCGGACCCGTTCGCCGCGGTTGGCGCAGCCCTCTCGGTCATCTCGTTTTCTCCGCCGCGGCCCTACTCGGGCGCGTAGGTCAGCACCGTGAAGGTGTCGTCGTAGTAGCGGTTCGGATAGAAGCTGCCGGCGCGCCGGTTGATCGGCTCGGCGGGATCGACCATTCCCTCCGCGGTCACGGTGTAGATTTTCCGTGACTTGGGATCGAGCGCCATGGTCCGGGCGATGGGGCGCGTAGTGATAGCTCCGCCCAGGCTGTAGGCGTCCGGCCCCTTCTGATCATAGACCACGATATTGCCGTCGATCCCGTTCGACGTAAAGACGCGCTTCGTGGCCGGGTCGTAGACCACCCCGTCATTGCCGCGGCCGATTTCGCCGGTGGCGACCACCCGCCCCGACCCGGCGTCCATGACCGCCAGCACCGGATGCTCACCCTTGCAGCCGATGAACAGCCGCCGGTCGGCGCGGTCTATGGCCAGGCCGGTGGGCATGTCGCACCCCGGCGTCGGCCACTCGGCGACCAGCCTGCGCGTCCGGGCGTCCACCTTGGCGACCCGGTTCTTGTCGCGCTCGTTCACGTAGAGAAAGCCTTGGCCGTCCGCCGCCGCGCCCTCGAGCTCGTCGGCGTCGATGTGCAGCCGGCCGGCGACCGCGCCGGTCTTGGCGGTCACAAAGACCAGTTCGTGAGAATCGCCCAGCGTGAAGGCCACCTGGCCCGTGAGCGGCTCGTAGAAGGCCGAGTCCGCCGACTCGCCCAACTTTAGGCGGTCCAGGGTCTTGAGCGTCGACAGGTCGAACACCGTCGTGGTTCCGTCCCCGTTGGCCGTGTAGCCCCGGCCGACCTCCGGCACGAGCGCGGCGATGTTGGCGCCCCTGGAGTTTTCGATGGTCGCGACGGGCCGGCCCGTCGCGACATCGTAGACGGTGACGCCCTGCGCGCGGCGTCCGATAAACAGGTAGGATCGGCCCGGATCGACCGTCAGATAGTCCCAGCCCGGCGAGTGGCCCGGGAGGGTGACTGCCGACTCCAGGCGGTAGCCGGGCGCAGCCTGCGCTCCCGTCCAGCCGCACAGGGCCGCCCAGGCGCACGCCGCGGCGGCCGCAGCTGTCCGCTTCAGATGCTCCACGACCCTGGCCTCCCGAGCCCGCTTCCTGTTGTCCGCCGGGTGCGCTGCGTCAGGCGATCCGGGCTTCGGGAGGATGGTGGAACCGCAACCTGAACCGATCCTAACGTCGGCCTGAACGGCGCTTCAGGTTCGGCGCGAGACGGGCCCGTTGCAGCGTCATGGGCGGGAGGCCTACGCTTGCGCGACGCGTCACGTGCGCATGAGCGCTGGAGCCCGATGAAAGTCCTGATCGTCGAAGACGAAGCGCGGTTGGGCCAGTTCCTGAAACAGGGCCTGTCGGAGCACGCCCATACCGCCAACTGGGTGCAGACCTGCCGCGACGCCAACAACGCCCTGGCGGAGACCAGCTACGACCTCATTGTCCTGGACCTCTCCCTGCCCGATGGGGACGGCATAGAACTGGTTCGCGAATGGCGCGCCAGCGGCTTCAACGAGCCGGTGCTGATCCTCTCGGCGCGCGACAGCCTGGAGGACCGCATCAGAGGTCTCGACGTGGGCGCAGACGACTATCTGCCAAAGCCGTTCAGCCTGGAGGAACTGCTGGCGCGAATGCGGGCCCTGTTGCGCCGCCAATCCGTCGTGAAGCAGACGGTGCTGGAGCGCAACGGCGTCAGGCTCGATCTCCTCGGCCACACCGTCCATGCCAATGGAACCGCCGTCGACCTCACCGCGCGCGAATACGCCCTGCTCGAGATCTTCATGCAGAATGGCGGCCGGGTGCTCACCCGCACCCTGATCTCGGAGAAGATCTGGTCGTCGCACTACGACGTCGATACCAATCTCCTGGACGTCTACATGAGCCGCCTGCGCGCCAAGATGGAAGGCGCCACGGGCAAGCCGCTCTTCAAGACCGTCCGCGGCATCGGATACCAACTGCTATGAGGTCGATCGGCGCGCGGCTGACATTCTGGTACGCGCTGAGCGCCACGGTGACGCTCGCGATCCTGTTCGTGGCCGGCTACCAGTTGCTCGAGACCCGCCTGATCTACGGCCTGGACCAGCTGAACAGCGCCGAGTTCCAGCAACTCAAGGCCCACCTCGGCTCCGACTACCCCCGACTGAACTCCGCGGTCATGGCCGAGCGCGTGCGCGAGACCAGCGAGTCCGGCTCGGTGTTGTTCTACATCTCGATCGAGAGGCCGGGCGCCGACATCAAGTTCAAGTCCAGGAACCTGCGCGGCGACGATATCCCGGACATCAAGGGGAAACGCGCCTACTCCGCCACCATGACCGGGATCGGCGCGCTTCGCGTGGACGAGTTCCTGCTGCCGCCGTTCGACGTGACGATCGCCACGTCCGCGCGGTCGGTCTTCGACGGCATGCGCGAGTATGTGAAGGTTTGCGCGGCGTTGCTCGTCGCCATGCTGGTGGCGAGCCTGGGCATCGGCCGAGGGCTCAGCCGGCTGCTGCTGCGCCCCATGCGGGCGATCCGCGAGACCGCCAACCGGATCGGCTCGGACAACCTCTCCGAACGCATCCCGGTGGCCAACGTCCGTGACGAGGTCACCGACCTGGCGCTGCTGCTGAATCAGATGTTCGACCGCCTGGAATCGGCCTTCGACCAGATCCGGCGGTTCTCCGACGAAGCCTCCCACGAGCTCAAGACCCCCCTGTCGCTGATCCGGCTGCACGCGGAGAAGATGCTTGGCGACGGCGACCTGCCGGCCGCGCACGCCGAGGCCGTGCTGGTGCAGATCGAAGAGCTCGCCCGGCTCAACCAGATCATCGACGAGATGCTGTTCCTGTCTCGCGCCGAGGCCAAGGCGATCCCCTTCGATCTGAAGCGCCACGATCCGGGCCGCTTCCTGGACACCTTCGCCCAGGACGCCCAGGCGCTTGCCGAGCACGGCGGCCGCACCTTCGTCTGCGCCCACCGGGGCCGCGGCCGGGTGGCGTTCGAGGAGAAGTGGCTGCGACAGGTGCTGCTCAATGTGCTCACCAATGCGCTCAACGTCTCGCCGGAGGGCGGCGCGGTGACGCTCACATCGAACCTGCAGAGCGGTGTCTGGCGGGTCAGCCTCGAAGACCAGGGGCCAGGCCTGGACGCCGATCAGCGGCTACGCATTTTCGAGCGTTTCGTCCGCTTCCACACGCCGGCGACAGGCGACCGCGGCAGCGGCCTTGGGCTGACCATCTCGAAGAGCATCATCGCGCTGCATGGCGGCCGCATCTTCGCCGAGCCGGCCGATGGGCCAAAGGGCCTGAAGGTCACCTTCGAAATCCCCACCGGCGCGTCGGCGGCGGGCCTGGCGGCCTGATAACGCCGGTCTCCTACCTGAATTTCCATTCAGGCCTGCGACAGGTTTTCGTTAGCTTTCGGGCCAAGGCTTAGCTCAACGATGAGGACGCGCCCATGTGGCGGCGTTCCGATCTTGGGAGCCAACGCCGTTCAATTCGACATCGCGGGAAATTCCGCCTGGCCTCGTGGCCCTGGCGATTCGGCGCCTTCGGATTGAACCCGGAACAACGCGCGCGGCCCGACGGTGGGCCGCGCCGAAGGGACTGCCGCATGCAACGGGCCCGGAGGCTTGGCGAGACAACGATTTCAGGCGTCCGCCTGCAGGCCTGCAGCCACAGGACGAATATCGGGGGAGACGGGACATGACCTTCGCGCACAGGACGCGCCTCGCGACGCTGATGGCGACCACCGGCCTGGCCTTGGCGTGGGCGGGCGGGAGCTACGCGGCGGCTCCCGACTCGACGAAGG
>JBIOED010000012.1:0-37947 GCA_044445675.1 Caulobacterales bacterium | reverse complement strand
GGGGAGAAGGACGAACCTTCATAAGTATTTGATAATAAACATCTCGGCTCAACGCTTTCGGCCCAGCGGGTGCTTCGAAGCCACGACCTCGGCAAGGCGCTCGCTGGCCACGTGGGTATAGATCTGGGTGGTGCCGATGTCGGCGTGGCCCAGCAGGGTCTGGACGACGCGCAGGTCCGCCCCGCCTTCGAGCAGGTGGGTGGCGAAGGCGTGGCGCAGGACGTGCGGGCTGACGCGCGCCGGGTCGATGCCGGCGCTGACCGCGGCCTCGTCCAGCAGTTGGGCGAAGCGGCGCGGCGTCAGCCGGCCCGCCTTGCCGCGCGAGGCGAACAGCCACGGGTTGGCTCCGGCGCCCTTGGGGTCGCCCTTCGGCAGGAAGCCGGGACGCACCGCCAGATAGGCCTTCACTGCGGTGCGCGCGGCGGCGTTGAGGGGCGCGAGCCGCTCCTTGCCGCCCTTGCCCTTGACGATCAGGTAGGCCGGGTCGCGCGCCAGGGCGGCCAGCGTCAGGCCGGTGAGCTCGGAGATCCGCAAGCCCGAGGCGTAGGCCAGCTCCACCATGCAGGCCAGCCGCAGGCCCTGCGCGCCGTCCCGGGCCGCGGCCGCCGCGATCAGCCGATCGACCTCCTCCCGGCTCAGCACCTTCGGCAGCGACCGGCCCCTGCGCGGCGCCTCGACCCGGCGCGAGGGGTCGTCGGCGCGCCACGTCTCGCCCAGCACGAAGCGGTAGAACTGCCGCACGGCCGCGCGACGCCGCGCGGCGGTGGCAGGCGAGAGGCCCCGCGCGCCCAGCGCCGTAAAATAGGCCTCTACGTCCTCGGCGCAGGCGTCGCCCAGGTCGCGCCCGCGGCCGGCCAGGAAGCCCGCGGCGTCGGTCAGGTCGCGGGCGTAGGCGGTCAGGGTGTTTTTCGCCGCCGCGCGTTCGACGGCCATCATCTCCAGGAAGGCCTCGGCCCAGGCTGGCCCCTGGCCGCTCATTTCAGAGCCAGCAGGCCTTCCAGCGCGAAGTTCCGCGCGTCCGCCTCCAGCCCGACGGCGTGCAGGGCGCGCACGATGCGGACGCGGTCGCCGATCGCCGGGCCGCCAGGGCCGGCCTCGGCGCAGGTCCACAGCGCGAGCAGCGCGGCCTCGCCCACCAGCTTCTGCTCCGCCGCCGCGTCGAGGGCGATGTTGCGGCCCACCGGCGCCTTGCCCTCGGGCGTGGTCAGGGCGGCGATCTGCCCGCGGCTCTCCGGGGTCAGCGGCCCGGAAAGCGCCAGCGCCAGCGCCGCCACCGCCTGGCCGCGCGCGCGGCCCTTCGGCCCGGCTGCGCCGGCCGCCTCGACCAGGGCCTGCGCCACCGCGTCGCGCACCGGCTCGCCGCGCATCAGGGGCTCGACCAGGATATCCGCATCGGCGGGCGCGGCGGCCGCATCGAAGACCGGCTCGGCCGGGTCTGCGGCCGAAAGCGCCGCGGCGACCGCCGGCGACGGCTTCGCCGCGCTCAGGTCGAGGCCGAGGCTGTGGGACAGCGCATAGTCGAGGCCGTTGCGCAGCGAGGCCGCGCCGGGATCGCCGGCCCCGGCCAGCTTGGCGCCCATCAGCCGGCCGAACACCGCGTCCCGCGCCTGCGCCTGGGCGAGGTCGAATGTCAGTTGCGCCTCGCGCCGCTGGCCGGCGATCGCCTGGCAATAGGCCCGCAGGCGCAGCCAGTAGACCTCGTCGCGGCCCGAGGCGAGGCCTTCGGCCACCGCGCAGGCGCGGGTGTCGTCGCCCGACAGCAGCGCGCTTTCCGCCGCGGCGTGGGCCAGCTCCGGCGCGCGGTCGATCCCGGGGGCGCGGCCCAGGATGGCGGCCGCCGCCTTGGCGTCGCCCTGGGCCAGCAGGGCGCCGACCCGCGCCGCCGCCAGGGCCGGGTCCTGGCTCGCGCCGTGCGGGCCGGGCGCGCCGGTCGCCAGCACCCGCCGCGCCAAGGCCGCGCCGGCCGGCGACAGCGCCTTGGCCGCCAGCAGCGGCAGGACGCTCCGCGCGGTCGCTACCGAGGCTCCGCGCCACAGGGTGGCCGGCAGGCCCGTGTCGCGGCCGGCCGCGGAGAAGGCGTCGGGTGCGGCCAGGGTCGAGACCTCCACCCCCTGCGGCGGCGGCTCCTGCCCGAGCGCCGAACCGGCCGCTCCGGCGAGGACGAGGGCGGCGAGCAGGCAGGGGAGACGCGGCATGACCTGAGCATAGCGGGCGCGCGAAGTTGGCGCGAGGGCGCTGGCTCGTGTAGACCTGCGCCGTTCATGGACCGCTATGCACCGTTGCGCCGCCGCACCATCGCCCTCGTGGGCCTGATGGGCGTCGGCAAGTCGAGCGTCGGCCGCCGGCTCGCCAACGCGCTCAACCTGCCGTTCTGCGACACCGACGCAGAGGTCGAGGCGGCCGCCGGCCGATCGGTCGCCGACATCTTCACCGACCTGGGCGAGGCCGCCTTCCGCGACGGCGAGCGCCGGGTGATCGCCCGGCTGCTGGATCAGGAGCCCCACGTGCTGGCCACCGGCGGCGGCGCCTTCATGACCCCGCAGACCCGCGCGCTGATCAAGTCCAAGGCGGTGTCCATCTGGTTGAAGGCCGATCTGGAGGTTCTGGCGCGGCGGGTGTCGCGCAAGGACAGCCGGCCGCTGCTGGCCGGCAAGGACCCGCTGCAGGTGCTGCAGGCCCAGGCGGACGCCCGCTATCCGGCCTATGGCGAGGCCGATCTCGTGGTCGAAACCGGGGACGCGGCCCACCACGTCACCGTCGAGCAGGTGATCCGCGCGCTCTTCGACCACCTCCCGGCGTCGGCGCCGTGACCCGCGAGATCGTCGTGGGGCTGGGCCGGCGGGCCTATCCGGTGCGGGTGGGCCCTGGGCTGATCGACCGGGCGGGCGAGGCGCTCGCGCCGTTGCTGAAGCGGCGCCGCACCGCCGTCGTCAGCGATGAGACCGTCTGGGGCCTGCACGGGGCGCGGCTGACCGCGGCGCTGGCGAGGGCGGGCGTCACCGCCCTGCCGGTCCTGGTGGCGCCCGGCGAACAGGCCAAGAGCTTCGCGGGCCTGGCCGACGTCACCGACCGCCTGCTGGCGCTGGAGCTGGACCGCGGGGACCTGATCACGGCCTTCGGCGGCGGGGTGGTGGGCGATCTCGCGGGCTTCGCCGCGGCGATCTACAAGCGCGGCGTCGACTTCGTGCAGATCCCCACCACCCTGCTGGCGCAGGTGGACTCCTCGGTCGGCGGCAAGACCGCCATCGACACGCCGCGCGGCAAGAACCTGGTGGGCGCCTTCCACCAGCCGAAGCTGGTGCTGGCCGACCTGGACGTGCTCTCCACCCTGCCCGACCGCGAGATGCGGGCCGGCTACGCCGAGGTGATCAAGTACGGCCTCCTGGGGGACTTCCGCTTCTTCGAGTGGCTGGAGACCAACGTCGGCCAGGTGCTGTCGCGCGAGCCCGAGGCGCTCGCCGCCGCGGTTGCGCGTGCCGTCGAAATGAAGGCGCAGATCGTCGCCGAGGATGAGACCGAACAGGGCCGCCGCGCGCTGCTGAACCTCGGCCACACCTTCGGCCACGCGCTGGAGGCCGAGACCGGCTACGGCGAGGCCCTGCTGCACGGCGAGGCGGTGGCCGCCGGCATGGCGATGGCGTTCCGCTTCTCGGCGGCGCAGGGCCTTTGCCCGACCCGGGACGCGCGTCGCGCCGGCGCGGCCATCGCCGCCGCCGGCCTGCCCACCACCCTGGCCGAGGTCACCGGCCATCCTTTCGGCGCCGCGCGCCTGGCCGGCCACATGGCGCAGGACAAGAAGGCGCAGGACGGCAAGCTGACCTTCATTCTCGCACACGGCCTGGGCGACGCCTTCGTCGCCATGGACGTCGACGCCGCCGCCGTCACCCTATTCCTCAAGCAGGAAGGAGCCGCCTGATGGGCGCCATCCTCGCCCTCGCCCCGGTCATCTTCGGCCTGCTGGCCGTCTCGGCCCTGTTCTCCGGGGCCGAGACGGCGCTGACCGGAGCCAGCCGCGCGCGCATGCACCAGCTGGAACGTGACGGCGACCGCGGCGCCAAACGGGTCAACCGGCTGCTCTCCGACCGGGAGACGATGATCGGGGCGGTGCTGCTGGGCAACAACCTGTTCAACATCCTGGCCACTTCGCTGGCCTCGCAGGTGATTACCCGCGCGATCCCCGGCGCCTGGGGCGTGGCGGCGGCGACCGCCATCATGACCGTGCTGATCCTGGTGTTCGCCGAGGTGCTGCCCAAGACCTTGGCGATCCTGCGCTCCGACGACGTGGCGCGGCTCCTGTCGAGGCCGGCCCTGACGGTGGTGAAGGTCTTCGGGCCGATCATCTTCGCCATCCAGTTCGTGGTGCGAAAGACGCTGGGCCTGTTCGGAGTGCGGTTGGGGATGGAGATGGACGTGCTGGCCGCCCATGAGGAAATCCGCGGGGCGGTGGAGTACCACCACGCCGAAGGCCTCGTCGAAACCCACGACCGCTGGATGCTGGGCGGCGTGTTGGACCTCGCCGAGATGGACGTTGGCGAGGTGATGGTCCACCGCAAGACGATCACCACCGTCGATGCGGACCTGACCCCGGGCGAGATCCTCACCGCCGCGCTGGCGAGCGGCCACAGCCGCCTGCCGCTCTATCGCGACGAGCCCGAGAACATCGTGGGCGTGCTGCACAACAAGGACCTGCTGCAGGCCATCGCCGACGCCGACGGGAAGATCGAGGCCATCGACATGGCCGCCATCATCCGCGAACCCTGGTTCATCCCCGAGACCACCAGCCTGAAGGACCAGCTCGCCGCCTTCCTGAAACGCCGCACCCACTTCGCGCTGGTGGTGGACGAGTACGGCGCCTTGCAGGGACTGGTGACGCTGGAGGACATCCTCGAGGAGATCGTCGGCGAGATCGAGGACGAGCACGACGTCGCCCTGCCCGGCGTGACCGCCGCCGAGGACGGCTCGGTGTCCGTGGACGGCTCGGTGACCATCCGCGACCTCAACCGGGCGATGAACTGGGACCTGCCCGACGATGAGGCGGTCACCGTCGCGGGCCTGTTGATTCACGAGGCGCGGCGCATTCCCGACGCCGGCCAGACCTTCACCTTCCACCGTCACCGGTTCGCGGTGCTGGAGCGCAAGGTCAACCGAATCACCAAGCTGCAGATCTGGCCCGCGGCGGAGCGCGAAGACAGTTGACCGGCCGGACCCGAGCTTGGCCTCAAGGATTCGTCGCGCCCGCGGGGGTTTGCGGCCAATTTGCATGAGAGTCGCGGACGAAAGGCCCATGAAGTTCGTCGGTTGTCCGACACAGCGCAAGATGGCGCTTGCTTGTCGACCGCGACCTCTGCTGCTCTGGCGCCGAACCGACCAACGTTTGGCCCTGGAGCCCCGTGAATGACCGACACCGCCAAACTCGCCGGCCTCCGTGTCCTGGTGGTGGAAGACGAGATGATGGTCTCGATGCTCATCGAGGACATGCTGACGGACCTCGGCTGCACGGTGGTGGGGCCGGCTTCCCGGCTCGACGAGGCGATCGAACTCGCCAGGGCTGGGCAGGTTGACTGCGCCGTGCTCGACGTGAACCTCGCAGGCCAGCCGATCTTCCCGCTGGCCGACATCCTGCGCGAGATGGGCTGCCCGTTCGCCTTCGCCACCGGCTATGGCGACGCCGGCCTGCGCGAGGCGGACCGCGGCGCGCCCGTCCTGCAGAAGCCCTTCCGCGAGGGTGACCTGGCGCGCGTGCTGGGGGAGCTGCACGCCAAGGTCAGCTGACGGCGATTCAGAGGTAGCCGAGGCGCGTCGCCCCCCAACCGTAGACCAGCAGGGCAAAGGCGCCGGCCAGCGTCGCCAGCGGCAAGATCAGTTTCACGTCCCGTCTCCTCGAAGTCTCGAAAGCTCTGCCTTCAAGACGCCTGAGATAGGTACGATGCGACACGCCGGTAGATGCGATTTGAGCATGGGCGCTATGCGGTTTTGGAAATGGCCCTGGACCCGCCACCATCAAACGCGAGCGACCCATGCCCATGCCCTCCTCATCGAGAAGGAAGGCGCGGGGCGACATCCACCTCAGGGTTCAATCCGAACTAGCCCAGCGCCGCGAGGATCTTGTCGGGGGTGATCGGGTAGTCGCGCACGCGCACGCCGCAGGCGTTGTAGATGGCGTTGGCGACCGCGGCGCCGGCTCCGGAGATGCCGAGTTCGCCGACGCCCTTGATGCCCATGGGGTTGGCCTTGTCGTCGACCTCGTCGAGCATGATCGCGTCGATCTCGCCGATGTCGGCCTGCACCGGCACCAGGTACCCCGCCAGGTCCTGGTTGATCAGCGAGCCGTAGCGCGGATCGACGGCGTTGCCCTCGGTCAGCGCCGAGCCCACGCCCCAGATCATCCCGCCGGTCAGCTGGCTGCGGGCGGTCTTCCAGTTGAGGATGCGGCCGGCCGCGAACACCCCCAGCATGCGGCGGGTGCGGACTTCGCCGGTGACGGTGTCGACGCCGACCTCGACGAAGTGGGCGCCGTAGGTGTGCGAACTCCACTGGCTGGCGTCGGCGGCCGGCCGGACTTCGCCCTCGGCGGTCAGTCCGTCCGGACGGTTGCGCCGGATCAGGTCGGCCAGCCGCTCGGAGCGGTTGCCGATGGCTATGACGCCGTCCTGGAAGCTGATATCCTCGGCCGGCCCGCCCTGCAGCGGCGAGGCCGGATCGGCCACGGCGATCTCGGCGATGGCCTTCCTGAGGTTCATGCCGGCGTCGAGCGCCGCGGAGCCAGCGGTGGCCGCGCCGAACTGGCCGCCGGAGCCCGGCGCGGGCGGCAGCTCGCTATCGCCGATCTCCACGCGGACGTCGCCCAATGGCACGCCGAGGGTCTCGGCGGCGATCTGGGCCAGCACGGTGTAGGTGCCGGTGCCGATGTCGGTCATCCCCTGCTTGACGGTGATCACGCCCTGCGCGTCCACCGTGAAGCTGGCCTTGGCCGGCAGCAGGAAATTGCCGCGGATGGCGGCCGCCATGCCCAGGCCCACCTGCCAGCGCCCGTCGCGGACCTGGCCCGGCTGGGGATTTCGGCGATCCCAGCCGAACATTTGCGCGCCCTCGCGCATGCAGCGGACCAGCTGGCGGATCGAGAACGGCTTGCCGGTTTCGGGGTCGGTCTCCGGCTCGTTGAGGATGCGCAGCTCCATGGGGTCCATGCCGAGCTTTTCGGCGAGCTCGTCCATGGCCACTTCCAGCGACAGCGTGCCGGAGGCTTCGCCCGGCGCACGCATGGCGCTGGCCACCGGCAGGTCCATGCGCACCAGCCGATGCCCGGTCAGCCGGTTCGGCGCGGCGTAGAGATTGCGCGCAAAGTTCGACGCATGCTCGGTGAAGTTCCCGCGGCTGTCGCAGTGGGTGACGGTCATGATCGACATGGCGGTCAGCCGCCCGTCCGGCGTGGCCCCCAGCCGGACCCGCTGCTCGGTGGCGGGCCTGTGCACCGTGCCGTGCATCATCTGCTGGCGTGAAAAGGCCACCTTGACCGGCCGGCCCAGTTCGCGCGCGGCGAGCGAGGCCAGCACCAGGTCCTCGTAGAACGAGCCCTTGCCGCCGAACCCGCCGCCGACATAGCGGGTAAGCAGGCGCACGGACTTGTGCGGCATCATCAGGGTTTCGGCGAGCGAGTTCTGGGCGAACCGCACCATCTGGACCGAGGTGTGCACGGTCAGCTGGTCGCCGTCCCACCAGGCGGTGGTGGCGCAGGGCTCCATCTGGCAGTGGTTCTGCAGCGGGGTGCGCCAGACGTCGTCGATCTTCACCGGCGCGGCGGCGAATCCGGCCGCGAAGTCGCCGATCTCGATGTCCTGTTCGCCGGGAGGCTGCACGCCGTCGCCCAGATGGGCGTGGAAGTCGGCCAGGGGCGGGTCGGCCTCGTAGCTCACCTCGACCTTCGCCGCGGCCGCCGTGGCGTTCTCGAAGGTATCGGCGACGACGAGCGCCACCTGCTGGCCGAAGAAATAGATCCGGTCCGACTGCAGCGCCGGCCGCGACGAGGGGGTGAAGAAATCGTAGCGCTCGGGACGCGGCCCCTGCGCCGGGACATTGCGGTGGGTCCACACCAGCGTGACGCCCGGCGAGGCCTCGGCGGCGGCGGTGTCGATGGCGGCGATCCGCCCGCTGGCGATGCCGGCCGAGACCATCACGCCATAGGCGGGCGGCCCGGATACCGAGGGGGGCGGCTCGACCTCGTAGGCATAGGGCGCCGTGCCGGTGACCTTCAGCGGGCCTTCGTAGCGGTCGACCGCCTTGCCGATGTTGCCGGCGCGATTCTCCTTGACCGGATTGGGGGTCGCTTCCCAGTCGAGAACGGAGCTCATGCGCGCCTCCCTTGCAGCTGAGCCTCGGCGATGGCCGCGGGGGCCAGGCGGCGGACGAGGTTAATCTTGAAGCCGTTTCGGCCGTTGTCGCTAGCCTGCTCCAGCTCGGCGGCGATGGCTTCGGCGGGCGAGGCCCCAGACGCCAGGGCGGCCTCGGCGTCGGCCGCGCGCCATGGCTTGTGGGCGACCGCGCCGAACGCCAGCTTGCCGCCGGCCACCGCGACGCTGGCCAGGCCCGCGGCGTACGACGCCCGGTCGCGAACCTTGCGGTAGACCTGTCCGCCCCCCTTTGAGGTGATTGGCGGTGGCGGCGGCAGGACGACGGCGGTGATCAACTCGCCGGGGATCAGGTGGGTCTCGACGTCGGGCGTCTCGCCGGGAAGCCGATGCAGTTCGAGGATCGGGAAGGCCCGCGCCTCGCCGGACGGCGACAGGGTCTCGACCGTGGCGTCCAGCGCGGCCATCGCCACCGCCATGTCCGACGGATGCGTGGCGATGCAGGCGTGGCTGGCGCCGAAGATCGCCGAGTTGCGGTTGAGCCCCTCAAGGGCCCCGCAGCCGGACCCGGGCTGGCGCTTATTGCAGGGCTTGGCGGTGTCGTAGAAATAGGCGCAGCGGGTCCGCTGCAGCAGGTTGCCGCCGGTGGTCGCCTTGTTGCGCAGTTGGCCCGAACCGCCAGCCAGGATCGCCTGCGCCAGCACCGGATAGCGGGCGCGGACGCGAGGGTCGGCGGCCAGGTGGCTGTTGCTGACCATGGCGCCGACGCGCAGGCCGCCCTCGGCGGTGTCCTCGATTCCGGCCAGCGGCAGGCGGCCGACGTCGATCAGGTGCGCGGGGTGCTCGATCTCCAGCTTCATCAGGTCCAGCAGGTTGGTGCCGCCGGCGATGAACTTGGCGTTGGGCGTTTCGGCGGCGGCCTTCACCGCACCTGCCGCGTCGATGGCGCGCTCGTAGGTGAACGGCCTCACGCGGGCAGCCCCGAGACGGAGCGGATCGCAGCGACGATCTGCGGATAGGCCGAGCAGCGGCAGATGTTGCCGCTCATCCGCTCGCGCAGCTCGTCGTCGGTGAGCCGGATCGGCGCGGTCAGGTCGGCGGTCTCCTGGCTGGGCCAGTTCTCCGCCACCTCCGCCAGCATGCCGAGCGCCGAGCAGATCTGGCCGGGCGTGCAGTAGCCGCACTGGAAAGCGTCCTCGGCGAGGAAGGCCTGCTGGATCGGCGCGAGCTTGTCGGCCGAGCCGACGCCCTCGATGGTGGTCACCGCGTCGCCGTCGTGCATCACCGCCAGCGACAGGCACGCATTGATCCGCGTTCCGTTCACCAGCACCGTGCAGGCCCCGCACTGGCCGTGGTCGCAACCCTTCTTCGTGCCGGTGAGCCGCAGGGTCTCGCGCAGCGCGTCGAGCAGGGTGGTTCGGGGGTCGAGGTCGAGCGCCCGCGCCTCGCCGTTGACGGTGATCGTGGTCCTCAAACGAAGGCCTCCCGGATCGGATGTGGGCCGCGCGATGGGCGGCGCTTCAAACGCTTGTTTAGTCTAACCCCCCGAGCGCTGCCCGGCCAATGGCCGGAAAGCGCTCAGGCAGGTTTCTTGGCCCATTGCCGGACGCCTTCGGCTGGCAATGGTCACCTTTCGCCGGGCGCCAGCGCCTTGACCGAGAGCGCGTGCAGCGGGCCCGCCAACTCGGCGGCCAGGGCCCGATAGACCATTCTCTGACGGGCCACCTTGGCGGCGCCCGCGAAGGCGGTGGACTCGATCGTCACGTTGAAATGGCTCTCGCCCTCCGGCCGCGCACCCGCATGGCCATGATGCCGCGCGGAATCGTCTTCGATCTCCAGCCGGATGGGCGCGAAGGCAGAGGTGAGCTTTTGTTGGATGGCTTCAAATATGGCGCCCATCGGCCTGATCTTCAATTCTTGAAAGGGATTATCTCAGCCCCATACTTGGCCCATGCCCGCCGCGTTTCAATACAAGCCTCGCTTCGTCGATATCCGCGTGCGCCCGCCCACGGCGGAGGACGCGCGGGCCGAGGACGTCAATGCGCTGAAGCCGGGCGAACGCGCCTGCGACCACCCCGGTTGCCGCCTGGCGGCGACCGCGCGCGCCCCGAAATCGCGCGACATGCTCAACGAGCACTACTGGTTCTGTCAGCCGCACGCGGCCGAGTACAACCGCAACTGGAACTTCTTCGCCGGCATGAGCGAGGGCGAGGTGCGCCGCCGCCAGCAGGAGGAGCTGTTCACCGGCGGGCGCCCCACCTGGGAGATGAAGGCCGGCCGGATGAGCCGCGAGGCCGCAGCCTTTTCCAACAAGTTCCGCAAGGGCGAGGGCTATCGCGACCCGTTCAACCTGTTCGGCAAGAACGGCGGCAAGCCGATGCCCGAGGCCGAGGGCCGCCACCTGGGCAAGATCGAACGCAACGCCCTGGCCGACCTCGACCTCGACGCCAATGCCGACGGGCCGAAGATCCGCACCCGCTACACCGAACTCGTCCGCCGCCTGCACCCCGACGCCAACGGCGGCGACCGCGCCGGCGAACACCGCCTGCAGCGCGTGATCAAGGCCTATCAGTCGCTGCGCAAGGCCGGGATGGTTTAGCGGCGCGAAGCCGCGCCCTTCGAGACCACGCCCCTCAACGCCTCGTTCAGCCGGGTCTGCCAACCCGCCCCTTCCGCCCGAAAGAACTGCAGGACTTCGGCGTCCAGGCGCAGCGTCACCTTCTCCTTCGGAACCGCCATCCGCGGCCGCCCGCGCGCCCTCTTCTGCGCCTCGACCCAGGCATCGCCCAGCACCTGCCGAACCGGCCTCATCCGTGCGAAATCCACGGGCGTCAGCTCCGGATTTTCGTCATCGGTCTTGAATGGATCGGGCGTCTTCATAGGCCTTGACCTCTCTATCGTTCGCCCGCCGAAAGCTGATTACCCGGGTGTCGTCGCCTCTTGGGGTGAACACGACGACATAGATCAGCGCTTCGACGTAGCCGACGGCGACGTATCGAGGTTCTCCATAGTCGGAGCGCGCGTCCTCGCTGGTCACCGCAGTATCCCAATCGAACCCCTCGACCTGGAAAACGGCAGTCCGCGTTCCCGCAGGTTCCACGCGCTCTTGGCCGGATCGAACTCGATAGCCATCGTTTAATGTACTGACAAAATATAAATGCCGCAAGATTTATTGTCGGGACGAAAATTCAGGCCTCCGCCTCGGCAGGCGTGCGCTCGGTGTCGACGGCCGCCTGCATGGCCGGCGAATAGCGCGAGCCGGCGACGGTGCGCTCGTTCACCAGGGCGTCGACCCTGGCCACGGTTTCGTCCGACAGCGCCACCGCCGCAGCACCGGCGTTCTCGCGCATGTGCTTGGGCCGCGTCGTGCCGGGGATCGAGACCAGGGCCGGGTCTTTCTTCATCAGCCACGCGAGGCAGAGCTGGGCCGGCGTGCAACCGGCGTCGCGGGCCACGGCGACAAACTGCTCCAGCAGGGCGAGGTTGGCCTCGAACGCCTCGCCCTGGAACCGCGGCATGGCGATCCGCATGTCGCCGGGCTGGAACTTCGCCGGGTCGCGCACCCCGCCGGCCAGGAAGCCGCGGCCGACCGGCGAGAAGGCCACGAAGGCGATCCCCAATTCGCGGCAGGCGTCGAGGACGGCGATCTCCGGATTGCGCGTCCAGGGAGAATATTCCGTCTGCAGGGCGGTGATCGGGTGCGTCGCGTGGGCGCGGCGCAGCGCCGGCGCGGAGACCTCAGACAGGCCGATCGCCCTGATCTTGCCCTGCGCCTTGAGGTCGGCGAGCGCGCCGACGCTGTCCTCGATGGGTATGCGCCTGTCCCAGCGGTGCAGGTAGTAGAGGTCGATGACGTCGGTGTTCAGGCGCCTCAGACTGCGCTCGCAGGTGTCCTTCAGGTTGGCCGGGCTGCCGTCGATCCGGCGCTCGTCGCCGACGGTGATGCCGCACTTGGAAGCCAGGGTGTATTCGCTCCGGCGGTCTCCCAGCACCTCGCCCACCAGGGTCTCGTTGTGCCCCAGGCCGTAGACGGCGGCGGTGTCGAAGAAGCTGTAGCCGGCGTCGAGCGCGCCTTTCAGCACCCGCTCGGCCTGGTCGCGCGGCGTGGGCGGGCCATAGCCGTGGGACAGGCCCATGCAGCCGAGCCCGATGGCGGACACCTCGAACGGGCCGATGCTGCGCGTTTCCATGGGAGCTCCTTAAGGCTGGGCGGGAGAAACGGCGCGGGCGATTGGGCGTCAAGGCCGCTTCCGCTCGTCACGCTCCGCCCGCCGCTCGTCCCGGGGCAGCGCCGGATGGCCCAGGAGCCTCGCCGTTCGGCCCTGGCGGCTGGCGTTGCGCCGGGCCAGGGTGATCTTCCGGCAACCCCTTGGGGATCCCGTTGAGGAGCGATGCGATGCGAATTTCGATGCGGTCGATGATGTGGGCGGCGGCGGCCACGGCGCTGGTCGCCGGGACGGCCCGCGCCGACGAGTGGGCCGCCTATGGGCGCGACCCGCAGGGCACGCGGTTCTCGCCGCTGACCCAGGTGACGCCGGCCAATGTGGCGAGCCTCAAGCCCGCCTGGACCTTCCACACCGGCGACATCTCCACCGGCAAGGACAAGTCCACCGGCAAGGATAGGGCGCGGCGCAGCGGTTTCGAGACCACGCCGCTGTTCCTGGACGGTCGGCTCTACCTGACCACGCCGTTCAACCGGCTGATCGCCCTCGATGCGGCCAGCGGCAAACAGCTCTGGGCCTACGATCCCAAGACCGACCTGCAGGCCCCCTATGGCGACGGCCTGATCAACCGCGGCCTGGCCGCCTGGCGCGACCCGAAGGCCGGCGCCGGCCGCTGCGCGCTTCGGCTCTACGAGGCGACGCTGGACGCCCGGCTGGTCTCGGTGGACGCCGCCACCGGGGCGCCCTGCGCCGGCTTCGGCGAGGCCGGGCTGGTCTCGCTGCGCGACGTGGCCCGCTATCGCCGGGGAGCCTACCACATGACCTCGCCGCCGATCGTGGTGGGCGGCGTTGTGGTGGTCGGCTCGGCCATCGACGACAACGATCGCGCCGACATGCCGAGCGGCGCGGTGCGCGGCTTCGACGCCCGCTCCGGCAAGCTGCTGTGGACGTGGGAGCCGTTGATCAAGCCGAAGGGCGTAGCCGACAGCGCGTGGAAGACCGGCGCCGGCAACGCCTGGTCGATGCTCAGCGCCGACCCCAAGCGCCACCTGGTCTACGTCCCGACCGGCAGCGCCAGCCCCGACTACTGGGGCGGCCTGCGGCCCGGCGACAACCGCTGGGCCAACTCGGTGGTGGCCCTCGACGCGCGCAGCGGCAAGCTGCGCTGGGGCTTCCAGCTCGTCCACCACGACCTGTGGGACTACGACACCGCCGCGGCCCCGCTGGTCACCCAGTTGAAGATCAAGGGCCGCATGACCCCGGCGGTGATCGCCGGCAACAAGACCGGCATGGTCTTCGCCCTGGATCCAGCCACCGGCAAGCCGGTGCTGCCGGTTGAGGAACGGCCCGTCCCGCACCAGGGCCTGCCGGGCGACGCCCCCTCGCCGACCCAGCCGTTCCCGACCACCGTCCCGCCCCTGGTTCCCCAGACGCTGACCGCAGCCAACGTCTGGGCGATCTCCGACGGAGACCGGAAATGGTGCGCGGCCCAGCTCAACGCCATGAGCGGCACGGCGATGTTCTCGCCGCCCAGCGAAGCCGGCACGCTGGCGATCCCCGGCAACCTCGGTGGGATCAACTGGAGCGGCTTTGCCTGGGACGCGGGCCACGGGCGGCTGATCGTCTCGGTGACCAACCTGCCGGCCAAGGTGCGGATGATCCCGGCCGCGAAGTTCAAGGGCGGCGACCACGGGGACCTGCGCGCCGAGACCACCCTGCAGCAGGGAACCCCCTACGCCCTGTCGCGCGCGCCCCTGCGTGCGCCATCGGGCCTGCCCTGCATCGCTCCGCCGTTCGGCGAGCTGATGGCCGTCGACCTGGCCGCCGGCAAGATCGTCTGGCGCACGCCGCTGGGGTCCATCGAAGAGGTCGCGCCCGGCGTCGGCCACATCGCCAAGGGCTCGCCGGTGCTGGGCGGCCCGATCGTCACCGCCAGCGGCCTGGTGTTCGTCGGCGGCACGCTGGACCGCACCTTCCGCGCCTTCTCCGCCGAGACCGGCCAGCTGCTCTGGTCCGCCGAGCTGCCGGCCAGCGCCCACGCCACGCCGATGACCTATGAGGCCGGCGGCAAACAGTATGTGGTGGTCGCCGCGGGCGGCTCGGCGAAGATCGACGAGGAGCGCCAGGGCGATGCGCTGGTGGCCTACGCCCTGCCGTAGGCGACATTGGCGAGCTTCGCGTCGAGCGCCGCCAGGTCGGCCACGAACCACACCGTCGTCCCGCGGTTCGACTCGCGCACGAAATCGCGCAGCGGATCGCTGGCCGCGACGGCGGCGGAGATGTCGCCGAGGATGGCGACCTGGAATCGGTAGTTGACCAGCTTCTGCAACACCGCGCCGGCGACGCCGGAGGACAGGCGCAGGAAGTCGGGCCCAAGCCGCGCCAGCGGGATCGCGACCAGCGTGGCGCCGGAGCCGAACAGTTCGCCCATCAGGCCGGAGAGGTTGCGCTCGTCGGCGAGGCTGTCGCCCTCGGCCGGGCAGACATGGACGCGCCGGCCGGCAGGCGCCTGGACGGGGCCGGTCATGGTCAGGCCTCGCACAGCATATGGACCATGCTGAGCATGGCCGAGGTGTCCGCCGCAGAGCCGACGATCACCACCTTCAGATGGCGGCGCGCGCTGTCGTAGGCGACGTCCAGGCTCATGGGGTCGGGATGCGCCGTCTGCCCGATGCGCAGGCTCGGCAACTGGCGCGCGAGGCGCTGGGCCAGGTCGGGCGCGACCCCGGCGATGTCGACGATGCTGGTGACGCGCGGCGCCTTGAGCTGCGCGCCGCGGACGACGCCGGTCATGGCCTCCATGTCGGTGCGCAGGATGCGGTACGACTTGCCGACCTTGACCGCGCGCAGCCGCCCGTCACGGATGAACCGCAGCACGGTCTTCCTGTGCAGCTTCAGCCGTTCGGCGAACTGCTCGACGGTGTAGACTTCTTCCGACATGGGAGTCGGGCTCCAACTCGACGCTCCTGATTGTTCCCTATCACTCCCAATCTTGGAGTCAAATACGGTGAAAACGGCTTTATTGGGAACAATCGCGGCGCTTGCGTTGGCGGGCGCGGCCCGGGCCGCGGAGCCGGCGCGCTACCTGGTGGAGCCGGCGGCGGTCTGGACGGCGGGCGACGCGGCCCCGCACGCCGGCTGGGTGGTGGCGGTGGAGGGCGACCGGATCACGGGGGTCGGGCCGAAGAGCGCGGTGGCGGCGCCCGCCGGCGCGCAGGTGATCGCCCTGCCGGGCGAGACCCTGATCCCAGGTCTGATCGAGGCGCATTCGCACCTGCTGCTGCACGCCTACAACGAGGTGCTCTGGGACGATCAGGTGCTGAAGGAGGCGCCGACCTACCGGGTGCTGCGGGCCGGCCGCGACGCCACCCGCACCCTGATGAGCGGCTTCACCACCGAGCGCGACCTGGGCACCGAGGGCGCCGGTGACGCCGACGTGCAGCTGAAGCGGGCGATCGACGAAGGCATCGTCGCCGGACCCCGTCTGTTCGTGGCGACGCGGGCCATCGTGGCCACCGGCTCCTACGGTCCCAGGAAAGGCTTCCGCGCCGACCTGGACCTGCCGCAGGGCGCCCAGGAAGTCTCCGGCGAGGCCGAGATGATGAAGGCGGTGCGCGAGCAGGCGGCCATGGGGGCCGACTGGATCAAGCTCTACGCCGACTACCGCACCGGCCCGGACGGCTCGACGCGGCCGACGCTGACGGAGCGCGAGATGGAAGCCGCCGTGCAGGTGGCCCATGCCTCCGGCCGTCCGGTCGCCGTGCACGCGACCAGCGACGAAGGCATCCGCAACGCGGTCAACGCCGGCGTCGACACCATCGAACACGGCTATGGCGGCTCGGAGGCGACCTTCCGGCTGATGAAGGCCAGGGGCGTCGCCTACATTCCGACGCTGACCGCGCCCGAGGCGACCTCGATCTACTTCCAGCACTACGCGCCGGGGCAGACGCCGCCGACCCCGGCCATGCAGGCCGCCGCGCATGCCTTCCGCACGGCGCTGGCGGTGGGCGTGACCATCGGCTCCGGCTCGGACGTGGGCGTGTTCCCGCATGGCGAGAGCTGGCGCGAGCTCGTCTGGATGGTGAAGGACGGGATGACGCCGGCGCAGGCGCTCACCGCCGCCACCGCGACCAACGCCAAGATCCTCGGCCGCGAAGCCTCGCTGGGCCAGGTGAAGCCGGGTTACCTCGCCGACCTGGTGGCCGTGGCGGGCGACCCGACCCGCGACATCGCCAGCTTGAAGGAGGTGCGCTTCGTGATGAAGGGCGGCAAGGTCTACCGCCAGCCCTGAGGCGTCGCTCAGTCCTTCATGCCGCGCCGAAGCGCCGCCTCGATCTCGACCTGCCAGCCCTTGCCCTTGGCGCGATAGAACGCCAGCACGTCCGGCGCCAGGCGCAGCGACACATGGGCCTTCGGCGCCACGGACCGCGGACGGCCCCGCACCTTGGTGTTCGGGAAGGCGGCGAGCTCGACGTCCGAAAGCCCTTCCGGACGACCGCGTTTCCGCCCGCCGCAGGCTGATGGGCCGGACTTCCCCGTCCCGGATCGTATAGGCCAGGCAATAGAGCCGGCCTTCGATCCGCCCATAGGCGCGCAGACGAAGCTCCTAAACCGGAACGTCCCCCGCCACCGTCGTGCGGTGCATCAGCCGCAGGTGGCCGTCGTAGCCGCCCTCGGCGAAGTGCATGGTGCAGCGGTTGTCCCACATCAGCAGCATCCGCTCGCGCCACCGGTGGCGGTAGATGAACTGCGGCTGGACCATGTGGCCGAAGAGTTCGCCGAGCAGCGCCTGGCCGTCGGCCGGCGCCATGCCCTCGACGCCCACCGTGTAGACCGGCGAAATGAACAGCGCCTTGCGCCCCGTCACCGGATGGGTGCGCACCAGGGGGTGGCTGAGGCTTTCGTCGGCCTCCTCGGAAACGATGATCTGCAGCGTGCGGGGTTCGGTTTCGCGGGCGAAGACGCCCTTGGTCCCGTAGGCGCGACCGGCCGAGTGGACCGCGCGCAAGGGGCTGAGCCTCGCCTTCATTTCCGCCGACAGCGCCGCGTAGGCGCGCGTGCAGTCGCAGAACAGCGTATCGCCGCCGACTGGCGGGACGACCTGGGAATGCAAGATCGTGGCGGCCGGCGGCGCGGCCTGGAAGCTCCAGTCGGAGTGCCAGCCGGCGCCGAAGTTGGTGGCCTTCTCGTCCGGCTCGCGGCGCAGTTCGAGCACGTTGGGGTGACCGGACATGGGCTTGATGAACGGGTCGTGGCCGAAGGGGCCGATCTGCAGGGTGAAGGCCTCAAGCTGGTCCAGGCTGAGCGGCTGGTCGGGGAAGGCCACCACGCCGTGGCGCGCCCAGGCGGCCCTCACCTCCTCCAGCACCAGCGCCGGCAAGGCCCGGCTCAGGTCCAGGCCGGTGACCTCCGCGCCGAAGCCGGTGGGCTGCGGCGTCACCGCGATCGTTCGATAATCCCGTACGGTATCCCTCGGCATGGCCGTGTCTCCCCGCGCCTTGCCCGGCGCGCAATCCGTAGCAACACCTGTTTGCTTCCGTCCCGGCAAGCCTGTAATCGAACCCCCGCCATGACCGCTTTCGACACCGACGACGACAAGCTCCTGACGCTCGTGCCCGACCACGAGGTGAACACGCGCGACCTGTTCGGCGTGGACTTCGACGCCAAGGCGCCGGCCTTCACCACGCGGGATCCGCACGTGCCGGACCTGGACGAGGCCTACAAGTTCGACCCCGAGACCACCCGCGCCCTGGTCGCCGGATTCGCGCACAACCGCCGCGTCATGGTCCAGGGCTATCACGGCACCGGCAAGTCGACGCACATCGAGCAGGTGGCCGCCCGGCTGCACTGGCCGCTGGTCCGCGTGAACCTCGACAGCCACGTCAGCCGCATCGACCTGGTCGGCAAGGACGCCATCGTCCTGAAGGACGGCAAGCAGATCACCGAATTCCGCGAGGGCATGCTGCCCTGGGCGATCCAGCGGCCGATCGCCCTGGTGTTCGACGAATATGACGCCGGCCGCCCGGACGTGATGTTCGTGATCCAGCGGGTGCTGGAGGCCGCCGGCAAGCTGACCTTGCTGGACCAGAACCGGGTGATCCGGCCCAACCCCTGGTTCCGCCTCTTCGCCACCACCAACACCATCGGCCTGGGCGACACCACCGGGCTCTATCACGGCACCCAGCAGATCAACCAGGGCCAGATGGACCGCTGGTCCATCGTCACCACCCTGAACTACCTGGCCCACGACGTGGAGGCCGAGATCGTGCTGGCCAAGGCGCCCACCTACAACAGCGCCGAGGGCAAGCGGACCATCGCGGCCATGGTCCGCGTCGCCGACATGACCCGCAACGCCTTCATGAACGGCGACATCTCCACGGTGATGAGCCCGCGCACGGTGATCACCTGGGCCCAGAACGCCGACATCTTCGACGGCGACATCGCGCTCGCCTTCCGGATGACCTTCCTGAACAAGTGCGACGAGCTGGAGCGCGGCACCGTCGCGGAGTTCTTCCAGCGCGCCTTCGGCCAGGACCTGCCCGAGAGCACGGCGCGGGTGCGCGTGGCTTAGGCCCTAAGCTGCCCGCGGCGCGATCTTCTCCAGATCGCCGCCCAGCTGTCGCCGCCGCTGCATCAGGTCGTGGTCGGCCTGCAGCCCCAGCCAGAAGCCGTCGCTGATCCCCCAATAACGGGCCAAGCGCAGGTCGGTGTCGGCGGTCACGGCGCGTTTGCCGAGCACGATCTCGTTGATCCGCCGCGGCGACACCCCGATGGCGCGGGCGAGCGCCGTCTGGCTCAAGCCCACGGGCTTCAAGAACTCTTCCATCAGGATATCGCCGGGCGTCGGATTCCTGAGCCAGTCGGCGGGGTCAGTGGTAGTCGCAGATTTCGACATCTTCGCAGTGTCCGTCATTCCAGCGGAAACAGATCCGCCACTGTTGATTGATCCTCACCGAGTGCTGGCCGCGCCGGTCGCCCTTTAGCGCTTCCAACCGATTGGCGGGCGGAATTCGCAGGTCGTCCAGCCGGCGCGCCTGATTCAGGAGACGCAGTTTGCGGAGCCCGGCGTCCTGAATATCCGGCGGCAAGCGGCGTGATCGTTCGCCGTTCCAGACCCGCTCAGTTTCCCGATCGTGAAAACTGCCGATCATGGTGCGATGATATAACGCATGACGTTATGGGTCAAGAATTTGACGGTCCAACAACGGGCTGGACCCAGCGTCTCCCGCAGGCAATCCTCTGGTCATTGCTGCCCAATGAAAATTTGAGGGGGAATTTAATGACCAGGAAGATGCTGGCCGCGCTGGGCCTGAGCGCGGCCTTGGCGATGACGGGCGTCGCCGCGCACGCCCAGACGGCCTATCCGAAGAACGACTACGCCAACAAGGCCAACTGGCTGTGCTGGACCGGCAAGCCGGGGGACGCGTGCGCCGTCGATCTGACGACCACGGTGGTCAAGGCGGACGGGTCAGAGAGCCTCGAGCATTTCAAGGCGGACCCCAAGGCCCCGATCGACTGCTTCTACGTCTATCCGACGGTTTCCAACGATCCTGGCGCGGTCTCGGACATGAACCCGGGGCCGGAGGAGCTGGGCGTGGTGAAGGCGCAGCTGGCGCGGTTCGGCTCGAAGTGCCGGATCTATGCCCCCATGTACCGCCAGTTCACGCTGACCGCCCTGCGCGCGATGATCGCCGGCCAGCCGTTCGCCGGCTCGACCGATCCGGCCGTGCGGCAGGTGGGCTACAACGACGTGGTCGACGCCTGGAACTACTATCTCGCCCACGAGAACCACGGCCGCGGCGTGGTGCTGATCGGCCACTCCCAGGGCTCGGGCGTACTGACCCAGGTGATCAAGAACGAGATCGACGGCAAGCCGGCGCAGGCCAGGCTGGTCTCGGCGATCCTGATGGGCACGCGCCTGCCGATCGACAAGGGCCAGGAAACCGGGCTGTTCAAGACCATCCCGCAGTGCAAGTCGCCCAGCCAGACCGGCTGTGTGATCGCCTATTCCAGCTTCCGCGACACCATACCGCCGCCGCCCAACAGCCGCTTCGGCAAGACGCCCGGCGCCAACCAGGTTGCGGCCTGCGAGAATCCGGCGAACCTGGCCGGCGGCAAGGGCGAACTGCACGCCTACCTGTCGAACGGCCCGGCCATCTCCGGGGCCGCCGCGCCCAAGACCGTCTGGGTCAAGGGCAAGGCCAATCCGACGACGTCGTTCATCTCGGTTCCCGGCCTGCTGACCGGCCAGTGCGTCGACAAGAACGGCTTTTCCTACCTGGAAGTGCACGTGAACGCCGTGCCGTCCGACCCGCGCACCGACACCATCGAGGGCGACGTGGTGCTGCCGGACGGCAAGATCAGCGAGGACTGGGGCCTGCACCTGATCGACGCCAACCTGGTGATGGGCAACCTGATCGACGTGGTGGGCGCGGAGTCGAAGGCCTGGCTGGCGAAGAAGAAGTAGAGGCCGTTTCCCTCCCCTTAATGGCTACGGGATGCACAGATCTCAATAATTGATGTCTTATCATAGACTTAGGGGGAAGCATCGCGCTCATCCTTCTCCCCTTGTGGGAGAAGGTGGCCCCAAAGGGGTCGGATGAGGGGTCGACGGGCCTCTCAGGTTAGGCCTTTGATTTTAATCCGTAATCTCAGAGAAACCCCTCATCCGACCTGCTTCGCAGGCCACCTTCTCCCACAAGGGGAGAAGGATTGTTCCGGGCCGACTCGACGATGTGTGCATGCCGTAGCCTTAACGGGGAGGGACAGGGCGCGAAGCGGCCAAGGTGGGGAAGTCGCGATCAAGCCCTGAGTCGGCACGCCGGCCCACACTTCCCCACCCGTCTCGCTATCGCTCGCCACCCTCCCCGTCATGGGGAGGGAAAACCTAGTGGCCGGAGATCTTGCGGCCGGCCATGACGCCCAGCACCAGGAAGACCAGGAAGCCGATCACGAACAGGACGAACAGGATCTTGGCCACGCCCGCCGCCGCGCCGGCGATGCCGCCGAAGCCCAGGCCCCCGGCGATCAAGGCGACGATGGCGAAGATCAAAGCCCACTTGAGCATGACGCGCTCTCCTGAAAACGCCCGCCAGTCGCGGACTTGGTAAACAAACGTCAGGCTTGGCCGTAGCGTTCCGGCGGTGGCGTCACGACTGCGTCATTCGAAAGGTGGCTGTGGCTCAATTCCTTGTTTCGCCCTGACCCCACGCTGATCTAAGACCACCGCGATGGCCAAGAACCCGGAAAGTCCTCTGGAGCCCTTCAAGCGTGCACTGGTCAACGCGACGCGCTCGCTGGCCGAATCGCCGGACCTGGAGATCGTCTATTCCGGCGAGGGGCCGCAGCTCAGCGGCAACCGCGCAGTGCTGCCGCATCCGCCCCGCGACCTGACCGCCATCGACGCCGCGCGGATCCGTGGCTTCGCCGACCAGATGGCGTTGCGCATCGCCCACCATGACGCCGCCGCCCACGCCAAGACCCGGCCCGCCACCGCCCAGGGCCAGCCGATCTACGACGGCATCGAACAGGCGCGGCTGGAGGCCATCGGCGCCAATGCGCTGGGCGGGGTGCGCGAGAACCTCAAGGCCGTGCACGAGCAGGCCTGGGCCAAGCGCGCGTTCAACCAGATCGAGGCGCTGGCCAACCCGCCGCTCGCCGACGTGGTCTCGCTGATGGTTCGCGAGCGGCTGACCGGCGAGAAGCCGCCGGCCATGGCCCAACCCCTGGTCAACCTGTTCAGGGACGAGATCGAGGCCAAGGCGGGTCCCGACCTCGACCGGCTGACCGAGGCGGTGGCCGACCAGCGGGCGTTCGCCCGCATCGCCCGCGCCATCATCCGCGACCTGAAGATGGGCGACGACCTGTCGGATGCGCCCGACCAGCCCGACAATGACGAAGAGTCCGGCGAGGACGGGGAGCGGGAGGCCAGCGACGAGAACGACGAGGGCGACGGCGAGGGCAAGTCCCCCCAGCAGGCCGCGATGGACGAGAACGAGGCGACCCATCGCGAGAGCGAGGACGCCGACAGCCAGATGATGCAGGCGGAGGACGACCCCGACGCCGACGATAGTGACGAGCCTCCCGAGATGGGCGAGGGCGACCAGCCGGCGCGCCCGGACCTGAAGGGCGAGGGCAAGGTCGTCACCTACAAGGTCTTCACCACCGCCCACGACGAGGTCGTCGCGGCCGAGGAGCTGTGCGACGCCGAGGAGCTGACCCGGCTGCGCGCCTATCTCGACCAGCAGCTCGCCAGCCTGTCCAACGTGGTCTCGCGCCTGGCCAACCGCCTGCAGCGCAAGCTGCTGGCCCAGCAGAACCGCTCGTGGAGCTTCGACCTCGAGGAGGGCATCCTGGACGTGGCGCGCCTGACGCGGGTGATCGTCGACCCGACCGCGCCGCTGTCGTTCAAGGAGGAGCAGGACACCGAGTTCCGCGACACCGTGGTGTCGATCCTGATCGACAATTCCGGCTCGATGCGTGGGCGGCCGATCATGGTGGCCGCGGTCTGCGCCGACATCCTGGCCCGCACCCTGGAGCGCTGCGGGGTGAAGACCGAGATCCTCGGCTTCACCACCCGGGCGTGGAAGGGCGGCTCGGCCCGCGAGGACTGGCTGAAGGCCGGCAAGCCGCCGCAACCGGGGCGGCTCAACGACCTGCGCCACATCATCTACAAGGCGGCCGACGCCCCCTGGCGGCGGGCGCGGCGCAACCTCGGGCTGATGATGCGCGAGGGGCTGCTGAAGGAGAACATCGACGGCGAGGCGCTGATGTGGGCCCACCAGCGGCTGATCGGCCGGCCGGAGGCCAGGCGCATCCTGATGGTGATCTCCGACGGGGCGCCGGTGGACGATTCGACGCTCAGCGTGAACTCCGGCCACTACCTGGAGCGCCACCTGCGCGAGGTGATCGGCGAGATCGAGGGAAAGAGCCCCGTGCAGCTGATCGCCATCGGCATCGGCCACGACGTCACCCGCTACTACCGCCGCGCGGTGACCATCGTCGACGTGGAACAGCTGGCCGGCGCGATCACCGACCAGCTGGCTGAGCTGTTTGAAGAGGAGCCGCGGCGGATGACCCGGCGCAACGCGGGCCTGCTGCAGCCCCCGCCCAACACCCAAGGCCCCTCGGGGCCGGCCAAGCGGTCCACCTTCAAGGAAGTGCGGAGGGCCGTGGCTTGACCTCAAACACCCGCTCATCCCCGCGAAAGCGGGGACCCAGGGGTTTTGGCGTTTCTGAATCTGCGCTATCCGCCGCCGTGGCGCGCCTGGCCGCAGCGACGAAAAAAGCCTGGATCCCCGCTTTCGCGGGGATGAGCGGATTGATATTGGCCGCATGCGGCGAACAGGTCGCTCAGCTGCCGGCGGCGCCCGTACCGGCCGGTCCGGGGATCACCATCGCCGCCGAGCCCCTGCCGCTGAACCCGGCGGACCCGAAGCAGGATCGGGTCGGCGACTTTGTCTACGCCGGCGGCCTGAAGCTCACCTCGGCCCAGACCTCGCGGCTGCACGGGCTTTCCGACCTCGACGTGCAGCCGGACGGCGCGCTGATCTCGGTGGGCGACGAGGGAGACCTTCTCAGAGCCAAGCTGATGCTCGACGCGCAGGGCCGTCTGACCGGCCTGAAAGACGCCAGGCTGACGGCGCTCACCGGCCTCGACGGCCAGCCGCTGCAGGGCAAGGACAACCGCGATTCCGAGGGCCTGGCGCTTATGCCGGGTGGCGACCTGCTGATCAGCTTCGAGCGCCACGACCGCATCTGGCTCTATCCGGCCGATGGCGCGCCGCCCCGTGCGGTTCCATCGCCCGCCGTGACGTTCCCCTACAACGAGGGCATGGAGGCGCTGGCGCCGGACCCGGACAAGGGACCGGGGGCCTATCTCACCGGCGGCGAGACTACCGGGAGGACCTGGTCCTGCACGCTCACCGGGCCTTGCGTCGACGGCCCGCGGGTCGATCTGGCGCTGGGCTTTGGCCTGGTCGCCGCGCGGCGGTTGCCGCAGGGGCGCACGGCCTGGCTGTTGCGCGCCTTCAACCCGATCACCCGCAGCGTCATCGACCTGCGGATCACCGACGGCGCGGGCCGTATCGTCGACCAGATGGAGTTGCGCGGGCCGCTGACCGTGGACAATTTCGAAGGTCTCGCCGCCGTGCCCAGCAAGAACGGGCCTGGCAAGGACGGCCTCATCCGCTTCTACCTGATTTCCGACGACAATTTTTCGAGTTCCCAGCGCACGCTGCTGCTCGCGTTCGACTGGAAGCCGCCCGCCCATTGATATCCGGGAGTTGACCTGATGAAGACCGACGTTTCGATCCCGACGTCCGACGGCGCCGCCCGCGCCTTCGTCTTCACCCCGGATGCGGGCGACGGACCCTGGCCGGCCGCGATCCTCTACATGGACGCCCCGGCGATCCGGCCGGCGATGTTTGAGATGGGCGAGCGCCTGGCCCAGGCCGGCTACTATGTCCTGCTGCCCGACGTGTTCTGGCGGGCGGGCCCCTACCCACCGCTGGACATCGTCAAGTTGCGCGACGGCGACCCGGAGATGGGCGCGCTGTTCGCCCGGCTGCGCGCCTCGACCGATGCGGAGCGCCAGATGCGGGACACCGGCGCCTATCTCGACTGGCTGACCACGCAGCCGCTGGCCAAGGCGGGCAAGGTCGGCGTCACCGGCTATTGCATGGGCGGCGGCATCGCCATCCGCGCGGCCGGCGCCTTCCCCGAGCGGATCGCGGTCGCGGCCTCCTTCCACGGCGGCAACCTGGCCACCGACGCGGAGGACAGCCCGCACCGGCTGGCGCCGAAAATGAAGGCCAAGCTGCTGGTCGCCGGCGCCGACGCGGACAAGAGCTTCGACGAGGACCAGTGCCGGCGCCTGGACGCCGCGCTGAGGGACGCGGGCCTCGACGCCGAGGTCGGCATCTGGAAGGGCGCCAAGCACGGCTGGGTCCCGACCGACATGCCGGTCTACGACCGCGATCACGCCGAGCGCCACTGGAAAGAGCTGATCGCCCTTTTCGACGGGGTGCTGAGGTAAGAAAAAGGGCCGCTGTTTCCAGCGGCCCTTTCGGAACGACAGGGCGTGGCGCCGATCAGGCCGCGGCGGCTTGCTCGGAAAGCTTGGCCTTCAGCTGGCGCTTGATCTTCTGGGCCTTGGGGGACAGTTCGTCGTCGCTGGCCTTCAGCAGGAAGGCGTCGAGGCCACCGCGGAAGTCCAGCGTGCGCAGCGCCGCATTGGTGATGCGCAGGCGGTAGGACTGGCCCAGGGCGTCGGACTGCAGGGTGGCGGGCGACAACGCGGGCAGGAAGCGGCGCTTGGTCTTGATGTTCGAGTGGCTCACATTGTGGCCGACCATCGGGCCGATACCGGTGAGTTCGCAACGACGCGACATGGGACGAGAACCTTCGCGAGAACAGGAACGCAGCGGACCGGGTCCGCGCGAGAGCGGGCGATATAGAGGAAGGGCTGGCTCCGCGTCAAGGTAAGGCGCTCAATCGACAGCCCCCGGCGGTATGATATCTTGCCCTCGAAGACGCCGAGGCGACGGCAGAGGGAGATTCGGTGACCCGGCTGGCCTTGGTGATGATCGCCCGCGACGAGGCCAGGGCGATCGCGCGGGCGCTGGACAGCGCCCGCGCGCACGTCGACCGCATGATCGTCCTCGACACCGGTTCGACCGACGCCACCCGCGAGATCGCCTTGGCCTGCGGCGCGGAGGTCCGCGAGTTCGCCTGGTGCGACGATTTCGCCGCGGCCCGCAACGCCGCCCTCGCCCTTTCCGACGGCGACTGGAACCTCATCCTGGACGCCGACGAGTGGCTGGACCGCGGGACCGAGGGACTTGGGCCGCAGGTGCTGCCGGCCGGGGTCGGCGGTTTCCTCGGCGCCATACGGGTTCGCAGCCTGATCGACAACCAGCCGGGTGCGGCAAGCCAGGCCTGGATCGCCCGGGTTCTGCCGCGTGGCGTGGGCTATGCCGGCCGCATCCATGAACAGCCGGCCAGCAACCTGCCGCAGCGGCGTTTGCCGCTGGAGATCGGCCATGACGGCTACACCGCCGAGAACCTCGCCCGCAAAGGCGCGCGCAACGAGACCCTGCTGATGCGCGAACTCGAAGCCGCACCCGACGACCCCTACCTCTGGTTCCAGCTGGCCAAGGAGCACCAGGCGCGGGAGCGCTACCCGCAGGCGGCGTTCTGCTTCACCGAAGCGCTGAAGCTCGCGCCGATGGACGCCGGCTATCGCCATCCGCTGGTGGTGCGCGCGCTCATGATGCTGAAGGCCAACGGGCAGCTGGCGGATGCGCTCACCCTGGCCGACCAGGAAGTCCAGCACTGGCAGGATTCGCCGGACTTCTACTTCATCGTCGGGCACCTCTACCTGGAAGCGGCGGGCGAGGCGCCTAGCCAGGCCCGGGACCACTTCCTGCCGATCGTGGAATCCGCCTGGAAGCGATGCCTTGAGATCGGCGAGCGGCCGGATCTCGAGGGCGGAATCTGGGGGTGTGGCGGGCACCTGGCGGCGCACAACCTCGCGGTCTTTCACGAGACGCTGGGCGATCCTCAGAAGGCCGCGGAATATGCCGCCCTGGCGAAGCGCCTTCGCGGCTGAACAAGCTCGACTTGTGGCCGAAGACCTTTGAGGTACAACATCTTGCGGTGAACAAAGACCGAATCGGGCGAGGTCGCCGATTCGGTCCTGATTCGTTGCGGCCGCGTTCCCGCGCTGCCCGCCCCTTCAATCGTCCCAATCGTCGTATCCGCCGCAAAGCTTGAATCTCGCCCGTCCCACGTCTAATAACTGACCGGTCAGTTATTAGACGTGAGAGCCATGCTCGATCCCGGCGAACCGAAATTCCGCCGCCGCAAGGCCGACCGGCCGGCCGAGATCGTCGAGGCGGCGATGGCGGTGTTCGCGGAGCGCGGCTTCGCCGCCGCCAGGCTCGACGACATCGCGCGACGGGCCGGGGTCTCCAAGGGCGCGCTCTACCTCTACTTCGAGACCAAGCAAGATCTCTTCAGGGCCGTCGTGGCCCAGGCCATCGCGCCCAACCTGCAGGCGGTGCGGGCGATGATCGCTGCCCACCCGGGCCCCCTGGCGGACATCCTGCGCCTGGTGGCCGAACGGATCGGGGGGCTGATCGAGACCCTGCCGGTGGGCGGGGTCGTGAAGATGGTGATCGGCGAGGCGGGCAACTTCCCCGAACTCGCCCGCGTCTGGCACGACGACCTGGTGGCCCACATCCTGGGCGCGCTGGCCGACGCCATCGCCGCCGCCCAGGCGCGCGGCGAGGTCCGGCCCGGCGACCCGCGGGCCTATGCCCTGGAGATCATCGCCCCCATGCTGCTGGGGCTGATCTGGCGCGAGACCTTCGTGCCGGTGGGCGCCCAGCCGTTCGACCTGCCCGCGCTGGCCCGCCAGCATGTCGAGACCATGATCCGGGGCCTGAGCGCCAATGCCCCGACGGATGCGGAGGCCAGGCCATGACCCGTCAAAGGCTGCTGGTGGGGGGCCTGCTGCTGGTCGCCGTGGGGGTGGCCGTCACCCTGCTGGTGATCCCCCGGCTGGGCCGCCACCCGGTGCTCAGCGGCTACATCGAAGGCGAGCCGCTCTACCTGGCGGCGCCGGTCGCCGGGACGGTGAAGGCCATGTACGTGGTCCGCGGCCAGGACGTGGCGGGCGGCGACAAGCTGTTCGTCGTCGACCCGCAGCAGCCCCTGGCGGCCCGCGACCAGGCCTCCGCCCAGGTGGCGGCCGCCCAGGCCCAAGCCATCGACGCGCGCAAGGGTCAGCGGCCGCTGGAGCTGGCGGTGCTGGACGCCAACACTGCCGCGGCCCAGGCCAGGGCTCGCGACGCCCAGGCTGCGCTGCGCCGGATCACGATCCTGGCCGCCAAGGGTTATGAGTCCAAGGCCGCGCTCGATGACGCCAGGGCCAACGCCCAGGCCGCCGACGCGCAGGTGAAGGCGGCGCGCAAGCAGCGCGGCGCGGCGGCCCTGGGCTCCCGCGCCGACCAGGTCCGCGCCGCCGACGCGCGGGTCAACGAGGCCCAGGCCGGCCTGGTCGGCGCAGCCGCCAGGCTCGCCGACGTGGCTCCCGCCGCGCCCTCCGCCGCGCGGGTGGAGGACGTCTTCTTCCAGCAGGGCGAATGGGCGCCGGCCAACCAGCCGATCCTCTCGCTGCTGCCGGACGACCGCATCAAGGTCCGGTTCTTCGTGCCGGAGGCGCAGCTCAGCGCCTATCGCTTGGGCGGGGTGGTGCATTTCGCCTGCGACGGCTGCGCCAAGGGCCTGACCGCGACGATCGCCTACATATCCCCGCGCCCGGAGTTCACCCCGCCGGTGATCTACAGCCGCGAGGCCCGCGACCGGCTGGTCTACCTGGTGGAGGCCCGCCCCTCGATGCGGCTGAACCCCGGCCAGCCGGTGGACGTGGAACCCCTTGGGGAGCCGCTCCGGTGACGCCGGCCATCGACGTGGCCGGGCTGAACAAGAGCTTCGGCGACAAGCACGTCGTGCGGGACTTCTCCATCCAGGTGGCCGAGGGCCGGATCTGCGGCTTCCTGGGCCCCAACGGCTCGGGCAAGACCACGACGCTGCGGATGCTCTGCGGCCTGCTGACGCCGGACTCCGGCTCGGGGACCTGCCTGGGCTTCGACATCATCCGGCAAGCCGAGCAGATCAAGCGCCAGACCGGCTACATGACCCAACGGTTCTCGCTCTATGAGGACCTGACCATCGCCGAGAACCTGGCGTTCACCGCCCGGGTCTACGGCCTCGACCGCCGCGCCCAGCGGGTGGATGCGGCGCTGGAGCAGCTGGGCCTGGCGTCGCGCCGCGACCAGCTGGCGGGCGCGCTCTCCGGCGGCTGGAAGCAGCGTCTGGCGCTGGCCTCGGCCACCCTGCACGCGCCGAAGCTGCTGCTGCTCGACGAGCCCACCGCCGGGGTCGATCCCAAGGCGCGCCGCGACTTCTGGGACGAGATCCACGGGCTGGCCGACCGGGGCCTGACGGTCCTCGTGTCCACCCACTACATGGACGAGGCCGAGCGCTGCCACGAGATCGCCTACATCAGCTATGGCCAGTTGATCGCCCGGGGAACGGCGGAGGATGTCGTCAAGGGCTCGCACCTGATCACTTTCCACGGCGAAGGCCCCGATGTGGGCAAGCTGGCCCACGCCCTGGCCGGCAAGCCCGGCGTCGAGACCGTCGCCCCGTTCGGCGCGGCGGTGCACGTGAGCGGCACTGACCGCCGCGCGCTGGAGGCCGCCATCGCGCCTTGGCGCAAGGCCCCGTTCAAATGGACCGAAGTCGAGCCAACCCTCGAGGACGTGTTCATCAAGCTGATGGGCCAGGCGCAGGACAACTTCGCATGAAGGGCTTCGACCTGGGCCGCGTCGCCGCGGTGATGATCAAGGAATTCAAGCAGCTGACGCGAGATCGGCTGACCTACGCCATGATGCTGGGCCTGCCGGTGATCCAGCTGTTGCTGTTCGGCTATGCGATCAACACCGAGCCGCGCCATCTGCCTACCGCGGTGCTGGTGCAGGAGGATTCGGTGTTCGCCCGTTCCATCGTCAGCGGCCTGGCCCACAGCGCCTATTTCGACCTCACCGCCCAGGCGCGCTCGCCGGCCGAGCTCGACGAGATGCTCCGCCAGGGCCGCGTGCAGTTCGCCGTGACCATCCCCGCCGACTACACCCGCCGCGTGGCCCGCGGCGACCCCTCTGGCAGAAACGGGGCCCAGATCCTGGTGGAGGCCGACGCCACCGACCCCTCGGCGACCGGCGGCGCGGTGGCGGCGCTGGCGGCGCTGCCCGCCCAGGCGCTGGCCCATGACCTGAAGGGCGCGCTTGCGCCCCGCGGCCAGGGCGCGCCGCCATTCCAGGTGATCGTCCACGCCCGCTACAATCCCGAAGCCATCACCGCCTACAACATCGTGCCGGGCCTGTTGGGCGTAATCCTATCTATGACCCTGGTGATGATGACCTCGCTCAGCGTCACCCGCGAGACCGAACGCGGCACGATGGAAAGCCTGCTCGCCACCCCGGTCGAGCCGTTGGAGGTGATGGCCGGCAAGCTCGCGCCCTATGTGGCGATCGGGGTGGTCCAGACGGCGATCATCCTGTTGCTGGCGCGTTTCCTGTTCGGGGTGCCGATGCAGGGCGGCTGGGTCGGGCTGTCCATCGGCGTCGCCCTGTTCATCGTGGGCTCGCTGGCGCTGGGCTTCCTGATCTCCACGGCGGCGCGCTCACAGCTGCAGGCCATGCAGATGAGCGTCTTCTACATCTTCCCCTCGATCCTGCTCTCCGGCTTCATGTTCCCGTTCCGCGGCATGCCGGGCTGGGCGCAGGTGGTCGGCGAGGCGATTCCGGTGACCCACTTCTTACGGGTGGTGCGCGGCGCGCTCCTGAAGGGCCAGGATCTCGGCGACATGTGGCGCGAACTGCTCGCCCTGCTGGCCTTCGTCTGCGTGGTGACGGCGCTCGCCATGGCGCGGTATCGGCGCACCCTGGACTGACTTAAGGCTGCAAGCATGTTCGGGATTCTGTGCGCCACCGTCGAAGAGATCGCCGCCCTGCGGGCCCGCCTCGATGTGGACGCCGAGCCGCAAGGCCATGGCCCGACGCGGGTCTGGCGAGGGCGCTACGACGGCGAGCCCCTGGTGCTGGCCCAGGCCGGCATCGGCAAGGTCAACGCCGCGGCGGCCGCCACCTTGCTGCTCGCGGTGTTCGGCGTCACTCGGCTGATCTTCTGCGGCGTCGCGGGCGGGCTCGACCCGGATTTGCCGGTGGGGGCGGTGCTGCTGGCCGACCGCCTGGCGATCCACGACTACGGGGTGATGGCCGGCGGACGGCTGACCTCGACGGCGTCCGGCCTGATCCCGCTGGGCGCGCCGGAGCTGGACGCCCTGTCGCCGGCGCCCGGCGAGGTCGCCGCCACCCTGGCGCGCCTGGCCGAGGTGTTGCGTGGTCAGATCGAGGCGCCGGTGCAGCTGGGCGGCATCGTCACCGCCGACTACTTCCTCAACTGCGCCGAGACGCGGAGCGCCCTGCACGCCCGCTTCGCCGCCCAGGCCATCGACATGGAGTCCGGCGCGGTCAACCAGGTCGCCGAGGCCTGGGGCGCGCCGCTCTACGTCATCCGCACCCTCTCCGACCTGGCCGGCGAGGAAAGCCACCTCACCTATCCGCAGATGGCGCAATTGGCCGCCCACAACTCGGCGCTCTGTGTGATGGCCCTGCTGGCCATCCTGAGCGAGGTGGACGCCACGTCGAGCGCTCCATAAACTCCTCTGTCCCTTGAGTGTGTTGCGGGACGCTTCCTCCATGGCCGACGCCCAGGCGATCGCCGCCGAACTTCGACGGCTGCTGCCGCATGCCCATGCGCCCTATTCCGGGGTGCGGGTGGCCGCTGCGGTGGAAGACGCCGACGGGCGGCTGTCCTACGGGGTCAACGTCGAGAACGCCGCCTACCCGCTCGGCCAATGCGCCGAGGCGAGCGCGATCGGCGCGGCGGTGACGCAAGGGCCGACCCGGCTCGCGCGGGTCTACGTCGCCTCGTCGCTGCCGGGACTGGTCTGGCCGTGCGGCGGGTGCCGGCAGAAGATCTTCGAACTCGCCGGCCCCGGTTGCGAGGTCGTGGCCCTGGCCGCGGACGGCGATATGGGCCGCCAGACGATCGAACAATTGCTGCCTCGGGCCTTCCGGCTGGAACCCGGAGCCGGCCGCCGCGTCTAAGCGCCGCTTGCCCGACTCTCTCCGGGCCCCCAAGTTCTAGTCATGAGCGACCGCTCCACAGGCGTGGCCCCTCCCAGACTGGTGGCGGTGCTTGGCCCCACCAACACCGGCAAGACGCATCTGGCCGTCGAGCGGATGCTGGGCCACGCCTCCGGCATGATCGGCCTGCCGCTGCGGCTGCTGGCGCGCGAGATCTACGACCGGATCGTCAAGCTGCGGGGCGTCCGTTCGGTGGCGCTGATCACCGGCGAGGAGAAGATCGTCCCGCCCCGGCCGCACTATTTCGTCTGCACCGTCGAAGCCATGCCGCTGTCGCGGGAGGTGGAGTTCCTGGCGGTCGACGAGATCCAGCTCTGCGCCGACCCCGAGCGCGGCCACGTCTTCACCCACCGCCTGCTGCACGCCCGGGGGACGGCGGAAACCATGCTGCTGGGCGCCGGGACCATGGCGCCCCTGGTCCGCCGCCTGCTGCCGCACGCCGAGATCGTCACCCGCGAGCGGTTCAGCGCGCTCACCTACGCCGGCCCCAAGAAGCTGACCCGCCTGCCCCGCCGCTCCGCCGTCGTCGCCTTCAGCGCCGACCAGGTCTACGCCATCGCTGAGCTGATCCGCCGCCAGCGCGGCGGCGCCGCCGTGGTGATGGGCTCTCTGAGCCCGCGCACCCGCAATGCCCAGGTGGCGCTCTACCAGTCCGGCGAGGTCGACTTCCTGGTCGCCACCGACGCCATCGGCATGGGCCTGAACATGGACGTCGACCACGTGGCCTTTGCGGGCCTGCGGAAATTCGACGGCAAGCGGACGCGGTTCCTTTATCCGCAGGAAGTGGGCCAGATCGCCGGCCGCGCCGGGCGCTATCAGCGCGACGGGACCTTCGGAGTGACCGGCGAAGCCGAGGACATGGACGAGGACCTCGTCGGCGCGGTGGAGGAGCACCGGTTCGAGCCGGTGACCGGGGCGCAGTGGCGCAACTTCAAGCTCGACTTCGGCTCGCTGCCGAACCTGCTCCGCTCGCTGGCCCGGACGCCGGACCGCGAGGGGCTGACGCTGTCGGCCGAGGCGCTGGATGAGACCACCTTGCGCCGGCTGGCCCAGGATCCGCAGGTCGCTGATCGCGCCAGGGGCCGGGCGGCCATCGAGCGCCTGTGGGAATGCTGCCAGACCCCGGATTTCCGCAAGCTCGCCTTCGACGAGCACATGGGCCTGGCGCGGGAATTCTTCCTGCACCTGACCACCGGACGCCAGCGGATCCCGGAGGACTGGATCGCACGCCAGTTCAGCCACCTCGACCGCACCGACGGCGAGATCGACACGCTGGCCGCCCGACTCTCCAGCGTGCGGACGCTGGCCTATGTGGCCAACCGGCCGGACTGGCTGGCCGACCCCGCCGGCTGGCAGGGGCGGATGCGCGGGCTGGAAGAGCGGATCTCCGACACCCTGCACGAGAAGCTGATGGCGCGGTTCGTGGACCGGCGGACCAGCGCCCTGATGCGCGGCCTGCGCGTGCGCGAGGACATGCTGGCCGGCGTCGGCGCCGACGGCGCGGTGACCGTCGAGGGCCATTTCGTGGGCCGGCTGACCGGCGTGCGGTTCGAGGCCGAGCAGGGTTCGTCGGTGCTGGAGGAGAAGGCGCTGCGGGCCGCCGCCACCCACGCCGTCGGGCCGGAGATCGCCCGACGATTGGGCAAGCTGGCGGCCGAGCCGGACGAGGCCTTCGCGCTGACCCCCGACGGGGCGGTCCTGTGGCGGGGCGAGGCCGCGGGCGCGCTGGCGGGCGGCGAGCCGTTCCGGCCGCGCGTGCGGCTGCTGGGCGAGCTCGGCCACGACACGGCGCGGCAGCGCGCCGGCCAGCGGCTGGAGGCCTTCGTCGCCGCTGAGGCGGGTCGGCGCCTGGGCGGGCTTCGCAAGCTTGAGGCGGCGGTGGCCGACGACAAGATCAAGGGCCTGGCCCGCGGCCTCGCCTTCCGGCTGATCGAGGCCGGCGGCGTGCTGGACCGGGCGCAGGCGCGCGCCGAGACCCGGGCGCTGAGCCCGGTTGAGCGCCGCATGCTGCGGAGCCTGGGCGTCAAGCTGGGCGCCTTTTCCATCTACATGCCGGCGCTGCTGCGGCCGGACGCCCGGGCGCTGACCCAGGCGCTGGCGGCCCGTGAGGTCCCCGGCTGGCGGCCGCCCACAGACAGGCCGAGCCGGTTGCCGGCCCAGGTCCCCTCGCCCCGCGCGCTCGCCGCCTTCGGCCTGCGGGCCGTACACGGCCTGGCGGCGCCGGTCGAACAGCTGGAGCGGCTGGACGAACTGCTGCGCGCCGGCGTCAGGCAGGGCGGCGGCGTGGTGTTCTCCGACGAGGCGCGTGAGGCGCTGGGCTGGACGCCCGAGGAGGCGCGCGAGATTCTCAAGGGTCTAGGCTTCGCGGCCATCAAACGCACCGGCGAGGCCCTGGCGTGGCGCCGCCGCGCCGAGCGTGACTTCGCGATCGAGCACCGGCCGATCATCGCCCCCAACTCGCCGTTCGCCGCCCTGGCCGCCCTGAAGGGCGAGCCTCAGTCCGTTCGCCGTCCGCGCCGCCGTCGCCGATCCGCCCAGGGGCGCTCATGACCGACCAGGCTCCCCAGGAAGCCACCCGGGCCGACGTCTGGCTCTGGCGCGCCCGCTTCTTCAAGACCCGCACGCTCGCGGCCGACTTCATCGAGGAGGGCCGCATCCGCCTCACCCGCGCCGGCCACGAAAGCCGCGTCGACAAACCCGCCCGCTCTCTGAAGGTCGGCGACGCCCTGGTCTTCGCGCTCAGCGGCAAGCTCATCGCGGTGAAGGTCGAGGCGCTGGGCGAACGCCGCGGCCCGCCGAAGGAGGCGCGGACCCTCTATTCGCGCTTGGAGATTTCTTCGTAGGCGCCAGCGGATCCGTGGCATTGACAAGGGGCGGCGTGACCGTGAAAAACCCGCGCCCTAGAGCCGTTTCCGTTTCGCTTGAATCGAAACGGGGCTCCAGGTTTTTTGCTGGTCGCTCTTGCTGACCGCCTGACGTAATCCAAGTCAGGCGGCAAACCCTCTACCTCGCCGCTCCGGAGGCCGCTTCCCCGCCATGACCTACATCGTGATGGATCCCTGCATCAAATGTAAGTTCATGGACTGCGTGGAGGTGTGCCCGGTCGATTGCTTCTACGAAGGCGAGAACTTCCTGGCGATCAATCCCGACGAGTGCATCGACTGCGGCGTCTGCGAGCCGGAATGCCCTGTCGACGCCATCAAGCCCGACACCGAGGACGATCCCGACGGCACCTGGCTGCGGATCAATTCCGAATATTCGAAAACCTGGCCGAACATCACGGTTAAGGGTGTGGCGCCGGCCGACGCCGAGGCGTTCGAACGCGAGACCGGCAAGCTTGAGAAATACTTCTCGGAGAAGCCCGGCCGCGGCTCCTGACGGCCCGCGGCGCGTCTCCGCCCAGCTCGCCTGCCGCCGGGGCAACCCTTTCATTCCGCTTCATTTTATGATACGGTTATGCCCGATGCGGCGCTTGAGGCTCTCAGCCTTGCCCATCGGCTTAGATGAAACGCCATGCCGGCGCGGTCCATGACGGATAGCTCGGCGACAGGCGAAGGGTGTCTTTAGAGGTTAATTCCGCTCCAACCGACGATGCCGCCGCGATCCTTTCGCGGAAAGCGTGGCCTTGTCGATTGGCGGATTCGCGTCGGCGGTCCGACCTGAGGCCGGCCAGGATTTTGAGAAGGGTTCCTAGATGAGCAAGACCAGTCACGATTTCTCGGTTGGCGACCATGTCGTCTATCCGGCGCACGGCGTCGGTCAGGTGCAGGGGATCGAAACCCAGGAAGTCGCCGGTCTGCAGCTCGAAGTCTATGTGATCACCTTCGACCATGAGAAGATGACCCTGCGGGTGCCGACCGCCAAGGCGCGCACGGCCGGCCTGCGGGCGCTGGCCGAGACCAATGTGGTCACCCAGGCGCTGACCACGCTCAAGGGCCGCGCGCGGGTGAAGCGCACCATGTGGTCGCGCCGGGCGCAGGAATACGAAGCCAAGATCAACTCCGGCGACCTGATCTCCATCGCCGAGGTGGTGCGCGACCTGCACCGCGCGGAGAACCAGCCGGAACAGTCCTATTCGGAGCGCCAGCTCTATGAGTCGGCGCTGGATCGCATGGCCCGCGAAGTCGCCGCCATCGAGCGCATCGACCGCGACGCGGCCATCGGCATCCTCAACAAGTCGCTGATCAAGGCGGTCGCCGCCTAAGGCCTGCTATCTCCTCGCCCCCGGCACGAAGTCCGCGGGGCGGAAGTCACCTCGCCTCCACCGTATCCAGCAAGGCCACCTCGTCGCCCGGGCCGCGGTCGAGTTCGGCCCTCAGCTGCGCCATGTCCAGGTCGCCTTCCCAGCGTGCGATGACCAGGGTCCCCACGCCGTTGCCGACGAAGTTGGTCAAGGCCCGGCACTCGCTCATGAAGCGATCGACGCCCACCAGCAGGGCCAGGGCCGCGATCGGCAGGTCGGGGATCACCGCCAGGGTCGCGGCGAGCGTAATGAAGCCCGCGCCGGCGACGCCGCTGGCGCCTTTGGACGTCAGCATCGCCACGCCCAGCAAGGTCGCCTCCTGACCTAGGCTCAAGGGCGTGTTGGTCGCCTGCGCCAGGAACAGGGTGGCCAGCGTCATGTAAATGTTGGTGCCGTCTAGGTTGAAGGAATAGCCCGTCGGGATCACCAGGCCGACGGTGGTCTTGCCCGCCCCCAGCCGCTGCAGCTTGGCCATGATCAGCGGCAGCGCCGCCTCCGACGACGACGCCCCCAGCACGATCAGCAGCTCATCGCGGATATAGGCCAGGAACTTCAGGATCGAGAACCCGCAGGCCCAGGCGATCGTCCCCAGCACGACCAGCACGAACAGGACGCTGGTGAGATAGAAGGTCCCCACGATGGCCCCCAGGCTGAGCAGCGAGCCCAGGCCGAACTTGCCGATGGTGAAGGCCATCGCCCCGAAGGCGCCGACCGGGGCCAGCCGGACGATCACCCCGATGATCCCGAAGAACAGCTGGGCGATATCCTCCAGCACGCCCGCCGCGCGCGCCCCGAACCCGCCCAGCCCGGTGCAGGCGAACCCGGTGAGGATCGCCACCACCAGCACCTGCAGCAGGTCGCCGCCGGCGAAGGCGCCCAGGAAGGTGTCGGGGATCAGGTTCATCAGATAGCCCACGACCCCCTGACCGTGGGCCGCCTTGGCCGCATAGCCGGCCCCGACCCTCGGATCGAGGGACGCGGGGTCGATATTGAATCCGGCGCCCGGGTGGATCAGCGTGCCGACCACCAGCCCGACCGCCAGGGCGAAGGTGGAGACAACCTCGAAATAGAGCAGCGTCCGCAGGCCCAGGCGCCCGAAGGCCTTCAGGTCGCCCATCCGCGCGATACCGGCCGCCACGGTGCAGAAGATCACCGGCGCCACCGCCATCTTGATCAGCTTGATGAAGGCGTCGCCCAGCGGCTTCAGCGCGGCTCCGAAGTGCGGCCACAGCGCGCCGACGGCGACGCCCAGCGCCACGCCGACCAGCACCTGCACCCAGAGCTGGCGAAAATGCCTCAGGACCCCCATCCGCCGCCGTCTCCGCCGCTCACGGCGTTTGCACGCCCCCGGGGTTAGGCTATCACGCGCATCGCGTGGCCCGGTAGCTCAGCCGGATAGAGCAGAGCTTTCCTAAAGC